>JBDRBG010000114.1:0-7624 GCA_043823005.1 Candidatus Omnitrophota bacterium
TTTATAGTTAACGAGGCTACTTATAAGTTCACTTTCGTTACGGCCTGCCGGTTCGCCTCCCCTGACTTGCTCAAGGTTTGTCAGACTGCTCAGACGCAACAGATTACTCCGTTCGTCCAGTCTCAAGCTACACGGCTACAGACAATTCCCGTGATTGATTCCTTTCATTCAATTAGAATTTAAAGAGCTTTTCTTGGCACGCCACCAACTACCATTCACTATTTCAATATCACTTAACTCCTGTATCATTGGATATTCATGCAAAGCGTCTGCCTTATGCGGCTTGCTGCATTAAATGCATTTGCTCGTGGTATTGATGAATCTTTACTATAAACCCTTTTGCTATAGGAGGCAAAGAATACAAAACAGCATAATATAACTTCGCATCGGAACTACCTGTAACCATAGCGTCTAATTCGTTTATTGAAAAATCATTTTTGTCTTTAATAATTCCTAAAAGTTTAAAAATATCCCTAAAACACTCCAACGCCTTATCTCTATGTTTTTTATATTCGTTGTCTTGCCCTTTATACTTTAAAACATTTAAAGAAGCTAAAGATAATCCCATAGCCATTGCTGTTGTATAATTGGGGATCACTACACTGTCATCATTATTTGTTTGCCGCAGTCCAATAAGATAATCATTCTGCTCAAAAAACTTTTCTTTTCGCAATTGATCCGGACCCCATAGTTTTAAAGATATTAAACTGTCATCTTTTGCATGCAGAACAAACAACTTCTCTATTTCTTCTGCTGAGATCAAATCCATCTTTCTTAAAATATCCTTCGCTTTTTGCTGAAAAATGTCTCTTTTATGGTGCTTTTCAAAACTATACCTTATATCTAATCCATATGACCTGTTACGAAGAACCATTAATACCAATGTTTTAAGAACAGCGTGCACATTACTTTCAACGTTCCCGACTAAGGATAAATCTATATGCACATTTAAAGGAACTTCTTTTAAACTTCTTGAAGCCCATAATAACTGATATGTCTGGCTCTGATCTTGGGCAAATAATTTTTTCTTTTCTTTATCCGCCAATTCATCATTCAAAAGTTCAGAACCAAAAACTTCTTTAAATAATTTTGGGCAAAGACTATAAACAGCTCTATCTAAAGCTTCCGTTATCTCATAATCCCTGCGGCTCTCTTTTTTATGTACTTCATAACTTAACCGTTTTTTGTGCAAAAACCTGTAATTTTCGCTCATATTGAAATATTCTTTTTGTTCAAAAATAGGCATCTGAAAATAACTTTCTAACCACTTAGATATTCGTCCTTTCGTATTCTTGGGCAACTTATCAGCGGTCTTTTTTATTTCGATTAAATAATTTTTTATTTCTCCGGACAACCTTTCAATGCACTCCTCTGTCAAAATTATTTTCTCCTCGGAATAGATATAATCATCATTACAAAAAGGAATAGCTTTATTACGCATATAATCCAGATCAAAAACTATATCTTTCAACTCCCCTACTTTGTGGGATAAATTGAGCTCATATGTTTCTCTTTTTTTTGCTATATAAACAGGTGAACTGCCTGAAGGACAAAATCTACTTAAAAAGACAGATTCAATTCTTTGATGGCCCAAAACATATTCAACAAATGGAGGCATTTCCGGGATAAGATCAGCCATTGTTTGAGAATAAAACGAATCCAATATAATAGATCCATTTTTCTTTAATAAAGCACGATATTTTGAATCATAAATTTCGTGATTACGATAAGCTGTTGCTGTATTAAATCTCAACCAAAATTCTATATATGCGTCATATCCTTTTTTTACTTCTTCTGGAGTAAATTCCGGATCAAATACATCCCACATATATTGCACTAATTTACGCCTTTTTCTTCGATATTCAAATTCAATTTCTAATTTTTTTCTTTTGCGTTTCACTTTATTGTTTTCTATAAAATCTATATCTAATGCCCCTATATCCTTATAATAATCTTGTATTTTCTTAGACATTCTATAAGCTTCTGGCATATTCTCCTCTTTAATCTCTATTTCTAATTCCTCATAAGACTCTTTTACTGATAAAATACGGCCCCCTATACCTTGTATCCTTTTTCTCTGAAAATCAATCTTTTCTGCAAAATCTACGATCACAACGGTTTTTGCGTCAGTTAAAAGCATAGCCGACAAAAATTTTTGAACCCCGCCTGGCATAAATACGGTCCAATCCGCATTTTTGGGATTTATCTTTTTTTGAATCTTTATATATTCCAGCGCTTCTGCTTCAGTTATTTCAAAATTCCGGCTCTCCTTACTTCTAAAATACCTTTTTTCTTTTTCACTCAAAATCTTATTGCTTTTTATTGTTATTTTGTCCGATTCTTGAAAGACAGTTTTCATTTCCACCAGATCTATATCTTCTCTTATTTGCCCTTTTGTTTCCCTGCCTTCTTTTGGTCTTTCATTTTGCCCTTCTTCCACTTTAAAATTAGTCTGCATTACATTATGATCTACTTCACACCATTTCTCACCAGTTTCATCATTACAATAGGTCACCTTATATCCCATACTTTCAAACATTTTTCCTGCTTTTAAATTAAATTTTGTTTTATACATCAATGTATTTCCAAAAGGGTCGTCAACCCATGAAGTTTTAATATCTCTTAAATCTGCTCCCCTCAGGTCAGCAAGGCCAAAAAAAGCACCATACAAATATGCCTTCTTTAAATTTGCACCCCTTAAATCTGCTCCAATAAAATTCGCGCTTCTTAAATCTGCACTTGCCATATTAACACCCTTCAGATTAGCCCAGTGAAACTTAGTTGCATTCAAAGATGTTTTTTCAAAATTTGCTCCGGCGAAATTACAGCCCTCAAAAAAATTCCAATACAATTTTTTCTTAGCAAGCTCTTTTGTCCTACCATTAAAAAAATCTGCCACAATATCGGGCATAGTATATTTTCTTAAAAATTTCCAATCGATTATCTTTACATCTAGCCATTTCTGATATTTATCCATTTTTAACAGAATATTTTTAGTATGTAAGTGGCCATGCGAAAACTGCTTATCGGCTTCACCAAAAGTCTGCGCTATCGCATTTCTTACAGCAATCCTCATTCCTTCCGTTAAGTTTTTGACATCGTCCGATATGATATCCTCTAGACTCTTATAGCCAAAAGGCAGCAAATTAAATTCATATACATGCTTTTTATCCCCTTTAGCTAAAAATGTTGGACAACACCATGGCTTCTTTGTTGCAAAAAAATCTTTTATATTTTCAACCGGTTCCTCAATATATTTATGTATTATCCCAAATTTATGTATTTCATCCTCATATAAACCTTTACAATACGAGTCTTCTTTTTTCTTTGTCCCGAATAAAACTTTTGGGACTTTATCATCTTCAATTTTTAGAAACTTTTTTCTTCCTTTCTCGTTTAATTCTTTTCTAATTAGAAACAAATCATCTTCAAATCCAGCTAATCGGTTTTTAAGTTCATATCTAGGTAACTCTCTTTCGATATCCTGGGCAACACTAATTGTCTGACCTTTTTTGATCCTTGCGCAAGCTTCCTTTATAGCTTTTAAATACGGGACCTCACTAAGAACTTGTAAAATATCTTTGTGTATACCCGGCAAACTATAAATAATAGGCGGCAATCTATCTTTTTCCGTCAACATCAAATGATTAGCAGGGAAAATCGGACTTCCGTCAAGAAATGAAACCATACCCCCGGCTTGTTTAAAAATAAATGCGCGAATAAGCGCGTCATGCGATTTGCACAGATGCATTGCCATAGCCATATCACGCTTTAACAATAACCCCTGCAATATCCTTAAAAATCCTTCGCTTTCTTTTGGAACACTTTTAAACGAGAATTTTTCTTGTAATTTTTTCCGGTAACCTTTCAAAGGATCTTTTACCGTAGTACCGTCGCTTTTCCTTACAGTCCTATGCCTGGCAATAAATGCCTGCTTATTAGTAACGTCTTTTGTATCCTCTACAACTATTTTTTTGCCGTTTAAAAATGTGCCTTCTTTTGTAGCATGAAATATTATTGCATCTTTCTCTAAATCTTTTGGTTCACCCTTTTCATAACCATATCCGCACATAACAGCAACTACAGGCTCAAGCGTCTCTGCATGAAAACACATTATTCCCGTTCCATAATCCTGGATTTTTTCAGAATATTCCGAGGTTCCGCAAAGAGGATCAATCAACCAAACATAAGAAGAACCTTTCGCAATCACAGTTTTCAATTCATCTTCTTCGCTGATAATACAATGTCCCGGAAACTTTCCTTTAATTTCTTGCACAATAAATTTATGCATTCTTTTATCAATCGGAAGATGACCGTCAGCTTCTATTTTTTTCTTTTTTTGTATTTTTGTGCTATCAACTAAAAATTGAAATGTATCATTTGCAATTTTCAGGGCTTCTTTCGCAATAATCTTTTCTTCTTTTTTATGTTTTATATATAGTTCATCTGCTAGTGTTGCATTGTATTCAACATCAAAAACAACATCTTCTCTGCCTTTTACTATAAAACTAGCTTTGAGTTTGTGCTTCTTGCTATTGAATTCCACTCCGGGTAAAAATTCTATATTGCTTTTGCTATGTATAGACTTAGACTCCAGTTTAAAACTATTTACTTCGTTTAAATTAACAACCGGAACTATTACTTTTTTTTTAACTCCACTTATGAGCCTTTGTTCTATATGCAGAGTCTTTTTCCCAAAAAGATTCCTCCACATCTTTATTCCATGCCTAGTTAACCGTGTAGCCGTAAGAATTAATAAATCATTACCCTTATGCTCTTTCTTAAACACTTTTATTAATTCTATCAATAAAATTCTTCCAATATTTCTCTTTCTTTCTTTTTTGAAAACATAATGACTGAAAACCATATATTTACTTGTATCTATTTGTCTATATGTTACAAACCCCAAAAGCTTATTCTTTTCATCAACAATAATAAGCATTTCATCCTTTGTTCTGTCTATGTCCCCACTGAAATCAACATGTAAATCCGGATTGTCAGCTCTAAAAGCCTGCCATACCTCTTCTATTAATTTAATTCGTTCTTTTTTCTGTAATATATTTTTAGTGTTTATTGTTTTTCTTCTTGATTGAATTTCCCGATGTTTATCAATCAACATCCCATTAACAGCAGAATAAGTCTTGCCTTCTAAAAGCAGTCCCAGCCCCAGCAAGATCTCGGATCGAGTTTGAAAGGTCGGTTCTATTCCTTCATTGATCAATGCAGAAAATCTGGATTGTACAGCCATAGTATTTTTTGTACTATTTATCGCCTGAGCTGAAACTTCAAAACCAACACTATTCACAAAAACTAGGCATACTAATACCAGGGCAATGGTCTTTACAGCTCGAATGTATCCGCTTTTGTAATTATGCGTGTTTTTTATTCTTTCTTTCATCTTTCAAGCCTTAATATATACCCAGGCAGCTGAATTATCCCATCAGGGGGGCGGAATAATCAGCTGTTTTCCCCGGATATAATGTTTTTTAATAAGCCTATAACAAAAAACCCGATTACCTTTTTATTTCCAGGTAATCGAGCTGTCTAATAATAAACAAATATACTATTATATCCGTTTGTCTTCTAGACCCCTGATTTTGCGACCCCGTGTCA
This sequence comes from Candidatus Omnitrophota bacterium, assembly GCA_043823005.1. Classification (GTDB taxonomy): domain Bacteria; phylum Omnitrophota; class Gorgyraeia; order Tantalellales; family Tantalellaceae; genus JBDRBG01. The sequence goes on from JBDRBG010000114.1 coordinate 5,614, forward strand.
CCACGAGTTTACCATTTCTAGAAGACAATATTATACCAATTTCCGCCTATTATGTCAATCAAAAGCAAGAAAATGCAGACGCTTTATATAAACGATTGAGACTAAAGAAGTTAAGCGCTATTCCTACTGGCGGATCCGCTTGGCTCGCCTTTGAAAAGCTTATTATGGCGGAGACCCGGCTCCTACTAACGACTATATATTTGCTTGAAAAACCTTGCTATGAAATGTTTATATGATTTCTTAGGCTGGATTACAATTTACTTGTTCTTGTTTATTAAGCTCCGCTACTGCCTCGGCAGAGATCTCTTTTACCATATCGGCTACAGACATAAGTTTAGTTATTCTGGAAACATTTGTTCCGGCAAACACTACCGCATTATCGATATCCCCTACTGCCGCGTTAATCAAAGCCTTGGCAATACAGTAAGGAACCTTAGCAGGGTCACAAGTCCTGAGGCATTGATAATTACAAATAAACTCCGCGCCTTCACCCCGCAAGACTTTATCAATAAATTTCGTCCTTATGGCTTTTGCCGGCATACCCACCGGACTTTGGATGAAAACAAGATCATCTTCTTTCGCATTGATATATAACTTCTTAAATTCATCTGATACAGAGCATTCATGAGTAGCCACAAATCGTGTTCCTATTTGTACGCCGCTTGCTCCTAACCGTAAAAACTTAGCTACATCTTTTCCGTCAAAAATGCCGCCTGCCACTATAACAGGAATCTGTACGCCATAGTCTTTTTCATATTCTTTAACCTGTTTTAACACGTCTTTCAACGAGTTCTCAAGCCATGGTTGTTCTCTTATTGTTGACATCATACCATTCAACTGTTCCAGAGTATGCCCGGCTATATGTCCTCCGGACAAAGGCCCTTCTATAATAAAAGCATCGGGAAAACGGTTATACCTGCGTTTCCATGTTTTAAGTAAAAGATTCGCGCCTCTTGCCGAAGAAACCATAGGAATCAGCTTTATGGATGAACCTTCCGCAAATTCCGGAAGACTTATAGGCAGGCCAGCCCCTGAAATGATAAAATCCATTTTTTCAGCCGCTGTGGCCCTTACCAGGTCCTCATAATTACTCAATGCTACCATGATGTTAACACCAATAACACCATTAGAAATTTTCCGGCTAAGTCGTATTTGTTCCTGAAGATGTTCTCTGGAAGATTTAGGCACATCTGCCCTGTTTTCAGCAGTATCAGGAGGTAATCCGACACTGGCAATCGTACCGGCCGCCCCTGTTTCAGCAACCGCTCCTGCCAGAGAAGAAGTCGATACCCGTACACCCATACCGCCTTGTATTATAGGCACTTTAATCTCTAAGTCACCCATAATTAAAGGGTTTAATTCTTTGTATTTGTTACCATCGTTTAGCATATAATTAAATCAGAACTACAAAATTTTACGTTAAGTTAATCAAATGGGACGGTTGCAAACAATAAACCGGAAAACTATATAACAATAGTCTTCTTTATCCCCAAATTCAAATAAATTAAGCATCCTATCACTTTTATTACATTTGCATTATAGCCTCTGAGCACAAATAATGCAATTATAAAAAATCAGTCGGAACAATACATCTATACTTTATCAAGAAACTATTCTGAGTTCAATTTACACCTGCCCATACAAAACAGGCATCTACTTGATCCGAACCATCTTAACCCTAAAGCAGAAACACCCCCGCTCGCGCGGGGAAAACGGTAAAGCACGACCAGAGCGGCAAGAAACGCAAGAAACACCCCCGCTCGCGCGGGGAAAACTTTCTTGAAAAGCCTCGTCAACATCTTGATATAGAAACACCCCCGCTCGCGCGGGGAAAACGGATTTTCGTCATGTTTCGGTCTATCCATGGAAGAAACACCCCCGCTCGCGCGGGGAAAACTTAAAGTCGCCGGATTCTACCACGGCATCGGCGAGAAACACCCCCGCTCGCGCGGGGAAAACCAGGTTAGCGCCGCACAGGTCAGCCTCACACAGGGAAACACCCCCGCTCGCG
>JBDRBG010000115.1:0-39890 GCA_043823005.1 Candidatus Omnitrophota bacterium
AACTTTTGTGGCAATGATTTTGTAAGCTGATACTGAGAAACTCCTATCGGTTTTGGTAATAATCGCGATATTATGCCCCCATGGAATTCCTACTAATTGTCCAACAAGCTGTTGGACAATTGCCTTGTCAGGATTATAAGATAGTTGTTTTTTCTTTAACCGAACTTCACCCCGGATTTTTCTTCGCTGCCCTCTTTACTGTTTAAATTCTCTATCAGAAATTTTTCCCTATCTCAAGAACAAACGACGCGCCTAAACTTTCCAACATTGTATCCATTTCTGAAAAACTTCTTAATTTTTATCCATTTTTGTTACTAAAAATAGTCTATCCGCCTCAATTTTTTTATCCTTAGATTATTATTTGGGGTTATCTTCCCAAATAATAATCTTCAAATCCCACGTTTCACTGAATTCACCAAAGCATTATTTCCTTTTTTAGTTAACCGATATTTCTGCAAACGGCTATTCGGTTTATCGGGGATCGTGTATGCTATCCATTTGCGTTCAAGTAAATCACTTACCGTTCTTTTTAACGCCCCTGTTTTATTCTTTAATCCCAGCGCGTGAACCAACTCGTTGACAGATAGCTCTTTATTCTGTAGCGCCGCTAACACTTGAAACGACTGGGCCCCTGACTGGGCCCCTGACTGGGCCTCTGTTTTGCTTTTTACTTTTTTTATGAATTTCGAATGAATAGGCAATTCAACCACAAAGTACGTTCGATCTTCGTCTGTATGAAAAATTGGGAGTGGAGACTCGTTTTTCTTTATCGCTTGAAGTATTTTAGGAACCCCTGTTCCGCGACCTTCGGTCATATCAAGTTCTTTAAAAAATTCGCCTATTCGGCGATTACGGTATCTGCGTGAAATAAAGCGGTAATGCGCAATATCTTTATCGGCAATTGATCTGTCGGGACCGGGAAAACTGCCGATTGTGATTTTGTCCGGAAAAATGCGTACCTCAATTGGCTCCCGTACTTCGTACGCGCGATGATAAACAGCATTTGTTAAGATCTCTTCGATAGCAACGTACGGATAATTATATCTGCGTTCCGCTTCCGCTCGATCGGGAAATTTCTGAATACGCTCTTCAACATACCTGTCTTTGATATGGTTAAGAGCCTCCGTAAGCATATGATTAACCGGACCTTTAAATATTTTCTCGCTAAAGGAATCCGCGCCCGGACCTTCGGGAAAATTAACAACATCAATCTGAGCCTGAGGAAAAAATAAATCCGGCTTCGCGTTAAAAAACATCAAACCGACATTACGTGGAAAAATATGTTCATCCGCGCCGTCAACAATATTCATACGTCGGCATAATTCCACAAAATCCATTTTCGGAGCTTCGTCGAAGAGATCACTGCCGACTTGTTGAAGATACGCGCGGATTAACCCAAGATCAAGATCGTTAAACGAAGCACGTTGATTGATTCTGTCATCAAACGGAACCGTCGCGGCCAGTCCAATCAGTTCTACTTCGTCCTGATGTTTCGCGCGAATAGTTTGAGAACCTTTGCGGATGTAATAAGCATACTCTTTACAATTTTTACTCATCGATATAGGTGCTTTATATGGTCGCGTCTGTCCTCCTGCCGCCCATAAAACTAAAACTGTTTTATCTTGGATTTCACACGGCGCTATAATGGGATGATAATAAGGCACTATTTTATGTCCCAAATTCATTATCTCTTTTTGAATTGAATCGACTTTGTCTACGGCAATACCTTTAGGCGGTAATATCGGACATCCTTTATCCTCGGCAACTCCGATAACTATATAGCCTCCTCCTAAATTATGAAAATCGTTCGCAAACGCGCAAAGCGTGTGCAGAACACTTAGGGAATTCCACCCTTCCTTAAATTCCAATCGCTCCCATTCAACTTTTCCGCTTCCTAAAATATCTTTCACATTGATTGGCAATTTCATAGTTATTATCTCCTATTTATTGCTTTTAGCGATTAAAAACAGCGTATCCCTCTGCATCTTCTTTATCGCAACATTCAAATCCACTTTTTTCGCAAAATCCGTCTCTTTTTTTATTTGTCTCCGCAAAGCTGTCTTTTCTTCTTCAAGTTCTTTAATTTTCTGGAATAACTTATAAGCCTTATCCGTTTTGCTTTTGTTCTCATAGATATAATTTTCCTTGTGCTCACACGCGCAAAAGAGCTTCACTCTATCAGCAAAATCACTGTAAAACTTAAAAAGATTCGTAAAAGACAAGTTCTCAAGCTGTAGGCTATTAATAAATGCTTTTGCTTTATTTGCTCTGCCGGTTGAAATCCAATTTGTTATAAATTCCTCATCAATTACACTTTTTGAAATATCAGTTTTATTAATCCGCTTTGCCGCAACAGAAAGAGCTATTTGTCCTTCGTATCCTAAAATCAAAACGACCGGATACGGTATACATTTCTGAATAATTCCCGCGGCAATATCTTTTTTTTCATCTGTCTTTAAACTGACGCCTATAACCTGTATTTCCTCATAGTCAAAATCATTATTCTTAAATACAGGAATATTTGTTGTCTCTGGTTTTAATACGCAATGCCACCGAATATCGTTTATCTCATTCTTGACAATTTCAACTTGTTTTCGGGTAAGCGGTGCTTTTCCATAAATAGATTTTTTGAATATCTTTTTATCAACCCGGCCTTTTTCGGGAAATTTTATTATGTTTAGAAAATCTTCTATTGTCATAAGTTATGTTACTTTATTTTAAATATTTTTTCCAATCAACAGGAAACCCCATAGCGCTTAAATCCACCAAACGATATTGCCACAATAGAAGCTGTATCTTCCAGACAACAATATTCCACTTAAATTTATCAGGGGTAAGGTGTTTTAAAACTAATAGCTGGCTAAAAACCCTGTTATTCCATACCCCTTTTCCCTTTGATTTGCCGGGCTTAACAGGGGCTATCTCCAGAATCCTGTTCCAGATTCTGGAATGGTGCGCGCACATATTTCTTAGATACACTATTGAGTGAAGCCATTGACCGAAAACCCTACTACTTAACCCGTAAAGCTTTGCTATTTCTGTTTTGTCATTATGATTCAACCCGGAGTATAATTTTGAGAGTTGCCCAAACGAAATAATTTCGGATACCATCCAAAAAGGGAAATGTCCCGTATCCTCGAAATAAGTTTTCATATAGTGCCGTACAAACTCTTCCTTTGACGTCTTTATAGAACTGTTCATTTTTGAGAGCCATTTATCATGGGGAACCTCTTTAAAAATATTGATGATAGACGTTATTAAAGTTTTGCCCCAATTTATCGGAAAACGGTCCCTGTCCTCTTTTGGTCTTTTTGTGCCTTTATTATCTATCCATTTTTTGTTATTCAATTCTTTCCAAAGAGCGTTAATACATATTTTGTTCCCATTGCACGCGCAAATTTTTCTAAAGTCTTCCCTTTCCAGCTGTTCTCCCCTAAACTTTTTAGAAAACAATGATTTATTTGTAAAACAGAAGGGATCTTTATATTTCGTAACCAGATGATATGTTATCCTAACCCTGGCAAATACTTCTGCAGATTCAATAATTGAAGATAGAATGTTTCTCAAAGAAGTATCGAATCTGTATAATTTGAGGACTTCATTAAAGGATGCGTTTGGGCAGAATATATGCTCTTTTTTATCTCTTTGAAAAGGCCTGAAATAGGCACTCAATCGATAATAGTTTATTTCGGATAAAACCTTACCGGCATCTTCTTTTTTACGTACCTTCAACCCACGTTTTATAAGTTGATCGACCTGCTCACTTAAAGACAAAGGGGGTTTCTCATATTTCACGAAAAACCCCCTTATAAAAAAAATACCCGCCAGAGATGCGCATAGCATAAGCCATAGGCGTGGCGGGTCTGTTGATAGTAGTGTACCTGTTGTTTTTGAAAAAGTCAACTTTTTTCATAATTATTTCCTAACTTACTCCTCATTTTATAATCAAAAATGAGATTAGTTCAAAATCATCTTTTCCCTGATACGAATTGTTTAATAATGTTGTTCCGCCTTTCGCAAAAAGGCTTTCTATGCCTTTTTCATCTTTCTTGCCGATAATGTTTGCTATTGCGTATTCAAGCAATGCCGAATGTTTGCTCATTTCCCGGCCGTCTTTTGTTTCTCGGTTAAAAATCTCAACCAACTCGGTTAGAACTTCAGATTGCCCTAAACACAGTTTTCTATAGATATCCAAAATCTTCTTAGCCGCTAAAAAGGAACCAAAAACAGTCCCATCGTCCTTTGCATATACTATGTAATATGGATAGAACGCGTTATGTTCATCAGGGACACGGCCTCTTGCTATATGTCTTAGACAAAATATTACACCCTGCGGGATATTGTCATCCGCGTTATCTTTTTTAGTAACGGCATACATCCCGCAAGCCGATTTTTCTAAAATAGCTTTATTTGTCCGCATATATTCTACAAGATCCATTCGAAAATCATTAAATGTCATATCCGTAATTGACACTCCTCCGGACATTTCTTCTAAATCCACTACCGCGTCCTGAAGCTGTTTAAGTTGATTGCGGCGATACTCAAGATCATTCATCTTTAGTTTTTCCGTATCAATAACGTTTTCTTCTCCGCTTGCAGACGCGTCAGCAAGCATCATGCGCCCTTTAACTCGCGCCTCCAGATTAATATATTCGTCCAGTTCCAAATTTGGCCAAAAATTTACAAGCTGAACTGCCTTGTTGTGTGAACCGATACGGTCAATCCTTCCGAAACGCTGAATAATTCGTACCGGGTTCCAATGAATATCGTAATTTACAACATAATCACAATCCTGAAGATTTTGCCCTTCTGAGATGCAATCTGTTCCAATCAATACATCAATAACAATATCATCGTCCGGATATATCGTAAGTTTTTCTTTTGATAATGGCGAGAAATATGTCAATATCGCGCTAAACTCTCTTCGTTTTAACGGCGCTGTTGTTTTATTAGTTCCCGTTCCGGTAACAATCGCGCTGTGTAATCCGAATTCTTTAAGTATCCATTCGGAAAGATTTTTATACAAATAGTTAGCGGTATCAGCAAAAGCTGAAAAGATAAGTATTTTTTTATTTCCGTCATTTATCGGATTCTTATACTTTTCTATCATTAGTCTTTTGAGTTCCGAGAGTTTCACATCCCGCTTGGGCGAAATTTTTTCGGCCTCATTTAGAAGTTGTTTAAGTAAATTTTGGTCATATTCCAAATCTTGTTTCCACTTAACAACGTCGATATCCTGCAACAGAACTTTAACCTTATTGCCTATAAGCTTATCCTCAAGCTCTTCATCTTCAATATTGATATCTCTTATATCAAGCTCCTCATCGATGAAAGAATCTCCTTTATCTATTTTTTCCAATAGTCTATTAATCTGTTTCAAAACATTATGCACCGTAATGCCAAAAGAATATATGGAACTTTCCATCCGTTTAAGTATATTCACACGCATAAGATGTATCAGTTGCGTTTCTCTGTCAATTTGCCTGAATCTGGATCGTCCTTCCTGTACATACATGTCATATTTTTCGCTATATTCCTCCTGTTTGTCCATTCGAACATAGCGCAAAGGTGAATATGCCCCCAAGGTCAAACGTCTTATCGTTTTATTTACGTCCTCTAAAGGCGGAAAAGACGCTTCAGAATCTATTTCTGTTTTTATATTAATCGGTTTTAATCTATCGGGAAACTTGCCGACCTCTTCTATGTTATAGTATTTTTCGATATGTTTTCTTGACCGTGCGATCGTTATAGTATCAAGCAATTTAAAATAATCGAAATTTACCATCTCAAGAAACGCATCAAGTGTTCTTTTTCTGCCCGATAGCGTGCTCCACCTGTTAAAAATAGTCTGCGCTTTTTTAAGAGTCTGCTCAATGCTTGTAATGCCGGCTTCATCAAAAGCATCGTCTTTGCCTTCGGTAATAAAAAACACCTGATTCTTGAGATCCATCATACGATTGTTTACAGGAGTGGCGGAAAGCATAAGAACTTTTGTCTTAACACCTTGTTTAATGATTTGATTCATTAATCGGCTATAGCGGGTTTCTCTGTCTTTCCGCGGATCATTATTCCTGAAGTTATGAGATTCGTCTATAACAATGAGATCATAATTACTCCAATTCAAGGTTTCTAAATTTATCTCTCCCGAAGAACCCGCGTATCGGCTTAAATCCGTATGATTTAGAACATCATACCCAAAGCGGTCATCAGCCAAAATATTACGTTTGTCATTTATCGTATAAATAGTCCAGTTTTCCCGAAGCTTTTTGGGACATAATACCAATATACGGCAATTTCTTAATTCATAATATTTCACCACGGCGAGAGCTTCAAAAGTTTTCCCCAAACCTACGCTATCCGCGATAATACATCCGTTATATTTTTCCAACTTATCAATCGCTCCCAACACACCGTCTTTCTGAAATTTATAAAGCCGGTTCCATACAACTGTGTTTTTAAATCCTGTTCGTATTTTGACTATATTGCCCTCTTCCAAATTTTCAAGATAGTCTTTGAAAATATTGTACAACGTTACAAAATATATAAATTCCGGAGAATTTTCTTTATACAAACTTAAGATTCTGGAAAGAACTTCCTCCTTTACATCTTCAACTAATTGCGGGTTCCCCCAAATTTCATCAAAAAAGGATAGCAAACCTTTTGTTGTTTCCTGCTCATTAGTTAATGTGTTTACATTCAATTTCGCGGAAGATGTGAACCCAAGACCTTCAGCCGTAAAATCAGAGTTTCCGTGTATCGCGGTTTGTTGTCCTTCCTGAGCATAAATGTGATAAAGTTTAACTGGAGCAATTGTCGAGTCTTTGAGTGAACGCAGAGCAACTTTTTTCTGTATCCAATCAGCGCATTCACGAGCAATGCTCGACTGATTGAGATCATTTTTAAGTCTAAGCTCAAACTCACTTCCCGAAATACTCTTCTCTCGTTCATCACGTCCGATATAATATTCTCTGCTTTCGGAAGGTTTGTTTTGAATAAAAGTGGGTTCAATGAAAAGAAACCTTAAGTTTTCAGCTTTTTGAAGCTCTTTCTTAAGTTCTTTGAACGCATAAATCGTAAAACATGATGATATAAAGGAAAGTTTAGATCCTTGCACTATATGCTCTTTGAGAGCTTCCCCAACCTTGCCTTTCTTTCTATTATCTAAAATCTTATCCAAAATGTTCTCCAAATTTTCGATTCATTCTATAATTCACCTTCATCCGAAAAACTATAATAGCTGTTATCCCCGATAATGATATGATCGATTAATTTTATTTCCATCAGTTTACCGGCAGAGCTTAATTCTTTAGTAAAATTCTTATCCTGCACACTTGGCGTAATATTCGCGCTTGGATGATTGTGCGCGCAGACAATGGATACCGCGAATTTCTGCAGGGCTGAATGGATGATCTCACGCACAATCGGCATTGCTTTATTAACTGTGCCTGCGGCCGCGTTTGTGATATCGATTATTCGATTATTACTGTCCAAATAAACAACTTTGAACACTTCGGTCTTAAGGTCTCTCATTTGCGGCATTACGATATCCACTATGTCTTTCGCGGATTTAATCTTTTGTTTGCCGATGCTAACTTCATCCTCGCGAAACCGCCTTCCGATTTCAAGAGCAGACTGAATATGTGCCAGTTTTGCCGCGCCCAATCCCTTAAAGTCTTTCCAGTCACGTGCGTCTGTATGCGTCATGTTTCTAAACGTACTAAATTTCTTTAAGACATCCCGTGCAAGATCAATCGCGCTCACGCCGCGCGTTCAAGTACGTAAAAGAATCGCCAGAAGCTCTGAATTACTTAAGCTCCGAGCACCTTTTTTTAACAGTTTTTTTGCTTTTGTCATACCCCCATAGCTTTCAAAATATTATTTAACTCGTTAACCTGGCTTCTTTTTTCATTGAGCTTTTCTTTTGAGAATAACCGTTCATATGATCGTTTTTCTGTCTTTTTATCCGGCGCTAAATACGTTGTTTCAAATATACTTTTGCATTGATCGCTACTATTGTTTCCGAGATTATCCAAAACAGATAACAACAAACCCTCTATGCAGGGCGTTGATTTCAATATTTCTATTTTTGGCTTCCGTTTCATTCGAGAAAGTAACTTCTTATCAGCTTTTAATGGTATATCCGAGTCGATTAAAACAAAACATTTATCATATCCTCTGCTCCCGCGCAACCTGATAGCTTTTTCCACAACATTGCGCGGAGATCCTCCTGAACCACATTCAACATTTACAGAAATGTCCATATCTCTCGTTATATATAGTTCTTTCACATATCGCAAAAAAGCTTTTTCAGTTGAGCCTTCGCCTACAATTAGAATTGTTTTCTTAGTTCGCCTGACCGGTCTTTTGCGCTTGACTACCATACAATCTCCTTTTAAATGTTTGGTACCGCGCCGTAAGCGCCAGCCATATATTTCGCGTAAATATTATCGTCCCGGCGTATTCCTTTCAACTCATCCAATCTGTACATTTCACTTTTGCACTCTTTATTCTTTTCCACTAAAATCACTTGTTCTTTTTCTAAGTGGCTCAATATTTCAAGCGAATGAGTTGTAAATATTAACTGTGTATTTTTAGGATTTGTCGCTGGGTTGCCAAATAATTCTATAATCCTTGGCAAAGTATGCGGATGCAGGTCGATCTCTAATTCATCTATTATCGCTATTCCTCCAAGCTCAATCGCGGGTAATAGAAAATGCAGCAAAACAAACATATTCTTTGTTCCGCTCGATTCAAAGGCGAAAGGAAGCGGATATTTTTTGCCATTAACCAAATGAACTCCATAGGGCAGATATATTTTTTTTGTTTCACCTGTTGTACTATTCTGAGCTTCACCTTCTCGAATCCCTATATCCTCTAAGCCAAGATCAATATCCTTTAAGAAGTTAACCGCTTTTTCGAATAAATTCTTATTTTTATTGTATTCTTCCGCCGCCTGAAAAAGACCTTGTTCCCCAAGAGAAGAAGTATCCCAGGATTTTCCCGTACGGTTCACATTACTGTTGATCTTTATCCAAAAAGACGCTATATCAGAAAGAACATCATTTTTTATAGCTACAGATGCCGCGATAAGGGAAACATTTTTCCTTAAAATTTCTTTCACAACTTCTGTTTTTAAATTAATGCGTTGGGATATTTCTGATTTTTGAATCGTTTCGTTCCAGGTCCTCTTAAACAGATAATTAAAATGATTTGTCTTTTTATCTTTTTTATGCAATTCTTCCTTAATAACATGCGTCTGGCATAAATATAGAACGTACTTATATATCTCTGCTTTATGCTCGAGCACTATGTCAAACTCCGAAGGATTTTCTTTTTGCTCTGAAAAAGCAAAATTATCAACTGGTATTTTTTCCTTTTCCCCTTCTAGTCCGACAAAAGAGTTCCGGACAAACCAACTCACAAAAGCTAGCGCTTTTAACGCGTTAGTTTTTCCTGAAGCGTTCGGCCCGATAACCGTTGTAATTTTACTTAAATGAACACCGGCCGGGCTATCGGCAAACATGTTACTCTGAGTTTCTCGCCCTTTACGAATATCCTCAAAACTCATTGTTGACTCTTCGGAAAAGGAACAAAAGTTCTTAAAAGTAAAAGAATGAATCATTTTGTTCTCCTATATTACTCGTATTCGATATATTTTTGACTTCACAAACAATAAAATAATACCATTTCAACATTATTTTGTCAATAGTTATTTTTATCTCATCCTAAAACCATCATATTCTACGTATTTGACAACAGGAGTTGAGAAAAATGAGAAGTACAACAAAATTAAAATTTAATACTTATTTTGCCCAGTAAACACAACAAAATAATCAATATTTGCGGAATTTTGATCGATTTTCACCTATCTTGGCGTTAAATCCGCGTGTCCTCAATCTTATTATCACTTAAGCCATGAAATGATAATAAGCGATTCTCCTATTATCACTTTAGCTTATACGAATTGCGCGGGTAATTGTCTCCCTGTCAACTTCGATCACATATCATGTAACCCCCAAAACACGACAACACGACATAGCACGCAAGGGCCCTAACTCCTCCGAGAATATTTCGAGAAAAAAAGGACAAAAACTTGTTTTTGTCCTTTTTGACGATGAAATATTCAGTCAGCCCCTATCTTTTTCGCAAGATTTGTTTAATTCATATCAATCAAGCTATTTCAAGATAAATACTTTATTAAATTAATTTCTTTCTATGTCTTCTCTCGTTTAAATTCTAATCTTTTTCTTAGCCTTGACCATCTTTTCCACTCCCCGGTATCATATGATAATCGCCCAGCAACTATACTAGAAGCAATATCTAATTTTTCTGCAAAAGCCTTAATGGATTCAATCGAAAAATCTTTTTCCTTTAAAAATTCCACATAATTCCCTTTTGGTATTAATGTATTGCTAGCAAAATCATCTGCCTCTTGCTCTTTCTCTTCATAAACCCCTTCTTTTTTATAATCAAATTCAACAAATTGCTCCTTTTTTCCATGCTTTACTAAATGTCCCATTTCATGAAAAAAGCTAAACCAAAAGATATCGTCAGATTTTCCTTTCGAACTCAATTGTATTAGAGCTTTATTTGGGGTAATCCATTTTGTAGCCCCATTTACATGTGTTTTCTTGAAATATGGAACAAAAGCAACAGCAACACCAAAAGAAGAACAAATTTCTATAAGTTTTTTGCTGAATTCTTCCGGCATCTTTTTTGTTAATGTCCTTAAGCTATTTATTGAATTTTTCAATTTCTCTTTGTCAAAATCTTGTGTTTTTTGTTTGCTTGCCTCTATTTCTCCACATCTTAACCATGCCGCTAAAGATTCCTTTGATATCTTTTTTTTCTTCGTTTGTCTGAAAGCTATAGCCTGCACCGTTGGAACAAACTTCAAGGAACTTATTCCAAAAAAGTTTAAAAGATTTTTTACTTTTTCTTTGGGGTCTGTTGTTTTTTCTACATATTTCCAAAATACAAGTTCATTATAACACTCAAATTTTTTCAATAATGGCACTTCCCCTTCTATTGCTTCTGCATTTCTTAATCTCATCAATGTTTCTTCATAATTCCTTTGCAAATTATTCCAAAAATCAGGAGACATACCAAAAACAGCTCCAAACTTTATAGCCGTCTCTAAAGTTATAGGACTTTTCTTTTGTACAATTTCATTTATCGTCTTTCTAGAAAGGCCCGTTCGATCCGATAACTCTGATTGTGTCATTCCGAGCGCTTCAAGAGTTTCTTCTAATGTTTCACCCGGATGTATAGCTATATTTGGTTTATAGGCTTTCTTTTCCATTCTTCTGTCTCCTTTTCAATCTCGATCAGTGATAGTCTACACATAATTCCATAACCATAATTTCAGTTATAGTTTTCAAATCTTTGATTTCCCCATTTAATGGTTTTATAATAATTCGATACTTTCCCCTTGGCTTAACATCAATTGCAAAACATCCTTTGTATTTGCCTTTAAGCGCGTGAAAATTTAATTGGTACAATTGCTGTAAATCTTGCAAATTCCTTGATGCTAAAATTTGATTCAATCTCCTTACTATCAACTCAGGAGACACTCTTTTGCCATAAGACATCTTTAGTCTATAAACATCTTCTGCATCTTTTTTTAATCTGCCATTCTTGTAAGATATATCTTCCATGCATAACTGCTTTCACCTATATTGTATCACACAACTTAATCAATCAACAATTTAATTAACCCATTAGGTTAATTAAATTATATTCCTATTTTATATTTGTCAATATAATTTTTATTTTTATAAAAATTTGGTTTTCATCTGTCAGTAAAGCGTAGGACACCAAGCGCTGAGCTTGGCGAAGCGCGCAGGAGCCCTGGCTCCTCCAGGAATATTTCGAGGAGAAAAGGAGCAAAATTCATTTTGCGGCTTTTTGACGATGAAATATTCAGTCAATTGCGGTATCCGCAATTGACTAGCCATATAAAAAAGGGCTATCCGTTTGGATAGCCCTTTTTTATATGGCGGAGGAGGTAGGATTCGAACCCACGGTCCCTTTCGGGACAACGGTTTTCAAGACCGCCGCTATAGACCAGCTCTGCCACTCCTCCTTTAATTTCGTGCTACATATTGTATCAAACTTTTACGGGATTTACAAATTCTAACGCTTTATCATATATCCACATATAATTATTAAATGAACCTGCTGAAGCTTCCTTTATAAACCCGGTAAATGAAAGATTTTCAAAAAACGGACAGAATACTGCCATCACTATAAGCAGATTACCTAAAAATATAAGAATAAAAGAAAATAACATACCTGATTTTAATATGTCAGACTGCTGCATCTTTAATGCTTCGTAAGTCATAACAAAATGAAAAGCTAAAGTAACCCCGATAAAAAACACAAATCCGGAAAAGATCACTGAAATATCCGTTCCAAAAGCTCTTAACGCCAAAAAAACCGGCCCTAAAACTAATGTATAAATAGGCACAAAATACGGACTTAATTCAATAAAAAAATTGGTCTTTGAAGTAACGACATTTCCGCCTGTAGGTGTTACATTAAAGGATAAAACCTGGCCGCCGCACATCCAGGTAGCCAGAACATGTACAAATTCATGGCCCAGAACATATAGATAAATAGGTTTGAATACCATAACATGCACCAACAGGTATGTAAGAACGCCTCTTTCGAAAAGATGAAACATCCCGCTGGAAATATCCACGTCGGAAACAAAAATATAAAAAGCTTTTGCTGTACCGATAACAATCGGAATTAAAAGAATACTTAATAAATTTCTGAAAATTTTTTCGATCATAACAATTATATTAGTCTATTTCCAAAGATTGCCGCGTCGCTTCGCTCCTCGCAAAGACGATTCTGGAGTTCTGCCTTTTCCCTTTTTCCTTCTTTTCGTTCTCCCTCACTAACAACTAACGACCAACGACCAACGACCAACGACTAACGACTATTTAATCGGCAAAATCTTTTTCGCCCCGTAATACTGCCTTAATGGTTTTGGAATATTTACTGATCCGTCTTTATTCTGATGTATTTCCAATAGCGCGATAACAAGACGCGGTAATGCCACACCGGATCCGTTTAAAGTATGAACATATTCTGTTTTTTTTGATTTATCTTTTGGCTGATATTTTATATTAGCGCGTCTGGCCTGGAAATCTGAAAATACCGAACAGCTTGACACTTCAAGCCATCTCTGTGACCCGGGCGCCCAGAGTTCGATATCATAACATTTATGCGCGGCAAAACTGATATCACCTGAACAAAGCGCGCTTACTCTATACGGCAGGCCAAGTATTTTTAGTATATCTTCGGCATCCAGTAAAAGTTTTTCCAACTCATCCATTGAATCTCCGGGCCTGGCAAATTTCACCATTTCCACTTTATTAAACTGATGTACCCTTATAAGTCCCTTTGTATCTTTTCCGTATGAACCGGCCTCACGCCTGAAACAGGCTGTATACGCGGTATAATAAACCGGCAGATCTTCTTCCTGAAAAACCTCATCCGCGTGCAGATTTGTTACAGGCACTTCAGCCGTAGGTATAAGAAAAAGATCTTCACCTTCAACTTTATACATATCGGCTTCAAGTTTTGGTATCTGTCCGGTACCACGCATACTTTTTCTGTTAACCAGAAACGGCGGAAAGATCTCTTTATATCCGTGTTTTTTCGTATGAACATCCAGCATAAAACTAATAAGCGCTCTTTCAAGTCTGGCTCCCTGGCCTATATATAAAGGAAACCCCGAACCGGCAATCTTTGCGCCGCGTTCAAAATCAAAAAGACCGTTCAGCTTACCTAATTCAATGTGATCTTTAACCTCAAATGCTTGTTTGGGTATTTTTCCATATTCTTTGACTATTTTATTATCTTTATCGTCTTTCCCGACAGGAACACTTTCATGAAGAATGTTTGGTATGCTATCCACAATACCGCGAAATTCATCTTCAATTTCTTTTAATTTTGTATCTAATCCGCTGATTTTATCGGATATTTTTCTTACGTCTTCTTTGGCAAAGGAAACATCTTTTTTTTGTTTTATAAGTTCCCCTATTTTCTTTGAAGATTCATTGCGTTGTCTTTTAAGTTCTTCAACCTCTTGTATAAATGTTTTTCTTTGTGTGTCCAGATCAAAAAATCTATCAACAAAGCCGGTATCATCACACCTGTTTTTCATAGATTGCTTAACAAGATCAGCATTTTCCCGTATAAATTTCAGATCAAGCATTATAGAACCCTTTCGATCAATATCGTATGTTTTGGTTTATTTCGCCCTCCCATTAAAGAGGCTTTTCATCTATTCCTGCCAGCATTATTATATGTTGTATAGCCGGATTATGCAAGCATGTCTCAGACAAAAACTCACCCTTTAATCACTCCAACAGGTCTCATTCTCGCGATTTTTCGTGATATCCCTGCTTCTTGCACTACATCCACGACATTTTGCGCGTCCTTGTATGCTTCAGGCACTTCTTCCTGTAAAGTTTCTCTGCCTGTATATCTTACTATTATGTTTTTATCAGCCAATTCCCGCGCGATGTTCCGGCCTTGCGTGACCTTTTTGGCCGCGGCACGGGAAAGGAGCCTGCCTGCCCCGTGACAAGTTGAATAAAAAGTTTCTTGCGCCTTTTCTGTTCCTGCCAAAAGAAACGAATACCTGCCCATATCACCCGGTATAATAACAGGTTGGCCTGCTTTTTGATAATCTTTCGGAATATCCTCATGTCCCGGAGGAAACGCCCTGGTAGCGCCTTTTCTGTGAACGCATAAAGAACGACTTTTACCGTTAATTTCATACTTTTCGATTTTAGCAATATTGTGCGCTACGTCATAAACCAGCTTCATTCCTAAAGAACGGCTGGATTCACCAAAAACATTACTGAAAACCTCTCTGGTAAGATGCGTAATAACCTGCCTGTTTGCCCAGGCATAATTCGCGGCGCATCTCATAGCTCCAAGATAAGCCCGGCCTTCTTCACTTTTCACCGGCACACAAGCAAGCTGTCTGTCCGGAATACTTATATGAAACTTACTTAAAAGCTTTATCATACCTGCCGCGTAATCACTGCATATTTGATGCCCAAATCCTCTACTGCCGGTATGAATCATTATTGCAACCTGTCCCTCACTTATACCGTATTCTTTAGCTGTTTCCCGGTCATATATCCTATCAACTACCTGAATTTCCAAAAAATGGTTACCGGACCCTAAAGTGCCGGACTGAGCTCTGCCTCTTTCATAAGCTCTGTTGGAAACCTTTGACGGGTCGGCGCCGCTAATAGCGCCTTGTTCTTCTGCATGTTCTAAGTCTTCGCTCCAGCCATATCCTTTTTCAACAGCCCATTTCGCGCCTTTAACAAGGATCTGTTTTTCCTCTTTAAAATCTACTTTTATTTTTCCTGTAGAACCTACACCTGTAGGCACTTTTGAATACAATGCATTAACCAAATGTTTTATCTCATCCTTTATGTCTTCATACAAAAGATCCGTTCTTATAAGGCGTACGCCGCAATTTATATCATAGCCCACACCTCCGGGACTGACTACTCCGCCTTCTTCAATATCCGTCGCTACAACACCGCCTATAGGCAGACCATACCCCCAGTGTATATCCGGCATAGCCATAGATGCTTTTACAATACCCGGCAAATACGCGGCATTTGCGACTTGCTCGAGAGCATTGTCTCTGATTATATTGTTTAACATGTTCTCGTCAGAAAAAACTATACCCGGAACTCTCATGCCGGAACTATATTGAACCGGTATTTTCCATCTATAATCATCTATTTTTTCCAGTTTGCCCGTAAAATTCAGTGTCATAGCCGACTCCTTTGTATAATTACGCCTATACATCAAAAACAATATCTACCTGATACCCTGTTTTAGTCTTCTTTATATTCACGTCATGATATGTTGCGGCTTTTATTTCTTTGAGTATAAGTCCTGTATCTTTCCCTATATCCTGTCCGATGATCCCGGCATTTAATTCTATATCTGTCAGACATCTTATACTAAAATTACAAAATAAACTTTTCTTTGAAAAACAAATATAAAGCAATTCATTGAGCCATGCGATAAGAAGGGTCTCTTGATCCAGAGCTTTCACCTGTATTTCTACGATTTCGTTCTTTTTCACCTTTTTTATCTCCGAAATCAAATCAAACATCGCATAAGCCGCGTTCTCAAAAAGCTCTTCCAAAGTCTTCCCATAAACCCTGACAGCCAGATCTGCTGTGTGCGGTATTTGTTCATATTTTTTCATGTTAATCCTTGTTTAAACTAAAAGCTCCGGTGTTACCAACCAGGAAATACTCCAATCCGGCTGTATCGCAATCCGAATTTTGTCTTTGCAAGGGAGCTAGAGCGCGCGGCAATCTCATGGACTCGCAAAGACGTTACGACACAGCCTGAATACCCGCCTTGATTCTTCAAAGATTTCTGCGGATCTTTTTCCTCTGGAATAGCCTCACACTCCCGGATTAAATACTTTCATGTCTCTTTTACCCCCTGCCTTGTTTTTTTCTGTAGACTTTAAGATTATCTCTCTTTGCTCTGTTACTTGATCTGAAACATTTGGATCTTTACCAATTGTATATTCAAAATCTCAAGTTTACAAATAATTTGAAAAGTATAGAGAATTTTAAGGTGAAAAAATTATAGACATTCACAAAAGAAGCAGGTGTGGGATTGAATTTGGGACAACGTTGTATGCGCTCAACAATTAAGTAACAATTTTTAAGGGGGTACTTCCTGCTAACTTCGTCTGTCGTCATTGCGAGAAGCATGAGCGACGCGGCAAACTGGGTGGGAATAAAAAGAGATTGTCCGCCAAAGGCGGATCCGCCTCCGGAGGACCACGCTCCTCGCATGTAGCTCGGAGCTCGCAAAGACCAGATGATTATACCCCCAAAAGTGTTACCGAATTACTGAGCATATACAAATCCCTAAAAGACTACAGGATTTTATGCTCTCCAGAAGTATCTCAACCAGATATACACAGCGCAGATTATCATTGCCTGCGCCATAAATCCAAATCCGTATTTAAAGAATTTCCCGAAACTTATCGGATAGTTATTCTTTTCACTGATACGGGCCATAACTATATTAGCGGACGCTCCGATCAATGTTCCGTTGCCTCCCAAACACGCGCCAAGAGCCAATGCCCACCAGAGCGGCTGAGCTATATGCAGATTTATCAAGACAGGATCGCTTATGCCCGCGTTTTTTGAAAAGAAAACAATAAAATGTTTAACTAACGGTATCATGGTTATCACAAAAGGGATGTTATCCATGACTGCTGAAATTAAAGCCGACCCCCAAAGAACAACTATGCATACATAAAACAGATTGTTCCCGGCAAGGCTTATTATGTATTCCCCCATCCAGGCCATAACCCCGTTAACTTCAAGCGCGGATATTATCATAAAAATACCTATAAAAAAGAATATTACCCCCCATTCTACTTTCATTAACGTATCTTCGCTGTCTGACTTGCACACTAAAAGCATAACCATACTGCCGCATAAAGCAATTATACCGGGTTTTACGTCAATCATATCATGGACCAAAAAACCCAGAAAGATAAAAGCAAAAATGATAAGCGAACGTATCATATTCTTTTTATCTACAATAGCCAAACGCGGTATCGCTTCTTTTACTCTTTTCCTTATTTTCTCGGGAACATGAAACTTTTTCCTGAACATAAAAAAAGCGGTTATAAGAAAAACCACAAATACAATAAATACAACAGGAGCCAGGTTCCATAAAAAACTGTTGAAAGACAGTCCGGCCTGTGATCCTATAATAATATTAGGAGGATCCCCGATAAGCGTAGCTGTACCCCCTATATTTGATACCAGAGCCTCCATTATAACAAACGGAACCGGAGATATTTCCAATAACTGCGTTATCAGAATTGTTACCGGAACCAGCATTATAATCGTAGTTACATTGTCCAGAAAAGCCGAAAGAACAGCTGTTACCGTCAACAGTAAAACCATGATGACCCATGGGTCGCCTTGAGCGCGCTTAGCGACATTGATCGCTATCCATTCAAAAAAACCCGTTTTTGAAAGTATATATACACTTGTCATCATACCCACAAGCAGAAATATAACATTAAAATCTATGGCCGCGACCGCTTCTTCAAACGTAACCAATCCTAAAAAAATTACGCAAGAAGCTCCCATTATCGCGACTATCGTTTTATTGATCTTCTCGCTGAGAATAAACCCGTAAAATAAAACAAAAATAATAACGGATAATAATGCTTTCATCTTATTTTCCTTTGACCGAACTGCTGTTAAAAAACGTTTTAAATATCAAAAAAATAATATCTTATCTATAATACAGAATCGATCGATTATCCCGATCAAAGTCCCGTCATCTTTTACAACAAATATCTTTGATCTTTGCCTGACTGTCATCTCAAAAATGATTTCTAAAAGAGTACGGTCGCTTTTCATGCCGTCAGAATCACGCGTAAAAACATCTTTGACCTTAAGGTCTTTTTTGATCCTGAAATATTTTTCAAACGGGTCAATATGCTTTACAAAAGAAATCGTATTAAGCTGTTTGAAAAAATCAGGCATTCCAAATTCAAAAATATCACAACAGGATATCTCTCCGCAAAACCTGCGTTTCTCATCTACAACCGGAAGTATATCAAGTTTCTTAAGATGCATAATCCTGGAAACTTCCTCTATCGAAGAATCCATAGTGACATAATCCATAACCGGCCTGGCAATATCACTCGCCAGGATATATTCATCCGCCTGGATCTCTTTCTTTAGAAAATTATTCAATACCTGCTGTACATTAGCAGAATCATTTAAAACCCCTGTTTCAATGCCCAGATCCGTCATCAAACGCACAATACTCGACATAGCCTGCAGTATTATATACGGTTCATCCGGAGACGAAATCATTAGAAAAATAAATCTAACAGGATTATTATCAATACTTTTGAAATCTATCCCTTTTTCACTTACTCCCATTACTATAGTAAGACCTTCCCATCCTTCTATCCTGGCATGCGGAACAGCTAAATTATTGCCTATCCCGGTTGTCTGTAAATTTTCTCTTTTCATCACCTGGGCAAAAACTTCTTCTGAAGTTACTCTTTGTTTCGATTCCGCGATATTTTCAAAAAACTTGTCAACCAGCTCCCTTAAAGCTTCTTCTTTTGTATTCGCTCGAAGTTTAGATATAATCGCCTTATTGTTTAAATAGCAGTTTAAATCTATCATAAGCCTTTTCTCCTTAACCCGACCAATAAAAAAAACCACGGATTAAACCGTGGTCCACATTAACTCACTTAATTTATTAAGTTATATTTTACTCCTGTTCTGCCGCCTTTTCAATCGCAAAATGTTTTTACAGCTCAAAGGACACCCCTATTGAGCCAAGACCAAATAAGCAGTCCCCTAAACACATAAGGCTTATCACAAACTGTAAAATTAAGCGGCGATAGCTACGGAGGTTTCTTGTTTAAGCCATTTTTTGAATTCTTCTGAGATTTGGATCTTTTCGATGTGAAGAAAGATGATATTTCCATTTCTTTTCGCAAAAATACCTTGCGGGTCAAAATCGGGATTTTCAAGGAATTTTACGGCAAAACGCAGGACAGGGAAAAACGGATTGTTTCTAATTGCTTCAGTACCTGTTATTATTTGGGTTATGTCTTTAAGTCCAATATTTTCTTCAACAGCAATATATATAATATCACAGGCAATCGCTACATCCTGATTAATACCTGCGGATATATCCCGTAAAGTTGCGGTTTTGTTTATAATCTTAAAATTGTCTCCAAGATACCGCGTTAATCCATGCCGCAAAATAAATTTTTCCTGAGAATCACCGGATAACCGAACATCCATTTCAATGATAATTTTATACCCCAAAGACAAAAGCCGGTCTATTTGTTGCTGTACACCTTCAAAATTTTCAATAATATGCTGATTAATAACCAGCATCTTGTTTTCGGGTAAACTTCGATGCTCCTTCGACAAAAGGTTGTTTTGTTCCAGAACCGTTATTTTGGCTTGTTCCTGCTCCCGCGAAAAATCTATCATCTCAAGAAACATATCAAGCGGGCTTTTTTCAAGGCCCATCTTGTTAGCTGTTTCTCCCTCGATCCTTGCCATCTCCGGGTGAGAGAAGCCTATTGCCTCACCTGTCTCATGCACAAGCAAGAGCGCGAACCCTGCCGTTATAAGTCTTTGTTTCTCAACATCATCCTGATAAACGTTCATGAAGTAATTAAACCAGCGAAAAAGATCTTCCCGCATAACCGCAAGATATTGTCCGGGATTTTGGATATCCGCTTCAATAGTATCCTGCAAATGAAATGCTGCTATTCTTTTTTTGTCAAAATGAAAAAAGGAACTTTCATAAGGTAAATATCCAACAGAACTTCCTTTTACTTCTCCTTTTGCTTTTATGTTTTCAACAATTAAAATATCACTAAAATATTTTTCAATCACGTCTTTTGCTGTTAAATTGTCTCCTGCCATCACAGAAAAAATCTCTTGTTCATTAATAAAATTTATAACTTTTTTATAAACCTCGCTATACCCGGAATAACTGCTTAACCGAAAATACCCTACTTGATCACGCAATATTGAATTCCATATAACATCCGCTTGTTCCTGTGTCAATTCATCAGAACCCGGCACTGATTTTGAATTGGTTGTACCGGCTAAATAAGTTTTTGCTTCGTCATTCCCTATTTCATCCGCAAAATTTGTTAATATATCCCTTCCACTCCTACTGTTTTTATGCGTCCTTATTAAAATAGGAACTATTACATCCTGAAAATGAACGCGAAAATTCTTTGTCATCTTTGATATCCAAGACAAGCTATCCCACTCTTCCCGGATAGCCGCTACTATTGATCCCTCAAATTCATCCCACATATCCGGATTTCTTTGTATTATATCTAACCCCAGCTTACTAATTGCCGAACCTATTTCCTGCAATGCTTCTTTTGCTTCCTCTGATTCCTCTATTTCCGAGCCGGGTTTCCACATATCTTTTAATATAATCACAGCTTTTTCTTTTACATCCGCGCCATAACCTCTTGCTACTATCCCTTTAAGAAGCGGCACTATCACATAATCAAATTCCTTGCGAAACTTCTTATGCATCCTCCCTATATTATAAAGATTTGACCATTCTTCCCTAATGGCTGAACCTATTGATACCTTAAATTCATCCCACATATCCGGGTTTCTTTGAATTGTATCCAATCCCAAATGGCTGATTGCTGAGCCAATCTCTCTCAAAATTTCTTCCGTAATATCAGAACCAGTTTCTTTCCATAACTCATACAGCATTTTCACTGCTCTCTCTTTGTTATCAGAAGATCCTATTCCTCCGATTATATTTTTTAACCTGGGAGCAATATATCCTTCATAACGCCGCTGATTAGGTTTTGACATACGTTCAAGCTGATTAATACTATAAGATCTAATCTCATTTGGATCAAACTCTGCCTGTTCCTGCCTCCTCTCAGCCGCTCTTCTTCCTCTTAAAACCGGTTGGTTTTCTCCGGGTTCCGGACTAAACGCAGAAAAACGCATCGCATCTAAATCTCCTGCTCCCCGATTCCATTTCCAGACAAATTTGGACCGGATATCTCCGCTTATAGATTGATCAGCATTTATTAAAAATATTCCTACTCTGTCCCTGTCAGGATCAACACTTTCTACAACTCCAATTTCCCATGTCCCTCCCATCCATACAATAACACGGTTGCCTGTCTTAAAATAATCTTCGCCGCGTCTATGCGGCAGTTCATCGCGCAAAACTCCGTATGGTATATTTTCTTCATCTAAGTCAATTGCTGAAACTCCTTCCGGAAGGGATGGAAAATTTTCCTGATCCGCTTGTCCTTCATCATCTTCTTCAGATTCCCATCCTGCTACGATTTCGTCATCAGTTACTTTTGCCAATTGCATTTGATCAGTCGTGCTATATCCTACGCTCCATCCTCTGCCCTGCCAACATGAAAGATTATTATGCGACTTTTTATACGTAAGTATCTGATACATCCCTCCGCCGGCAACTGTAATAGTCCCAAAATGCCAATTGCCGTCTCCCGGAGGACAAGGCGCTTTCATCTTCACTTTATCGCCGGGATTAAACGGATAACTTGCATCGGCTCTTGGAGCAACCTGCCTGATAGACGTAATATCATCTTCTCTCACCCAAACAGGTTTTATGGTCTCATCAATACCGTTCCATCCTTGAAGCTGTATTATCTTTTTCATACCGTCCGCGCTCACATCAAGCACAAGATAAGAATTAGCATCAGGGACATTATCATTACCTTCAAGTTCTAAAATATCACCGCGCCTTACTTCAACACCTTTAATATTAACTGACGGAGTTACGTCCGGCCGCCGCGTTTCGTCCTCATCGCCGCTGAACCTGCCTTTTTCCGGATTCCATTTCCACACAAACTGGTCATTCACTGATAAATCTACTGTTCCTCTAACTCTTGCGGTACCCGGTATTATTTCCTGAATCTTATCAAGGTCCAATCTTGGCTGGTCCAAAAATCTTATTCTTACATACGGCCGCCGGCCGACTATACCAACTTCTTCTACTTTCGCGCGGAACCAGCCGGAATCTCCTTTACCCTGATCTTCGTTAAAAAAAATAACATTATCGCCTATCCTGAAATAATCACCAAGTCTCGCGCCTGTCGGCACGTCTTCCCGCACAAGGCCGTCTCTTATAGCTTTTTCAAACTTGCTATATATCCTTTCTCCCGGTAACGGCTCATAATCCTCCAATATCTCCATAGCTGTAGAACTGCTTTCATCCATACTTTCCAGAGAGCTACGGTCCTCTTGCAAAGAGCTAATTTCATCGGTTTCTTTGACAAGAAGCACATCTCTTACCATTTCAATACGTTTAAAAGAAGCACTGTTCTGCGGAAACAGGTCTGTAGCCACACTGAACAAAGACTCAACCTCGCCTTGATGCCTGCTCCAATCAAATTTACCGCTAATTGTCTGTCCCATCATAATGCCCCACAAAAATAAGAGATTCTGTTCTCTTATATCCCTGGGTTCACGATTGTCAAGAGCTTTACGCACCAGGTTCTTATTTTGTTCGTCTTCAAATAAACCTACAAGCCGGTTGCCAAAATCTCTTGCCGGCCGGACATCAGGACCCGGAATATCTGTTCCAGAAACTGTGCCTTCTTCCGGACGCGGAAAAATACCAATAGTTTCTATAGGCTCCCTTAATTCAGTCCACTTATCAAGAATTTCATCATCATCTATTCTCTCTATTCTTTCTGACGCTAAAGATACATAAATGTAACATCCATACCCGGAAAAAAGCTGGCTATCTCCTACTGTCCGAAATGATACTATCTGATAAGCACTTTCATCTGAGTTTTTTCCAACAATTACACCATAGCTCATATTCCCTTCATAATCCCTAAACCTGACTATCTCTCCTGCATACAAATCATTACCTATCCTTTCTACTATCGCAATAAACGAAATATCCGTAATCTGATATTTCGGGAACCATACAGGCGGTTTATTCTCATTATCCAGCGTTAGTAACCTGATTTCTTCATTAGCGTTTATATCAAGCACTAAAAGTGTTTTTCTGCCACGGTTTATTTTAATTCTATCGCCTCTTTTAATTTCTATCCCGTTAACTGTAATACTGGGTACGATTTCTTCTTCAGGTTCCAAACGAGAAGGCACGCTCGGTTCTTGCTCTGTTTCAGCCAGAACAGGTTCTTCTCCCGAAGATACATAATTCTCTAACGGTATACTCATCCGCACTTTAACGGTCTGGTCTTTTTTCTCATAAGCAATCTTAGCTTCAAGGTTATTCATCGCTGTCCTTATGAACGCAAGCATAACATCGTAGCTTCCGTCTTGTCTTACTTCATTTTGATCCGTTAATCCATGAGAAAAATTATGATTCCATGCCTCTTCCATGTCTTTCATCAAATAGAACGGCGCGTTGGCTTCAACAATTAACTCTTCCGGACTGATATTATAAGACAGCTTAAGCTCCTTCTCCTTATTAGCCTGTTCAATTATCTCATCAGCTTTATCCATGTCATCTTCTTCCTGCGCATCAAAAGTCCCAAACTTTGTATTTGCCCTGGTTACCTGATCCAGCACACCTTTTTTAAGCTCTTCTGCCAGATTCTTCACACTCTGCGCTATGCTTTTTCGCGCGTCTTCTTCTAATCCAGGAGCTGTTTCTTGCAATTTTAAATCAATTTCATCCAGCACGCCTTTCAATCCGGACGTTATCTCCTCAGGCGTGAAATCCGATAACATTAACTCTTCTGCCATGTCAATATCTTCAAACACGGTTCTTGGTAAAAAACCATCGATATTCTCTGCCAGATTATCCGGTTTAACTTCCAAAATATTTTCAAGTTCGTCCATAGTGATATCTTCTTCTTTTTTTTCTATCAAAGAACTTAGGCCTTCAACAATTGCTTTCCCTTCTTTACATGTAACATCCCCAAAATACTCATCTTTCTTCTCCTCATCTGATTTCACCTTAACTTCAAGCCGGACTGTCTGTAAAGTTTCATCAAAAATTATTCTTATGGTATCGCCTTTTGAAATCAATATTTCTTCTGTACTAAAAGTTTCTGGATTCATCACCTTTGCAAACCCATCCATAATAATATCTGAAATTTTAGAGACCACAATATCTTCAAAAAGTTGAATAGCAGGACGCATCCCGTTTGTATTGTCAAATTCTTCAGTCAAAAACTGGGTTAATTCATTCATATTCGGAAATTTTATATCAAGCGGAAATTCATTATTCCCTTCAGCATAGTTATCCTGTAGTTGCGGGATATTCACCTTTGCTATAATGTCTCTGGCATTTTCCCGTTTAATCTTGTTAAACAACAACATATTTTGTTGACCAATCTTGTTTAAAAAAGTTTTGAAATCTTCGCTTTTATCCTGCTCATTTTTAAGCAGCAACTTTACAAACTCATGGTACTGATCGTTTGAATAATTTAAAATAGAAGTATCTGTTTTAGCCTCTGAAGTTTTCTCCAACTCTTCTGAAACTGAAATATATTCCCACGGCATATCAGAACGCCTTTTACGTTTAATTTCTATTCCCTCTCCGTCTCTGGCAGAAACAAGTTTCCCTGATTTAGCCATATTCGAAGTAAAAATGATAATCGTATTACTAAAATCTATCTGTTTCTGCGTTCTTTGATCTGTTACATTGCCATCCTCTATCATCCCAAGAAATGTCATAAGAGCTTTTTCATGTGCCTTGTCCACTTCATCAACAAGAATAACCGAATATGGTTTATCCTTTACCCTTGAGACTAAAAGACCTGACCTTTCGGATCCAACATATCCTGGAGGAGACCCAATAATCTTAGAAACCTCGTGCTCCATCATTAATTCCGTGCCTTTAAGATCATCTATAAGTGCCTTTGGGCTTCCAAAAAGTTCTTTAGCCAAAATTTTGGCAAGCTGAGACTTTCCTACCCCATTAGGCCCTTCAAAATAAAAAACACCTAAAGGTTTTTTTCGTTTCTGATTGAAATAATTTCTGCGAATCGTTTTTACCACTTGTGCTATAGATTCATCCTGACCCTTTATACTATTTTTCAAATTTGCCTCAAGTGTTTTTAGCCTCTTAAGAAAATCCTCGCCTATTGGTATCCCCCGTTCTTTCATCACATTCTTGATGTCTTCTTCCTGAACAGTAAGGCTAAATCCCTTTTTTATGTTTTCTTTTTGGCTAACATATCTCTCTATAGCCATAGCTATACGGTTCTCAGCTCGTTTAATTCCAGAAACATAGTTCTTTTTCTTATGTCTTTTGAACAAATTTAACTGCCGTAATAACTCTTTCCTCAGTTTATTAAGTTTCATCTGCTCCATTTCTACCCGCCCAAACACCAAAGAACATGCCTCATCCAAAAGATCCCGAGTAACCGCAGGTTGTCCCATATTCTTAAGATACTGGCTCGTCACTCTTGCCGCTAATTCTATGGCTTTTTCGCTTATATCAATATGTTTCTTATTGTCCTCTGATTTTTTATTGTGCTTGTCTCTTATCTAATCTTTTATCGCAATCATAGTATCAATCGCATCAGGCACTATCATTGATTCCAGAATCAACGTACCAAATCGTCTTTCAAACGCTTCATCTCCTTCAACATATTCTTTAAACTCTTTATCTGTTGTTGTAGCAATAACTCTTATTTCTCCACGTGAAAGCGCAGGTTTTATGAATTGAAAAAACTGCTGATTTAATTCATTTTGGGATTTATCCGGTGCCAGTGCGTGAAATTCGTCAATGAATACTATTGTGTTTGAATCTTTTGCTTTCTTGAGAAAAGCTCCAATAGATGCGCCTGCGCCTGCTTGGTCTGAATACGCGTAAAAAGAAGCTAAATTTAGTGATAATATACGCATTGAGTTTATCCATGAACTACCTGTTTCTTTGTTCGCAATATCAATAGCCAGCCCTTCTACCATATTTGTCTTACCCACTCCAGCAGGACCTAAAAGCATCGGATTGCAATTCTGTCCGCGATTTAAAATTTTAACCAATTCTGTTATCTGCGCATCCCGGTAATAACACGGATTAAGTTCGCCTTTCTCGGCCTGGGCAGTAAAATCATCAAAAAACGGAATTTCTTCTTCCTCCTCTTCTCCTGAGGAGCCCCCTTCATCTCCGGTTTCAGGTTCATCCGTATCCTGCATATTAGGACTGTAATTCACGCCGCCTGGCTTCTTTTGCTGACGGGTTACAACTGTTTTTCTTTTCGCAGGTGTTTTCTTTTCTTTTTGTTGCGCCTTTTTTCCGGCTGTATCCTGTTTTTTAGGATTTTTTACAACCGTGTATATCTCAAACCGTTTAATCAGGGATTCAAACGCGTCTGCTACGTTCTGTTTTTCCATCAAATTTATAAGTTTATCAACGCTGACTTTGTTTAATTTTCGCCTGAGCTTCTTGTTCTTCTTTATTCTTTCCGCGATCTCTTTAATCGCCTGTTTTCTGTCAATTTTCCCTTTTTTTTGTTTATTCGCCTGTTTGGCAAGAACCTCTAATGCCGCAAAATTATTTTTCCCCGCGTTTTCTTCATCCGCTAAAACCAGATCATGATAAAGTTCGTGCCCGAGGCCATCTCCTTCCTCTTCTTTTATCGAAATTTCTTCAAACTCATCATTTATGGCCTCAAAAAGTTCATCAGTAAAAGTTTTGCGTTTCGCGTCCAAGTCTTGGGCAACTTTCTCCAATATTTTCTTTGTTTGGTCCTGCTCAATAAATATCCGATGTCTAATATCGTCAAGACTCATCCCGGTATCCTGCATCAAGTCTGTTTCAAACATTTCCGTGATCTCTTCGCGAGACAGGCCCTCATCACTTTCAAGTCTCTCTCTTATAAAACTTTCCAATTCTCTTTTATAGCAAATAAATACCTCACTTACACCTTTTACATCTTTTTTCAATATTTCGCTAAGATCGTCAAAATAACCGTTCTGAACAAAAAAATCTCTGTGCCTGGAAACAAACAAATCGAAATCTTTTTGAAATTCTTCCATAAAAGTGTATAGGCTTTTATCAGAAACGTTTTTTAATGCGTCTGTGTTAAAAATAGTCTCAAAAGTAACCGGATCTATGCGGGTATATTCTGTCCAAAGCGCTATCATCTCATTAAATACATTTGTTTCATTAAGATAATACTGATTTTTTACTCGACGTCCCCAAGTTTCTATTCTGCTAAGTTTAGAAATCAGTTCATCAAAAGACCATTTATCTATTTGGTTTATTTCGTGCGCGTTATCTAAAAGAGGATTTATTCTGATCTTGAAAAAGTTTCGGTACAAACGTTCTTTACGTTTCATTAATCCCGACTTAAAGTTTTCTTCATTAAAAACAGTACATGCCAGGTCTTCTAATAATGATTCGTTCTTGAGCGGATCCATACGCGTTACAATGCTTGTATTGCTCATAATTTCCGGCACAGGTAAAGTTCTCATAAAAAGCGCCGGAGAATTTTTATCTCCCATAAATTCACGAACACCTTTTTTAAGTTCTAAAATAACAGGCTGTACCGCGTCAGGATACATGAGATAAGCCGCGGCAAGAACGTCCTGAACATATAAACCTTTAGCAAAAGTGTTTTCTTCGCTAAAACATTTCTGCCATGCCGCTGTCATTTTCGCGTATTTTTCGGAAAACAGGGTAGTCCCCTTTTTGACAAATTGATCAATGTATTCCTGGTCTAAACGCACCTGTCTGGTGGAATCTGTTCCTACAAGTATTATTTTCGCGTCACTTGTAAGAACCTTTTCAGCCGAAGGAATATCAACCCGAAAATTATATCCGCTAAATCCTCTGCCCACACTTTTCCCATCCGGATTATACGCTCCGCCCATAAGAATAAATTGTTTGACTTTCCTGGCTATGGCCGCGTCCCGTTCCAAAACTTTGGCTATCGGAGTAAGCGGCCCCACAGAAATAATTGAAATATCTTTTTCGTTTTCGTTTATAACTTGTTCCATAAACTCTATAGAATTATTTCTGATCCCCATAGAAACCCCGCTTGCCTCAAGCTCTTCATTGCTTAAATAGATCCCCGCCATATCATAATGAAAATCTTGGATAGGATCTTTTCTGTTACGCTTGACCTTATTTTTTTTAAAATAAGAAAAAACCGGAACATTTTCATATCCGTGCGTTATAAGCATTTTTTTAGCAATTTTCGCTTTAAGTTCATAATCTACTTTCTCCAGATCCTGCGGCGAATACGCAGTTACAACGCCCATAAGTTCATATTTTTCAGGATGCGTTAAAATAAATTCCAATGCCAGAAAACTCTGCGGGTCAAAACCTATGTCAGTTGCAAAAATAACCTTTTCACGTTCAATCCCTTGTTTGGCCTGTTGAGGTATGATGGGTTTATTAATATCCAGCACTTTCACGTTTGGTTTTGCGATTATTTCTTTTATAAACTGATTTTCATCTGCCGCGCCCAGATCCCCGAACCTGTTACGCACCCCTTTAATAACCGTAATCTGCCTGCCGCCTGAACGAAATATCTCTTTCACCTTATGAACAGTATTATCATAACCGCCAAAAGTAATAATCTCATTCGCTAGATTAACAACCATTGATGTGTCAGATCCCCATCCGCCGGCACGCGTGCGTTCGCTCTCATCTATGTATCCGGGTTCATCCTGTTCGATATAAAGATAGTCCACATCCCAGATATCCAGTGAATTTCGGAATTCCGGGTCCAACGCGATCGCAGGAACTGTTCCGGCAGTTTTAAATCCTAATTCGCGCGCTGTCTCAACAAACACATTAAGACCGCCTACAGTCGTTCCTCCTGAAAGTATCAAGATATCATTCCTGGAAAATTGATCTAAATATGTTCTTAATACCTCTTTTAATTTTTCTCTGTCTTCCTCATAAATGCCTTTTCCCGCGAAAGTCCCTTCCGCGATTATATGTTTGTATTGTTTTTTTAATCCAAAAAATTCCTGCTTTGAAAGTTCTTTTTTTAACGAATGTCCGCGAAAATACCGCTGAGTAATCAGATTCGATGGAATTAGATCCAATTCATTTTTAATAGTAAAAGCTCTGTTTTCTTCATCTATTTCATAGATTTTCCCGCCATTTTCTTTACTCTTTTCTATTATGTTTTCGGTATGATTCTCGCATATTTCTCCTTTGACATTATGGATCCCTTTTATCAGCGACACCTTTTTACCTAAAGCTAGTGAATCTCCCACAACTTCTTTTATCCTGCCGCCGCCGCCAAACACAAACAGTTCAGTTAAGAATTCATTAAAAATATCTGTCTCAGATCCCCATCCGCCGGGAACCTCCATTTTCTGAGCATCTCTATATTTACTGCCAGAAACCCTTTCTTCGATATAAACATAATCAGCATCTATGATCTTATATTTTGAAGACTTCTTAGTCTCATCCGGTTCCATAACAATTCCGGGCATAATATTTACGGTTTTAAAGCCTACTTCTTTCGCAACTTCATAAAAATGCTCTATCCCTTCGGTTTTTGTGCCTCCTGAAACAATAAGAGTATCTTCAGGAGAAAATCCATTCTCCTCAATATATTTTTTAAAAATTCCTCGAATCTTACTTTTGTCTTCCGGGTTTATTCCTCCGGGAACAAAACCGGCAAATCCGCCGATTATATTAGTGTATTGTCTTTTTAACGCCACAAGTTCTTGTTTGCTTAGTTCTGTCGACAGCAATTTATGTTTAGTTTCGTCATCCGCGTTAAGATTCCTGTATCGCAATTCTACAAGCGGTTTGGGGATAGGCAATACATGCGGTTTTCCGTTAAATGTCCTTACCATAACATCTAATGCCTTTGGAACCTCCTGCATTATAGAAGCTGTGTTTATATGCCCGCGAACTTCATGCTCTACAACTGAACCCGGATGCTTGGCTTCGGAATGAATCAGCGTATCACCAAAATAATTCAAGGTGCCTTGTATTTTCTTTAAACTCTTTCTTTGCGTTGTTTCTCCTGCCAGAAAACTTTCCGCTTCCAGCTGTTTACGATAATCAAAATATGTTTTAAGATGTTCCAAATGATCTGCCCATAACCCGCCTTTCTGATTTTTTCTTTTAAAGAGATACTCTACTTCTTCCCATGTCTTTATCTTTATAACTTCCTGGACTTCTCCCTGACCGGGAACAGGAACTTGATCATCCCGGATCTCAGCTAAAAAAAGCGGTGACCAGATATAGGCGCGTTCATCCCGGCTGGGATCGCTCCCTAACCGTAATACACGCTTGATCCTGGGCTGTTTTATGCCTGTTTCTTCTAGAACCTCTCTAAGCCCTGTCTCTTCGATGGATTCAAATCCCCGGGCAAAACCGCCGGGTGTCGCCCAATGGTTATCTTGCTCTCTTTTTATAAGTAAAATACCTTTAAAATTCCCTGTATCATCATAAGTCTCGACAATAAAGTCAGGAGCAACCATTGGCTGAACGTTTCCCTGTTCTATAAGCTTAAGGTGCCTTTCATATGTCACACGTTGTTTCCTCGATCCAATCGTTTTCTTTTTACGCGCCTTTATCTCTTTAGCCCGATAGCAATAATCTCTGCTGGATTTGTCTAATACATCTTTTTTAGCAATAAAATTTTTGACAATATTTCTATGTTCAGGAGCTATTTTTTTCATGTTTATATTCTCAGAAGAAAGAGCTTCCGCACCTGCCGGGTTAAATCCTGTACCAGCCGCATACCCCACAAAAGAATATTTACAACAGTTTTTCACTCTGCCCGGGTCACTCGCGATATCTATAAAATTGACATCATTAATAAAAGTATTTTTGCTTATACCATAAATAGTATTCTCAACAGCATCCGTAAATGATTCTCCGGCTTCGGCATATCTTTCAGGCAGGAAAAGCTTGCCTTCTTTTTTAATGAAAACTATTTCCTTTTTTTCGTTATGGAAAATAACAGGTGTTGTTACAAGCGGATTGGTTTGATAAGTTTTTATCGCATCTTCATTGTATTTTATCTTTTGGGGCGCAAGTTTTTCTGTTTGATTGAATGTAAACGATCTTTTTAAAGGTATCCCCGGTTTTTTCTTATCCAAAGAAAACAAAGTTATCTTTGACTTATCATTCAACCTGAGTTCAATAAAACGGTCCGGAGAATGTTCGTCTCTCATAGGATAAATCGTAACTGTTCCGTCCCCGTATTCGATTTTAATAGAAAAATCATAATCAAATTGTTCGGAAGCAGTTTGATTTATAAGTGTCCTGCTTTCTTCATGCAGATCAGAAAAAATATACGTAAGAAGTTCCTGAAAATAATCTATAGCTTTCCTCTTCTCGTTTGTTTTTTCCTTATAATCCTCCCCCGGAAATTCTTCAATATACAAATTAAGATACGCGTCATAGTTTAAGATCCACTCGTTCCGTATTATTTCCAACTCTCTCTGCGTCACGATCTTGCCTGCCTGCCGCATCTTCACCATCGAAGAAACTATATTCGCACTCGCTATGGTTCTTGCCAATACATATTGTGTCCAGGAATCTGCTATATCTCTTTCTCTGTGAAATCCGTACAACCAGGTAGGCTTGGCAAAAATTTCGGATGTGTTAAGCTCCGCTCCCGGATGTTCTTTCATGCTTACGCTTTCTTTTTCAAGAGTTGAAAAAGGATCTAAAATGGACTTTACGTAAACTTCCCGAGAAAAATCCTTTCCCTTAAACTTAGGAATAACCGATATAGTTGAAATGCCGCGCTTTTTAAGGATCTCAAACACACCATCAGTATGAAATCCGCCTGTAACAAGAAACGCGATGTCTGCTCCCCTTTTCTCAATCTCACGAGCAGTATTACGCGCAATAACCTTATCTCTAACCCTCGCGATATCATAAAATCTTACCATCGCGTCAAGCCCTTCCCTGGCTTTTCTTATGCATAAATCCGGTGTCCTCGACATGAATTCATCCATGAAAGTTTTGATTGCCGCGCTAAAAAACGTAAATTCCCGGCTGGTAATCCTGAATTTAAATAATTGTGAAAGAAAATATTTTCCGGCTATTAGTCGCATCGCCTCTTGTTTGGGACCCTTTTCCGTTTCAGCAAGCATGGCTGTTAATAAAACAAGATCTGTTTTAAAACACAAAAAATCTATCGCGGCAAGTTTCTCAAAAACACGAAGAAGTTTTGTTAATAACGGATAATCTTCACCGGCAAGAGGCCCTCTTCTATAAAAGGAAATAAATTGTAAAATAACGGAAAAGTCCGGTTCTGCCTCCTTTTGAAACAACGGCATAATCCTGTCATGATAATACTTGATTTTTTCCGGAGCATAAAAAGAAGGATACTGCATTGCTTTACGAAAAAAATCTTCCGCTTCTTCTCTGATTTCTTCGGGAAGAACCAGCCCCTCATTAAACCCGCATACTGCCAGGTCTTCCATCGAAGCTTTTAATTCCAGCCATGAACCAAGAGATTTAAAAGAACGAAAAAAATCGGCATCACTGACATCTCTGTCTTCTTTATACTGTTCACTCAGTGCCTTTATAATCCTCAAAAAATTTGTATTAAAAAGACTTCTCTGTATCTTTTTGTCGGCTCCGGATAACACAGCGTTAATTTCCACTAAATATGGATCTCCCGCGATTTTTCTCGCGATTATAAATTCCAGTTTTTTTCGCAGTTCATTTTCAAAATCACACCATACAAGCGCTTTCCTGAACGCGGCCAGTTCCTGAAAATAAACCTCTTTGTCTTCTACTCCGTACAACTCGACATCAAGATCAGATGTCACAGCTTCGAATTCCGCGGATGATAAAACATTTTTATTCAACAGGTATGAGGCAATTCTACTTCGCAGAAATTTATCCGGAATGCTTTTTAACATGCCGCAGTTAACCGCACCACAGCTTCCTTCTAAAAAGATCAAAACTTTGCCTTTATCATTAAATTTTTCGGATATATTTTTCAGGATGTCAGCAATCTTGTTTTGAGCCGAAGGGCTCGCATGCGCGTCACCGATATGAATAAGAACAGGCGCGTTTAAACTGTTAAAACGCGTCATATTCACATCTACATCATCATAAGAAAGTTCCTTTATAATATCGTTAAATGTAATAAGATTTGAAACGTCGGGAATAATTATCGAATGAGATCCTGAAGGAACCGCTATTTCCATTGCAGATATTGGAATGGGACTTAAATTCACAAAAAAGAATGCTGTTAAAGTACAAAAGCTAACAATTTTGTTAAATATTCGCATCCTGAAACCTCTTCCTTCTCATAATCTTTGTTGCAACCTACAGTTGATCTCGCATTGATTATAAAACGAAAAAGTTAGATTGTCAACAGTTAACTGCGTCCCCTGTTAGCTGCGTCCCCTCACCTTAAAAAGAACCTTCAATTTCCAGAAAACTGAAAACTCAAAACTATTTAATTGTGTTAGGATTTTAAACGGCTGGTTTGATTAGAATAAACTTCTTTTCCCGGGTCAGTTGTTTGATCTGGACTTCTCTTTTTAACGCAGAAGATTGATTAAGCTGTTTCTCCTTATACACGAGTTTTACAGGCACACGTCCGCGTGTATATTTACTGGCTTTACCGCTATTATGCTGTTCTAGTCTCTGCTCAATGTTCTTTGTTATCCCTGTATACAGCGTCTTGTCCCTGCATTCTAAAATATATACATACCACATGGATATAAGTATAGCATATATTAAAATTGCCGCAGACCTTTTTAGCGCACATTAATTTCTATTTTTTGGATCAAGGTTTCGACTTCTTTATCATTAACATCTTCCGCGTAATAAATGCCAGACAGTTCACCTTGCCTTTCCTGCTTAGCTATTTTCCAGTTCTCGAGCATAGACTTTTGGGTAATAGGCTTTCTAATCTCTTTTCTTTTAACAAGTTCTATTATTTCTTTGATGTCGAATTGTATCAGATTAAAAAGCAGTACCAAGTCATAAAAATCTCTATACCTAGCGCGTCCACTTGCTGCACGAATTTTCTCAGCACATATTTCCCTTATATCCATCACATTCACATTTACATCAACTTTCCAGGCGTTTTTATAGGGGCGTAATTGCGCCGGCAAAATCACGTTCTGCATGTAATCTATTTCGACCTTGATCGAATTAGAAAACCCTAACGGACCGATATACTTAAGCCGTTCGATTTTTATAGTAGCTTCCGACATATATTTATTTTTGATTTCCATAAAATCATACGCCCCCAAAACCTTTTCTACTTCCTCCGAAGTAATTGACTTGTCTAATGATGTAAAATCCAAATCCTCTGAGAACCTTGCCTGTGGAAGATATGTATGGTGAATAGCTGTGCCGCCTTTAAATACCAGCTTGTCACGTAAGGACGACTCATAGATAATCTTAGAAACGATAGCTAGAAAATAATCTTTTTCCGCATCAGCCAAATTATACTTAAGAGACCGTTTATTAAAAATACTTAAATCGGACTTACTCCATAACGCTATCTTCAACGTAAAGCCTCCATTTTGCATTAAAGTTTTTTGATTTATTTGTCATCTTGCTATAGCTTTTTTTTTCGGAAACAGCTTTTTGCAAATCTTCAGTTTCAATCCCCAGTCGGTCCAGAAAAAAACCAATCTTTCTTACAACACTTAAATTAAAGGTTAAAGCATATTGTTTTAACAGTTCAAAATTTATAATATCCTTATGTCTTTCCAGCTTCTCCGAAATAAGACTTGCGTAATATTGACTCGCCCGAAAATACAGTATATCCAATAAAGCCTTTTCCTTTTCAGCAATATTAACCAGCCCCATATCGGCTCTTTCCTCCGAAAAACCAAAGTATAGTTCTTTTTGAATTTTAAAAAACCTTATTTGTATCTCTTTAACTTTATATGTTCGAGCCCTGATAAACGTAACAGCACCCACACTAGCAAGCATCTGATCAAACATCCCGTGATATTGCAGCGCGTTTTCAAAAGAGACATATGAATCTTTGTTTAAAGCCTGACTCATGGTATAAACAGAAATATCATTTGCAGATAATGACCCGATATCCGTAACAATCACATAAAATCCTTTTTTAAGCCGCACAAACCAGCCAAGTTTTGCTAGAAATGAAACCCTTCTTTTTAAAGAAGTCTCAGTATATTTTTTGCTGAAAACCTCTTTTACCTGGTCAAAAGAAACAATGCGCCCATACTTAACGATTAAATCCTCTATAAGGCTAGCATCTTTCTTTGACAATATAGTGTTTTTTGTTTCCATATAGTACCCCCTTTTAGCTACTATCTGGTACTAATATACACTACAAAGCTACTTTTTGCAAGCTTTTGCTACTGATCTTACTGATTGTCTACCCCGGCAAAGCATATCCGTAAAGTTCTTAGTTGAGACCCCTTTTTGGTCCTCATATTATCCAGAACTGAGAGTTTATTAATAACTGAAAATACACTAACAAGATTCGCCTTCTGTGATTCTAGCTTCAAGAATAGTCG
This sequence comes from Candidatus Omnitrophota bacterium, assembly GCA_043823005.1. Classification (GTDB taxonomy): domain Bacteria; phylum Omnitrophota; class Gorgyraeia; order Tantalellales; family Tantalellaceae; genus JBDRBG01. The sequence goes on from JBDRBG010000115.1 coordinate 36,012, forward strand.
TTTTTTGTACTTTTTTATTAGTAAGTACATCAATAAGAATTTGAGCTGTTAGTCTTCCAATATTTTCAAAAGGAAAGCCCATAGAAGATAATCTTGGACTTAGATACGCTCCGATAGATAATCCGTCGAATCCAAGTATGCTCAAATCTTTTGTGCACTCAAGATTATTCTTTTTTAATTGATTTATTATGCCCACTGCAACTTCATCATTCAAAGAAAATATACAAATTGGAAACTTATTTCTTTCCTTTATCTTTTTTATTGTCACCTCTCCTGATACAAAAGTAAAAGGGACCTCTATATTATTTATATTAGCATTTTTATCCTTAAAGAACTCAAGAAATCCCTCTTTTCTGAGAGTTGAGTGTTCAGAATGCGCAACATCAGATATAAGAACAATATCCCTGTATCCTTTTTCCCAAAGAATTTCTGCAGCGTGATATCCTGCATTTTTGTGGTTTAATATGATGTTGTAAATATTTTTTCCGCTTACTTTATTATCAATACTAACTATCGGAAAAGTGTATTTATTCATAAGATCAAAAGGAAATTTTATATATTTACAATAAGGCGATAAAATTAATCCTGCAGTTTCAGTATTAAGTAAAAGCTGGAATATGTTCTCCGGCTCATAATTTTCTTCTATCGGCAAAAGAGTGAGCAGATATTCGCTTCCCATCAAAACTTTATTAATACCATTAATAATAGAATTATAATATTCATTATAAAATATAGACTTTATTCCTATTGGTATAATTAGACTAAAATTTGTTAGACTTTGTTTCTTAAGATTTCTGGCTTTTATATTAGGTTTAAACCCCTCTTTTTTTATTAATTCAAAAATTCTTTTTCTTGTTTCTTCTTTTACTAGATGTTGAGTTTCAACATTGATTGCCCGTGAAATCGTCGATATATTCAACCCTAATTTGCCAGCAATTTCTTTTAAACCTTTATTCATTAAGCTTCTCCTAAATTTCCCTAAAAATGCAATCGTTTGTTATTATTATACTGTCCAAAAATATTTTAATCAACTTAAATACTTATGCAGCCGCTTTAATTCGCACCTTGATCATTCTATTAAAGAGAGTTAAATTAGAAATTCCCATATCAACTTCAGGAAGTTTAAAGAGTTTATTCCGGCTAAATTCATCTATCTCGTTAGGCCCATTAATTAGTTTTTCTTGCGACAGAAATTCAAATACTTCTTTAAGGTCATCTATTTTTCCAGAAGATAAAGCTCTTAAAGCTAATACAATTCCTTCTACCTGTATTGCATTACCTCCTCCCCCATCAAAAGCTAACGCTCTAACATTAAATTCTTTCTGAATTGTTCTTACGTCTTCCAATGTTTCACACGCTACACCAAATTCTACATCATACCCTTTCCTCCTATAATAACTTGTTTGATCTTCTATCGTTTTTTTTAGCTGCACTAAAAAATCCTCCAAATTATCAGATTTTAATGTTACTATTTTTTCTTTATAAATATCTTTCCGCATATCCTGTTCAAGTTCCTGCATCATTGTTTTTTGAGATTGCGGGATAAGCGAATCATCAATGATATGGCACAACACTTTCTTTCCGCTTAAAATATGCGAAAATTCCACGTTTTTCTCATGAATACTTTCTGAAAAATCTTTCACCTCCTGTTCTCTCTCTTTTTTAAAATCAGCTTTTTCTCCTATTGTCTGAACAATTAAATCTTTTACTAAACCCCATATATCCGGATATTTATTTTCAAATTTCTTAAGCCCAGCATAAATCATGTTATATTCATTATCCATACAAGTTCCCGGACAAGATAATCCTTTTGAATCGTAAAGAGTTTCTATCCGCTTTTTCCTTTCATTTGACAGATATATTTCTTCAACGGAATTTTCTTTTAAGTTTCCTATCCGCCAATCAGAATCCAGTCCGCGTTCCACACAAATGTACATATCGCCATTAGGCGCCACCAACGAAGCATAAGAACATGCAAGACATTCCGCATATGGACGTTTTTGCTGCCTCAGAATTTGCATTCTTTTTTTTGAAAAATTTATTTCTGTCAACGTCCCGCTTAAAATAGGCACAACTTCCTTTTCTATAAACTGCATGGCTTGATCCCAAAAATCACGGGAAAACTGCATTCCTTTATTGAAAAAATCATTAAAATCTTCCTGCCAATAAGAATGATTCCTTTGTATATATTCAACTATCTCGTCCATATTCGGAGAATTTTGACAAGTCCCGGGAAAATTATTCATCGGTCTAATAACTAACCGATTCGGACCAGCTCCAGAATTTTCATTATGTATAGTTTTAACTAATCTTGCCACATTCCTAATATCATACAAATTAATTGGAGTTATTAATGCAGCCACACTGATTTCTGTATATCTTCCCTTTTTCCCTTGTTTTTGTCTTTTTTGCTTTTCCCGGCACAATAATCTCAAAGAATTTAATGCATTTTTACATGCTTTTTTGTCTTGTATGCCATGAAATAACTGATAAATATCGGGACTAACAGCATTTACACTTATCCTAACTACTGCCGGTTCAATATCCAATATTAATTCTATTGTTTTCTTTGTTAATAAATTTCCATTTGTAAATAATAAAACATCTAACCCCTTTTCTTTTGCGTATCGCATCGCATCTATTGTGTGTGGATTCAAAAGCGGTTCTCCACCGCCAGAAAAGGCTATTTGTTTAACCCCGCCTTCCAATGCTTTATCAATATATAATTGCATATCTTCAAATGAGGCCATAATATTTATGTCTTTTATTTTGTTTGTTCTATATGCCTCCTTTATTTTTCCGGACATACATCCAAAGCAAAAATAATTACAGGAAAGACATGGCACTAAGTGAAATGAACCTGGTTTCATCCGATGAAACTTAAACTCAAGAATTTGCGCTATCTGTTCACGAGTTAACCAATCAAATAAAACAAATACTTCCTCTGCATCATCTTGGACTAATAATTCTTTTGATCCATTAGAAATTTGAGCAATCACAGAAAAAACTTTACCAATACGGTATGGTGTCGGATTATCTATCATTCTGTTCAATGTCTTAATCAAAATCGGAAAATCGCGTAACCCGCACGTTTTTCCCTTATTTGTTAAAAACTCCAAATTTTTCTTTATAGCTTGTTTTTCATCAAATCCAAGCTGTCTAAACACTCTTTTATTTTGACCTTGCATTGGCAATTCATTATTCAAGTTACAGACATACTCCCGTTTAACAGTTTTTCTGAATGTTTCGGAATCCATTTTTGAATAAATTGCAATACCAGAAATCAAATAATCTCTTCCCTCAGCACAATGGCAAAAATACATGCTAAAAAGCATTAAAACCGCCATCCTGAAACACAAAATTCGGCTAATTTTTTTAATTTTCCTTATCCAATATAAAGTATCTTCTGCTATCATTATTTTTCCTTTAAAAATCAGATAGACCCACCTATGCAAACGTTTGCATTTAGGGCGTCAAATATTTTTCCCTATGCTTATTTATTTGTATAATTCAACAGTTTTCATGCAAACGTTTGCATGATCAGCGTCTATAATACACCAGAGGAAGCGATCAAGTCAACTTTTTAAGAATTAACAGCCCGGCCTGTTTATTTGCGATAATCTCATAATTAACAGGCAAAAGGAAAGAATAAAAAATTTTATAGGGTCAGACCTAGACAATTGACACTTTAAATAGGAGTTGCTATAAACTCAAGGACAATGCGTATTCCGGACACTCGTCCCCACCTATTCCGGTAACTCGTCCCCACCCATTCCGGAGACTTGTCCCCACCTGATCTGAGCAAATCGACGCATAAAATTCCAATAATTCTTGTTAATTGGCAGTTGGCCTTTAATATGGTTACTTCTTTAAAGATCA
>JBDRBG010000116.1:0-74160 GCA_043823005.1 Candidatus Omnitrophota bacterium
TTCAGACGGGAAGTTTTTTCATGCATAGAGGATAATCAGTGAATAGTAGTTAGTTATTCGGTTGACAGTTGACGGTTAGTTGGTTGATGGTTAAGGGGAAAGGCTTTTGACGGGTAAACAGTCAACGAACTAACGATCAACCGTCAACAAACGGGTGATTTGATAGTGAATCAAAAGTGTCAACTTTTTTAGGACGATACAGGTGTCTTGTCCTGACATAGCTTGGAGGAGGAAAAGCAAAGTATTTTGCTGGAAAGGCAAACATCCCGTGCTCAAACAGTTCTTGGATGATCGAGCGATCATCCAAGAACTGTGCTCAGAGCGCTTGCCCTTCCGGCAAAATAGCGGTTGGTTGTTGAATAGGCAAAAGGAAAAAGATACTACAGAGGCACAGAGGGAAAAGGGAAAACATCCCATCCGTCTTTGCGAGGAGGAACGAAGTGACGACGCGGCAATCTCGGATAAAAATAGATAAAAAAAGTGTCTTGTCCTGAAAACGCAAAAATTAACCACAGAGGCACAAAGGCTCAGAGAGGGAAATAGATAGAGGAGAGAAAAAATAAATATTTTTAATTTTTAAATGGCTCTGTGACTCTGAGTCTCTGTGGTGAAAAATTCTGGTAAGTATATAATAATTTTTGTGTCAAAAAAGTGTCATCTTTTTTAGGCAATACAGGTGAATGGGGAGATTGCCACGGGCCTCATCTGCTGCGGCCCTCGCAAGGACGACTCTTTTGGTTATTGCAAAGGCCAAGGGAAACGAGCAAGTTTCGTTTTTGCGAGGAGCGATAGCGACGAAGCAATCTCGATAAAGAAAAAAATAGAACGTGTTTAAAAACAATGAATAATGACGCGAAAATAATATTAATAACAGTAACTATTCTTATTATGCTGGGAATAGTTATGATATATTCTTCAAGCGCTGTTTATTCTTATATAAAATATGATGACAGCGCGTTTTTTATAAAGAAACAAATGCTGTATCTGGCTGTAGCTATATCATTTATGGTTCTTGGTATGAGCCTTCCTGTAAACGGTATAAAAGAACACGCGCGGGGATTATTGGTTTTTTTTATCCTGCTTTTGATCGCGGTGCTTATTCCTTCTATTGGAAGAGAGATAGGCGGAGCCCGGAGATGGATTAGATTTTTCGGTTTCGGGTTTCAGCCTTCGGAAATGGTAAAATTAGGATTGATTATTTATCTTTCTGATTTTATTTCGCGTAAAAGATGGATGCTTAGAGACTTGCGGTTAGGTTTTTTGCCGCCCTTGTTTGTTATTTTTTTGGTTTCAGCGATAGTTCTTTTAGAGCCTGATATGGGAGCTTCTGTGACAATCGCTTTTATGGGAATTTTAATGCTTTTTGCCGCCGGAGCAAAAAAAAAGCATTTAGTATTGTCGATAACTCCGATGCTTCCTATAGTATATTTTCTCGTAAAGTGGGAGCCGTATAGACTAAAACGTATATTAACATTTGCAAATCCATGGGCTGATTCGCAGGGAGCGGGTTTTCAGCTTATTCAGTCTTTTATTGCTTTGGGTTCCGGAGGAATTTTTGGTGTAGGACTGGGGGAATCAAGACAGAAACTTTTTTATCTTCCGGAAGCGCATACAGATTTTGTTTTTTCAATAATCGGAGAAGAACTTGGGTTTTTAGGCGCTTTAGCCGTAATACTTCTTTTTTTAGTTTTGATATGGTTTTCTTTCAGGCTCTCTTTTAAGGTCCAGGAAAAGTTTCGTTCAAATCTGGTTTTTGGTATAAGTTTAATGATAGCTATAGAAGTTGTTGTGAATATCGGGGTATCGCTGGGTATTTTGCCGACAAAAGGGCTGCCGCTTCCTTTTTTGAGTTACGGAGGGAGTTCTCTTGTCTGTCATTGTCTGGCAGTAGGACTTATGTTAAATGTTTCAAGGGAAGCGGACTGAAGAGTCGTTGGTCGTTCGTCGTTAGTCGTTAGTCGTTAGTCGTTCGTCGTTAGTCGTTCGTCGTTAGTCGGAGATTGTCACGCCGATCGCTTGGCTCACGGCTCGCAAAGACGGAAAAAGCGGAAACGTCCCATTTGTCATTGCGAGGAGGCCCAAGAGGCCGACGCGGCAAACTCGATAAAAGAAAAAAAGAAATTGCCGCGTTTCTCGCATGGCTCGAAGCTCGCAAAGACAGAAGAGAGCGATAGTTGTTAGTCGTTGGTTGTCAATAGGCGCTTTTCGACAGGCTCAGGGCGAACAAAAAAGAGGTAAAAGGATAAAGGGAAAAGTTCAAAAAAACACTGAAGACACAGAGGCGCAGCGGAGGATAAATAAAAGAGAAATAAAAATCCTAAACACAAAACCATAATGTAGAAGAAACGGATTTTTTGATTTGGAGTTTTGAATTTTAAATTTAGTTAGAGTTTAGGGTTTAGAGTTTTTGTAATATTTTGTATTAAATGGAAATGAATAAAAACATGGATATAAAAATTATTTTAGCGGCAGGCGGCAGCGGCGGGCATATTTTCCCTTCGGTTGCGTTGGCATCTGAACTGGAACAAATAGGGGTAAAAAAAATACATTTTGTTTCCAGTAGAAGAAGACTGGACAAATCGATATTGCGGGACAGTAAGCATGATTGTTTTTTTCTTTCAATAAATCCGATGCCCCGGAAGTTTAATGTTTTTCGTTTCGCGGTTTTTATCGCGAAACTTGTTTCTGATCTTTTAATGTCGATTTATCTTATTGTCAGGCTTAGGCCGGATGTTGTTGTAGGTTTTGGCGGTTATTCCTCAGGAGCTATAAGTATGACTGCAAAGATCTTTTGTGTGCCTGTTATTATACATGAACAGAATTATTTTCCCGGAAGGGCAAATAAGATATTAAGCCGTATTGTGGACAAGATTGCCGTTAGTTTTAAAGATTCAGCGCAATATTTTTCACATATTCCGGAAAGAATTGTTTATTCCGGTAATCCGCTTAGACTAGACATGATGAAAAAGGATAGAGCTCAAGCCGCTAAACGGCTTGGCTGTTTTTCCGATAAAAAAACCGTTTTAATAATGGGAGGGAGCCAGGGGTCTTCGTTTCTTAATGAAACAGCTTCTAAGGCAGCTTTTTGGATAGTTCAAAAGGATGCGGATATTCAATTTATACATCTTACAGGAAAAAAAGATTATGAAAGTATAAGGGATTTTTATAGAACTAATAATATAAAAGGAAAAGTATTTTCGTTTTTGGATAGGATTGATGATGCCTATGCTTTATGTGATCTGGCCGTCACAAGAGCCGGAGCGGCGGCTGTATTTGAGCTGGCTTATTATTCAAAAGCAATGATAATGGTACCGTATCCTAATCCTAAAAATAATCAGAGGACAAATGCTTTGTATTTTCATAACAGGGGCGCGGCTGTTTATAGAGAGGAAAAAGATCTTACATTTTCCGGGCTGGCTAAAGATATGTGGGACATGTTGACTGATGACGCGAGACGTGATAATATTTCGCGGGCCGCTTTTGGTTTAAGTGCACCTATGGCAGGAAAAAGACTCGCGCGGGCAGTGATCGATCTGGTCAAGAACAAAAAATCCTGATGTTTTTTAACCGAACAAAATATATGTTATGAAAAAAATACATTTTATAGGAATTGGCGGAATAGGGATGAGCGCTTTAGCAAGCGTATATCTTTCCAGGGGGTGCAAAATAACAGGTTCGGATTTAAGACCGAATAATCTTACGGATCAGTTGGATCAAAGAGGCGCTGTAATATATAAAGGACACAGCTCTTCAAATATCCAAAAAGACGTAGATCTTATAGTAAAGTCTACTTGTATTGATAAGGAAAACCCTGAGATCAAAAAGGGCATTGTGCTTGGCATCCCGATTATTTCAAGAGGCCGGATGCTTGAAAAAATAATGAAGGAAACGGCTCTTTCCATAGGGATTACGGGGACGCACGGTAAAACAACTACGAGTTCTTTAATCGCCCATATCGCGGAACATTGCGGGAAAGATCCTACGGTTATTATTGGCGGTGAAACAGAGAAAATCCAGGGTAATGCTCGATCCGGAAAGAGTGGAATAATAATCGCTGAAGTAGATGAAAGTGACGGATATTTTCGCAATATTAGTACGGATTGCGGCGTTATTACAAATATAGAACGCGAACATATGGAGTTTTATTCATCCTTTGATGACCTTATCGGCGCGTATGGAGATTTTATTTCCGAAATTTCCCCGGATGGGCTTTTAGTGTTTAACGGTGAAGATGAAAGACTTAAAACTCTGGTTTCAGGAATTGCAAAGAAAAAAATGAGTTTCGGGATAAACGGAGATTTTGATGTTACTTGCTGTAGGTATTCGTATAAACAGGCGATAGAATTCGATTTGATAATAAAAGGCAGTTTCAGCGGAAGGGTTTCAAGTTCTCTTGCAGGAAAATATAACCTTATGAATATATTGGCGGCTTTAACCGTGTGTACAGCAGGAGGATATGATCTTTCCCGGGTAATTGAGGGGATAAAGACCTTTAAGGGGGTAAGGAGAAGATTTGACTTGATTGGTACGGAAGGCGGGGTGAAAGTAATAGAAGATTACGCGCATCATCCGACTGAGTTGAGGTGTGTACTAAGAGCGGCTAAGGATTTTTCCGGGCAAGGCAGGGTTGTTGCTGTTTTTCAGCCGCATAAGTATACACGGACATTGGATCTAATGAAGGACTTTGCTGAGTGTTTTTATTCGGCGGATATTCTTATGCTTACGGATATTTATTCGGCGGATGAGAAAATAGGGCAAAAGGTTAATGTTAGAGATTTGTATCGGAATATTGATAAATCAAGATTTAAGCACACAGCTATTGTTGAAAAAGCAGATATTCCTGACAGGGTTTTAGATATCAGCGAATATGGAGATATTGTTATGGTGCTTGGGGCAGGAGATATCAGAGATGTTTCAGGACGTATACTTAAAAAACTAGCAAGTCATTAGTCGTTTGTCGTTAGGAGGAAGAGGTGTCTTGTCCTGAAAATTAGCCGCCAAGGCACGCGCGTTACTAAGAAAAAGAATTGTTTTCTTTGTCATCCCCGAATCAGCCAAAGGCTGATATCGGGGATCCAGAAAAAAGAGATTTTTGAAAATTTTGCGTCTTAGTGATTTAGTGGTGCAGAAAAAGTGTAAACTTTTTTAGGACGAGACAAGGAAAAAAGAATGGTAAGTGAACATATAAAAACAAAGATTAAGGGAATATGCGGCAAACACGGCGGCAATGTTCTTTTTGACCATTCGCTTTTAAAATACAGTACAATAGGAATCGGGGGCAGGGCTGATGTTTTGTATTTTCCTTTTTCTCCGGAGGAATTGCGAGAAACAATGAGTTATTTGCGGGAGCAAAATGTTTCAACTACAGTGATGGGAAGAGGAAGCAATATGTTGATTCCTGACAGCGGGCTGCGTGGTGTAGTTGTCAATTTTAATGTTCCATTTTTTAGAAAAATTTCTATTGAAGGAACAAATGTCACGGCAGGCGCAGGAGTGTTTTTAGGTAAACTGATCGCGGAATGTTTTGGATATGGACTTGCCGGGATAGAAGGACTGATCGGTATTCCTGGAACTGTCGGGGGTGCCTTAAAGATCAATGCGTCGTATCAAACGGCTGTTAGCGACAGGCTGCTGCGTCTTATGATTATTAATGGAGATAATGAAATTCAATGGTTAGAAAAAAAAGATATTGAATTTGGCTATAGATATTCGTCTCTTGAAGAAAATGATATTATTCTTCAAGCTGTTTTTTTTCTTGATAAAGATGCGCCTGATAGAATTAGAAAAAAAATGAAGAGTTTTTTAACCGAGAAATTAAATAAACAGCCTATGGATAAAAGGACTCTTGGTTGTATCTTTAAAAATCCTGTAGATAGCAACTATACAAGCGCTCAGATGTTAGATAAATGCGGATTAAAGGGGTTTGAGATAGGAGGTGCCCGGATTTCACGAAAACACGCTAATTTTATTATAAATACCGGCAAGGCCGGGAGCGGGGATGTAGTTGATCTTATGGAGAAGATGAGGCAACAGGTTTTTGAGAAATTTTCAGTTGAACTTGAACCGGAGATTCAGATACTGGATAGTGAATAGTGGTGTTTGGTGAATAATAGTTGGTGAATGGTTGATGGCGAACAGAATGAAGGGCGGGACAGGTTTACTGTAGTAGTGTAAACCTAGGATTAAACCCGTCCCATGTATTTTTATTTCTATTTGTCTTTGCGAGGAGGAACGAAGTGACGACGCGGCAATCTCGGGGAGAATAAGAGTTTTTTATGGAAAAAAATTTGTTAAAAGATTATAAAATAGGCATACTAGCCGGGGGAAGTTCTCACGAGAGAGCAGTAAGTCTTAAAAGCGGAACTGCTGTTAAGCTTGCGCTGGAAAGAATAGGGCTTAACGTAATATTTCTTGATGTAAAAGAAGAGACTTTTTGTGCTTTGATAGATGAAAATAATATAGATGTGGCTTTTATTGCTTTACATGGGAAGTTCGGTGAGGATGGAACGGTTCAGCGGATACTTGAAGCGAAAAACATTTTGTATACAGGATCCGGGCCGGATGCGTCAGGCCTTGCAATGGATAAACTGAGGTCTAAAAAGGTATTTGAAACCAGTGCGATTTCTATCCCCGGTTATCAAGCTTTGTCTAAGGATCAAGATATAAATTCGGTTGATATAGGTTATCCGTGCGTTGTTAAACCTGTAAACGAAGGATCAAGTATAGGCCTTTCAATTGTTCTGTCTGAAAGTGTTATGGCAGACGCTATTGATAAGGCGCGTGTTTTTGGCGGGGAGGTTATAATTGAAAAATTTATCGAAGGCCGAGAGTTGACCATAGGGGTACTTGATAATGTTCCCCTGCCTGTTGTAGAAATAATAACTGCGTGCGGCATTTATGATTTTAAAGCTAAGTATGAGTCTTGCAGTACAAGGTATGTTGTTCCGGCCGACTTGAATGAAATATCTTGTAAGTATTTGCAGGGAATCGGACTAAAGGCCCATCGAGCGCTTGGATGCAGGGGTTTTTCCAGGGTGGATGTCAGGATGGACGCGGATGGACAAGCGTATGTTCTTGAAGTAAATACTATTCCCGGACTTACTGAAAGAAGTTTATTTCCTATGGCGGCAAAAGCAGGCGGATTTGATTTTTCTCGGTTATGTATTAAAATGTTATATGAGGCAGTTAGTCGGGCTGAGTAGAAGGCAATAGATGCAATTCGTTCGTCGTTGGTCGTTCGTCGTTAGTAGGAGCCCTTTGGCGAGGGCGAACAGAATGAAGGGCAGGACAGGTTTACTGTAGCAGTGTAACCCTAGGCTTAAACCCGTCCCATGTATTTTTATTTCTATTCGTCATCGCGAGGAAGAACGAAGTCGAAGGGGAGTGCGGTCCGCCAGAGGCGGATCCGCCTTTGGCGGACAAACTAGGATAGAAGAAATATGAAGGAGGAAATGTGGCGAAAGGCAGAAAAAAAAAGAAAAGAGTGGAAGCTGAACTTATCGAAGAAAATCCAATAGGAAGGTATATGATGATTTTATTTCTTTGTATTACTTTGATGGCAGGTATTTTTTTCGCGATGCGCCATTTTTTTCTTAATAGCACTTTTTTTGAAGTGAAAAAAGTTTTTATTAACAATGACCGATACTATCCTTTTATCAAAGAAAATGAGAAGAAACTTCAAGAACTTTATGCGGGGCGTAATATTTTCAGTATAAATCTTAATCATGTGAAAATGCTTGCCCGGGAAGATTTTTCCGAATTGAAAAATATAGAAGTAAGTAAGGTTTTCCCGAATGGAATCAAATTTGATATGGTTACCAGGACGCCTGTTGCGATTATAAGCAGTGCTGATATTGTGATAGATTCGGAAGCAATAGTCTTGGACCGACAGGAAAAAAGGGAAGGACTTATAGAAATAAGGGGATTAAACTTTTTTTTGAGAACACCTAAAAAAGGACAAAAGATAAAAAGCAGGGTATTGGATAAAGTTCTTTTTTTGATAGGAGTTTTGCAGCAGAATATAATAGAGGATAAAACAGTAGTTGAGTATATAGATATTTCGGAAAAGAATAATATTCTTTTCAGTCTTAATGGTGTAACTATAAAAATGGGTGAAGATGATTTTTTAAGAAAGGCCGGTGTGTTAAGAGAAATTTTAATAGATCCGGATATGGACGTGAATGATATGAATTATATTGATTTGAGATTTGAAGAGCCGGTAATATCGTTGAAATAGGATAAAAACAGCTTATTTGGAATAATTTTACAAAAATTAAGTGTTTTGCAAAATACAATTTTCACGTCTTTGCGAGGAGCGGAGCGACGCGGCAATCTCAATAAACATAATGTTTTTATTGAAATTGGTTCATTAGTCGCGAGGCTGAATCAGAGACAAATAAGCTGTTCTGCAGGGGCCATACAAAAATTGTAAAAGGAGGAAAATGGGACGATATTTTGCGGTGCTGGATGCCGGGTGCCAGGGAATAAATGCTGTTGCCGCGCAGTGGGGAAAAGATTCGGATTATACGATTGAAGGGTTTTGCCGCGGAGCTTCAAAAGGGTTTAGAAAAGGAAGAGCAATAGATGTTTCCATGGCAGTTGACAGCATATCAGGGGTTCTTGATATACTGAAAGGGAAAACCGGAAAAAGGATCCAGGATATTTATATGGGAGTAACTTCTGTTTCAATAGAAGTTACTCCTTCTTCAGGGATACTTGTTCTTTCAAAATATGGACGGGAAGTTACGTTAAAAGATATCGCGAGATGCAAAAGAATAGCTTCTACGATAAAACTTCCGATTAACAGAGAAGTGCTTCATGGCACGGTTAAGGGGTTTTATCTGGATGGGGAAGTAAATATTAAATGGCCGGTTAATTTGGAAGGCGTAAAATTAGGCGTGGATATGAATGTGATTACTGTTAGTTCGTCTGTTTTGAGCAATTTATCCAAATGTATTTCTCTCGCAGGATATGTTCCTGCCGGTTTTATTTTTTCAGGGTTTGCATCCGCATGCAGAGTACTTGATTTCGAGGACAAGGAAGAAGGTACGGCTTTGATTGATATTAGCAGTGATATGACAGAGATTTTAATCTTTTCTGAAGGACTTTTGGCTGATTGCAAGGTTTTTTCTTCAGGGACGCAGGATTTTTGTCTTAAAAACGACGGTATTAACGGTAATTTAATAGAAGAATTATGTTCACGTATTACCGGATTACCGTATTGGCAAAAGGTGAATAAGATATCCCTGATAGGAGAAGGAAGCCTTAAAGATAGTTTAATCGAGACGTTAGAAGAGAGATTTAATATCCCGATTTCTACCGGTGTTTGTAAGGTAAGGCCTTCGGAAGATCTTCCCGCGGACAGGATGGGGTATATCGGAAGTCTTGGTGTTTTGGATTATTTAACAGAAGAAAGAAGGACAACTCAAACAGACCGAAGCATTATTCCTAGGGGTATTAACGCAGTGATGGGGTTTATTGATAAGTATTTTTGATGCTTGATACTTTGTAAAAAATTAATGGGACCTACTTTCAGCCGGGGTTTATACTTTTGCGGGAAACCTGTTGTATATGCTCAGTAAATGGGTAACATTTTTAAGATACGATTATTTTGTCTTTGCGAGGGAAGAGAAGTAATCTCAATAGAAATAAAAGAGATTGCCGCGCCGTTCGCATGGCTCACGGCTCGCAAAGACGGGAAAATTGTCTTTGCGAGGGAGCAAGAGCGACCGCGGCAATCTAAACAATAATATAGTTTAGTTATAATTAATATTGTTATTATTATTTAATATTAATGTGCTCATTTCATGAGTTCGCAAAGACGTTACGACACAGTTTAAATGACGACAGACTGTTTCAAGCAATAAGTTTTCCCTAAAAACTGTTACTTAATGGTTGAGCACGTACACCTGTCTCGTTTGTGTTTCTGATGCTTACAGGTGAGTTCTCTCTGACCTAAAAAGCCGCCTAAGAGCCAGTTGAAAATCAAACTTTTCTTTATTCTTAATGCGTCAATATTCGCCTGAATATTTAAGCTGTTTTTTTTGAAAAAGTTTGCTGGATTATAATTTTAAGCATAACATTGACTTTACCATTAAAGTGTGATAATTTTAACCAGTAACTATCTCTAAATAATAAGATTATATACAAGGTGTATTTTATGCGGGATATAAGTATCGGTATTATTGGATGCGGCAATATGGGGAGTGCTATTGCCGGCGGTATAGTGAAAAAACAAATTATTGAGTTGGATCGTGTCTTTTTATATGACAAAGAAATTAAAAAGGCAGAAATTTTGTCGCAAAAAATAAAGGCAAAAGTCGTAGAACTCTCTGATTTAGTCAAGTCTTCTGATTTTCTATTGATCGCGGTTAAACCGCAGGATTTTAGTTCTTTATTAGAAGAACTAGTACAGTATATAGATAAACAGACCATTATTTCTGTTATGGCCGGTATTTCAATGCTGGCAATAAATGATAAAATAAAAAAAGAAACAGCTATTGCAAGGGTCATGCCTAATATGGCGGCATTTGTCGGAGAAAGTATTACATGTTTGTCATTTAATGATAAAGTTAAAAACCGGCAGGAAATAAAAGATATATTTACGGGAATAGGCCAGGTTCTGGAAGTTGATGAAACCTTGTTAGACTCTGTAACGGCATTGGCAGGAAGCGGGCCTGCGTATCTTTTTTATTTTGCAAAGGCATTGATAGAAGCAGGCGTAGCAATCGGACTTGACGTAAAAACAGCGCAAGAACTTACAATACAAACACTTTACGGAGCGTCATTGTTATTGAAGGAGACGAAATTTGCTCCGGAAGATCTTATTGAAAAAGTTGCTTCTAAAGGCGGTACTACTGAAGCCGGTCTTAAGGTTTTTGAAGCGGAACGAATGAAAGATATTATTAAAACAGCCGTTAAACAAGCTAAAAAACGGGCTGAAGAACTTTGTTTGAGGTGAAGATATGTTTATTGTCGGGGAATTAATAAAAAGTTTGGCGTTATTGATCTCATTGCTTTTTAATATTATATATTTTATTCTTGTGATAAGGATTATTTTATCCTGGGTTAACGCGGATCCATATAATGAAATAGTGCAGATTATTAACAGAATCAGTGATCCTGTTTTAGCTCCGTTTAGAAGATTACCTTTACAGCTTGGCGCGATAGATTTTTCGCCTGTTATTGCTTTTTTGGTGCTTAGTGTATTGAAAAATTTTATAGTTAATGTGCTTTATCAGATCGCGCAGAGACTGGGATAGAAAAAGAAGTGTCTTTTGGTGCATAATGAGAATCAAAATAAGAGTTATTCCAAAATCATCGCGCCAGGAGATTGTTGAAAAAGACGGTATTTTAAAAGTATATGTTAAAGTTGCGCCGGAAAAGGGTAAAGCAAATAAAGCTGTACAAGGACTTATCGCAAAGAAATACAAGGTAAGAAAAAGCGATGTTACGATTGTTGCCGGCCGGATCGGCAGAGACAAATTAGTGGAGGTGTCAGCTAGATGAACAGGATCGGGATAATCGGGGGACGCGCGCTTTATGATATAGAGGGGATCTCTTTAATCGAAAGAAAACAAATTGAGACTCCGTTTGGAAAACCGTCGGATGAGTTTGTGATAGGAAAGATAGCAGATAAAGAATGTGTTTTTGTCCCAAGACACGGATCTAAACATTCTCTTTTGCCTAATGAAATAAATTATAGAGCTAATATATATGCGTTAAAAGTACTCGGGGTTGACCGGATCTTATCTGTTTCTGCCGTAGGCAGTTTAAAAGAAGAAATACGGCCTTTAGATGTAGTGCTTGTGGATCAATTTGTGGATAGGACAAATCAGGCAAGAAAGACTACTTTTTTTGGGGACGGAATGGTAGCGCATGTTTCATTCCGGGATCCGGTCTGTTCCAAACTAAGAGAACTTATTTACAAAAGTAACCGAAAGTTAGACTTAAAGATACATGATGGAGGAACGTACGTAAATATGGAAGGCCCGGCTTTTTCCACAAAAGCTGAATCGTATCTTTATAAAAGCTGGGGTATGGATATTATAGGCATGACTAATATGCCTGAGGCGCGGTTAGCAAGAGAAGCCGGTATATGTTATGCTACTATGGCAATGGTTACGGATTATGACTGCTGGTATTTAGGGGCGGAGGTTGAACATGTTTCTGTTGATATGGTAATGGAAAATCTTAAAAAGAATATAAAAGCGGCTAAACTTATGCTGCGTAATACAATAGCGAATATGCCGGAAAAGTGGGAATGCGGTTGTTCCGAGGCACTTAAGGATGCTATTGTAACACGGGCTGAAGCTGTTCCGGCGGAAACAAAAGATAAATTAAGGCCGATTATTAAGGGATTTGTTTGATTAGTCGTTGGTTGTTAGTCGGGAGTCGTTCGTAGCGGCCCTCTTGCAAGGGCGAACGAAAAAGGGAAAAAGGATAAAGGAAAAAGTGAAAAGTCCAGAAAAATGGACCACAGAAACATAAAAAGAGGTGGAAGGTAGAGAGTGGCAGTGAAAGGAAAACGGAAAGATATGGGACAGCAAGAAAAAAAGAAAACATATAAAGATACATTGAACTTACCGAAAACTTCATTTTCTATGAAGGCTAATCTTCCTCAAAAAGAACCGTTATTATTAAAAAAATGGCAAGAGGATGAAATTTATTCGAAAATAGTTTCTAAAAGAAAAGGATCTGATAAAGTTTTTATCCTTCATGACGGGCCTCCTTATGCTAACGGACATATTCATATGGGACATGTTCTTAATAAAATGCTTAAGGATATATGTGTAAAATTTTTTACTATGAGAGGTTTTTTCTCTCCGTTTGTCCCTGGCTGGGATTGTCATGGTTTGCCCGTGGAGCATCAGCTTTTCAAAGAACTTAAAATGACCAAGCATGATATTGACCAGGTTGATTTTCGTAAAAAAGCGTATAAATACGCGATGAAATACGTAAAAATACAGGCGGAAGAATTTAAACGTCTGGGGATATTCGGGGATTGGGAAAATCCGTATTTAACGCTGACTAAAGATTATGAGGCTGATATCTTAACGGTATTGGCTGATCTTTGTGAAAAAGGATATATTTATAAGGATCTTAAACCGGTAAACTGGTGCGCTAAATGTGAGACGGCTTTGGCCGAAGCTGAAGTAGAATATGAGGATAAAATTTCTCCTTCAATTTATATCAAATTCAAAGCAGAAGAGGGTTTTAATAGCAAGGAAACCTTTTTTATTATATGGACAACAACTCCATGGACACTTTTAGCTAATGTTGCTCTGGCGCTTCATCCGGATTTCAAATATGTATTGGTTGATGTTTGCGGAGAAATATGGATCATGGCAAAGGATCTCGTCGGACCGTTAATGGCCAAATTCGGTATAGACAAATTTGAAATTCTGAAAGAGATGCGGGGTGAAAAAATAGCGGATGTTTTTAAAAAGGCAGTACATCCTTTTATTGAAAGAGAATCAGCGGTTGTTACGGCAGATTATGTTACGAAAGAAGAAGGTACAGGATGTGTGCATATTGCTCCGGGTCATGGGCAGGAAGATTACCTTACGGGTAAAAAATATTCTCTTCCTGTGATTATGCCGGTTAATAGCGAGGGTAAATTTACAACAGAGACAGGTGAATTTGCCGGCCAAAAAGTTTTGGACGCGAATAAAGCGATAATAGAGAAGATGAAAGAAAATGGAACTCTTGTTAAAGTCGAAGATGTCAGCCATTCATATCCGCATTGCTGGAGATGTAAAGATCCTATAATATTCCGCGCTACTGAACAATGGTTTGTTCGGATAGATCATCTTGATTTGAGAAAAAAAATAGCTGATGTGATCAGTAAAGAAGTGGAATGGATCCCCAGCTTTGGCCGGGAACGTATAGGAGCAATGATGGCTGTTCGTCCTGACTGGTGTTTGTCCAGACAAAGATATTGGGGAGTTCCTATTCCTGCGTTTCAATGCCGTTCATGTTCGGAAGCATTTACAACACCTGAAATCATAAGAAAAACAGCCGAACTTACGCGCAAGAACGGAGCAGATGTATGGTTTGAAAAAGACAATAGTGAATTTCTAGCCGCAGGGTTCAAGTGCAGGAAATGCGGGAGTGAGGATTTTATAAAAGAACAGGATATATTAGATGTATGGTTTGATTCAGGGGTAAGTTACAAAGCCGTACTGGAAGCGAGAGAAGATCTTAGATGTCCCGCGGATCTATATCTTGAGGGGTCGGATCAGCACAGGGGGTGGTTTCAGTCCTCTATTATAACGAGTATGGCGGCAAAGGAACAAGCTCCTTATAAGAAAGTATTGACTCACGGGTTTGTGGTTGACGGAAAAGGTAAAAAAATGTCAAAATCTGTGGGAAATGTTATAAGCCCCCAGGATATTATGCCTAAATACGGGGCGGATATTTTAAGGTTGTGGGTAGCTTCCAGTGATTATATGGGAGATGTAAAACTTTCAACCGAGATTCTTGAGAGACTTGCTGATGGATATCGTAAAATGAGAAATACTTTTCGGTTTCTTTTAAGTAATCTGTATGATTTTGATGAAAGTAAGGATACTGTTGATGACAGCAATATGCTTTCAGAGCTTGACAGATGGATGTTATCCAGGCTTGGATCTCTGGTAACTGATGTTACCGGACACTATGAAAAATGCGAATTTTATAAAGTATACAGGGCTATTTATAATTTTTGCGTATATGAAGTAAGCGCTGTTTATTTAGATGTTGTAAAAGATGTTTTATATGTATCCGGGGCCGGATCTTTTGAGCGCAGATCCGGTCAGACCGTTATTTTTAACGTTCTTTCGATTCTTTTGAGGCTAGTCGCTCCAATACTTCCATTTACTTCGGAAGAAGCCTGGCAGGAGATTCGGATGAAAGATAAGGAAAAGAGCGTTCATATGGCGGATTGGCCGGATACTGAAATATCCGGTTGGAAAGATCAGGATTTGGATGTGAAATGGGAAAAATTGCTTCATCTTCGAAACTCTGTCATGAAGTTTCTTGAACTAAAAAGAGAAAAGGGATTGATTGGGAGTTCGCTGGAAGCCGCTGTAATATTTTGCCCTGAGGAAGAAAATATGGCAGAATTTGTGAGAAAAAACATCGATCTTTTTTCAGTTCTTTTTAAAATATCACAGGCAGAGGCCGTAGAGTCAAAAGATCGAGATAAATATGAGTTTGAAAAAGTAGAAGATATGCCTCTAAGCATAGCAGTAAACAAAGCGAAAGGTGAAAAATGTCAGAGATGTTGGAACTATAGTGAAACAGTAGGTAAAAGCGAGGAATTTTTAGATCTATGTAAAAGATGCCAGGATGTAATTCTAGAAAGGAGCCATAATGGTTAACAAAAAAACGGATACACAGAAAAGTTCATTTGCAAAACAGGAACTTGAGGCTATGAGAAAGTACATGCTTAAGAAAAAAGCCGAAATACTCGAAGAGATTGTATCGCTCAAAGGAGAAGGCCTTAATAAGTCTTTTAGAGACGCTTCAGGAGATCTTTCGGGGTATTCTTTTCATATGGCAGATATGGCAACGGATCTTTATGATAGGGAATTTTCTCTTGAACTTGCGGAAGGAGAAAGAGAAAGATTGTATGCTTTTGATGAAGCGATAAAGCGTATTGACGAAGGTGTATATGGAAAATGCGCGTTTTGCGGGGGAGACATATCAAAATCAAGGCTTAAGGCTATGCCTCAAGCTGAATATTGTATAAAATGTCAGGAGAAAGAAGAAAAGTCAGCAGGAAAATAGTGTTTTTTATTTTTTTGATATTCTTCATAGGAATTCTGGATCAAGCTTCTAAATTTTATATAGTGCTTAGGCTTGATGAGGGATCCAGTATTCCGATAATTAAGGGGATCTTCCATTTAACGCATGTACATAATACAGGCGCTGCGTTTGGTATCTTTAAAGGGTATTCATATTTTTTTATTAGTATTACTGTTTTATTTCTGTTATTTTTCGGATATATGCTTATCCTGAGAATATTCAGGCGAAGTTATATGCCGGGTTTGTCCGGCGATATCGATAGTGCGGTACAGGGGAAATCTAAAAAAAAATATTTTATGGATATCAGTTTAAGGGATTTTAATTTTTCAGAAACAATAGCTTTGAGTTTTATTATAGCCGGAACAATAGGAAACTTGATTGATAGGATACGTTTTGGTTATGTTATCGATTTTATTGATTTCAGGGTATGGCCTGTGTTTAATATTGCGGATAGTTTTATTACTATCGGGGCTGTTATTCTAATGGCTAGTTTCCTTAGAAAAAAGGGATAGAAATGCATCGTATCATTTTACAAATAGGGCCGTTTACTTTGTATTCATATGGATTGCTTGTTGCGACTGCTGTTTTTTTAGCTGTAACACTTATTATAAGGCAAGCCAGAAAAAGGGAATTAGAGATCAACAGTGTTATGGATTGTCTTTTATCGGTTATTGCGGGCGGAATAATAGGGGGAAGACTTTTATTTGTTTTTATAAATTTTGAACATTATTTACGCGAGCCTCTCCGGATATTTATGATATATGAGGGCGGATTGGCCTTTCAAGGGGCGCTGGCAGGCGGTGTTATTGCCGGGATGATAGCTGTAAGATTAAAAAAAATTAATTTTTGGATAATGGCGGATTTGACAGCTCCTTATGTCGCGTTAGCTCAGGCAGTAGGAAGAATAGGTTGTTTTTTTAACGGGTGTTGTTATGGCAGGGTTATTGAAAAGGGATTTGGCGTTGTTTTTCCCGGAGAGAATGTATTGCGCATACCGACACAGCTATATTCGAGTTTTTCATTATTTGTTATTTTTCTGATTCTTATAACGATCAGGAAAATGAAAAGGTATGATGACGGTTATTTGGCTGGTATGTATCTTATTTTATATTCGATTTTTAGATTTTTTCTTGATTTTTTAAGGGGAGATGATTCGTTGCTTTTTTTTGGGATAAGACTTTCGCAGGTGATTAGTATCGGACTTTTTCTTAGCGGAAGCGTTGTGTTTTTGATTTTGAAGCGTAAAAATGGTATAAAAAAAAATAGCCGTTAAGGTACAAAAACACGGTTGGGACAAACAGGTTCTCTGCGGAGGTATACATAGTGGGGGGACACGCTGATAAGCACCTGTTGCCGTGTTGCTCGAAAATAGCGCACGGTTCGCAAAGACAAAAAAAACCGTCTTTACGAGGAGAATAGCGGTTCATTCGTCTTTGCGAGGAGCGAAGCGACGAAGCAATCTCAATAAAAGTAAAAAATTTTCAACAGTACGGAGGCCGGAATACGATATGAACAAATATAAATTTGTTGTTGCGGAAGAAGAAGCAGGAATGCGGGTGGACAAATATGTCTCAGTTAAAATAGGAGAAGATTATTCAAGAACATATGTAAAAGCGTTGATTGAAAAAGGATTGGTTCTTCTTAACGGAGACAGGATTAAGCCGTGTAATAGTATACGCGAGAATGATGAGGTTTTTGTTGAGTTCATAGAATCCCCGGCTTTTATTAATAACCTTGAGGCGGAGAATATTCCTTTAAAAGTTGTTTATGAAGATGAATGGGTGATTGTAGTGGATAAACCCGTAGGGATGGTGGTTCATCCCGGAGCCGGAAATAAAAAAGGAACTTTAGTTTCCGCGGTTCTGTATCATTGCGGCAGTCTGCCGGAAACAACGAATAAATTCAGGCCGGGGATAGTGCACCGGCTGGATAAAGATACTTCAGGAGTTATGGTTGTGGCAAAAAATGATCGGGCATTACGTTCTCTTTCGAAGCAATTTCAAAACAGAACAGTCACAAAAAAGTATCTGGCGTTGGTAAAAGGCAGAGTAGAAATAGACAATGGAATTGTCGAGGCTCCGATAGCAAGGCATCCGGGAGACAGAAAAAAAATGAGGGTTGAATTTACTGAAGGTAAAGCCGCAAAGACTATTTATCATGTACTTGGAAGGTTTGAAGGGTTTACGCTTCTCAGGCTTGAACTTTTGACAGGAAGGACGCATCAGATACGTGTTCATATGCAGCATTTAGGACATCCTGTGATCGGAGATGTGACATACGGGGCGCGGTATGGTATGAACCGCCAGGCGCTTCATGCTGAGAGTTTAGGTTTTACTCATCCTGGAACCGGGAAACATGTTGAATTCAGGTCTCCTATGCCGGATGATATAAAATTCTTAGTGGAGAGAAAAACCCTCAAGGAGAAAAAACAATGAAATGGACAATCGGAAAAGCTGAACGAGGATTGCGGGGAGAAATTGCGCCGCCTCCGGATAAAAGCATTTCACATAGAGCCGTGATGTTCGGGTCCATATCTAGAGGGAAAACCCGTATAAAGAATTTTCTTTTTGCCGAAGATTGTATGCGCACTTTTGCGGCTTTCAAGTTAATGGGGGTAGACATAGAAAGAAAAGGGGATAGTGTATTTATTACAGGTAATGGACTTAGAGGGCTTGATCTTCCGGATAAGGATTTTTACCTTGGGAATTCAGGGACTACGATGCGTATAATTTCCGGAATCCTTGCCGGCCAGAATTTTACAAGCGTACTTACCGGGGATGAGTCTCTTTCCATAAGGCCTATGGAAAGAATAATAAAACCTCTTTCTCTGATGGGGGCTGACATAGAGGCAGTAGATGGACATGCTCCTTTAACCATAAGGGGAAAAGGAGTTTTTTTGATACCGATCAAGTATACATTGCCGGTGGCAAGCGCTCAGGTAAAATCCTGTATACTTGCGGCAGGCTTATATTCCGAAGGAAAAACAACGGTTATTGAACCGTATCAGTCCAGGGATCATACCGAAAGGATGCTGGAATATTTTTCAGCGGAAATACAAAGAAACGGGCTTATTTCGGAGGTGAAAGGAGTGAAAGAGCTTAACTCTGGAGATATAGATGTTCCCGGAGACATATCAGGCGCGGCTTTTTTTATAGTGGCAGCTCTTCTTGTAAAGGGTTCATTACTTGTTATCCGTAATGTAGGAATTAATCCTACTCGTACGGGGCTGATAGATGTTTTGAAAAGGATGGGAGCAAAAATAAGGATACTTGATATGTCTGAAAGAATAGAGCCTGCGGCAGATCTGGAGATTAAATATTCAGAGCTTAAGAGTACGGTTATAGAGGAAAAAGAAATACCGCTGTTAATCGATGAAATACCTGTATTGATCATAGCCGCTTTGATGGCAGAGGGACGTACGGTAATAAAAGGCATAAAAGAACTTAAAGTAAAGGAAACAGATCGAATAAAGACAATGAAGCATAACCTGTGTCGTATGGGGCTTGATATTGCGGAAGAAAACGAGACGTTGATAATTGAGGGTAATTCAAGAAAAATAAAGGCAGCTGAGTTGGAAAGTTTCGGGGATCATCGAATAGCTATGAGTATGGCTGTAGCCGCTCTTATTAGTGACGGTGAATGCGTGATTAAAAATACGGATTGTACGGAGACCTCTTATCCCGGATTTCTCGGCGATCTGAAAAAGGTGAGGAGCTTTTAAGCGCAATCAGGAGGAGGTAGAATTTAAAAGGACGGGCTAAGGGATATTTTTGCTCGGCCTGTTTGTGAAGCTGAAAGCCTCAGGGGTTTAATCGCGCGCAAAATTTTTAGTATGCACTCAAAATTATAAGTGCTTTATTTCTAGAGTGTTGCAATAAGCTGTTCGTTAGAGGAAAAAATGTTTGACAAAGATATTTTTCTCTGTTATATTTCTAAAGTTAAGAGGATCTTCCAAACAACATAAATATTAATAATTATAAACATAATAAACCAAAAAAGGAATTATGCGACAACAACTATCAAAAATATATGATAGTCTTTTAGGGGCTTTTTCCAGTGATATGGGAATAGACTTAGGGACTGCTTCGACTCTTGTATATCTGAAGAACGAAGGGATTGTTCTTTGTGAACCTTCAGTAGTAGCGATAGAGTCCGGAACTAATAATGTTTTGGCTGTGGGAGAAGAAGCTAAACGTATGCTTGGCCGGACCCCGGGAAACATAATTGCTATAAGGCCGATGAGAGACGGAGTAATCGCGGATTTTGATATAACAGAAAGCATGCTGAGATATTTCATAAAGAAGATCCATAATTCACGCAGTCTTGTAAGGCCTCGTATTGTTGTTGCCGTTCCTTCCGGTATTACTGAAGTCGAACGGCGAGCCGTGAAAGATTCAGCTTTACACGCCGGCGCGAGGGAAGTATTTATGATTGAAGAGCCTCTTGCGGCGGCTATCGGAGTAGGGCTGCCTATACATGAACCATCCGGTAATATGATCATTGATATAGGCGGAGGTACGACGGAAATGGCGGTTATATCTTTAGCCGGAATTGTGTTTGCTAAATCTATCCGTATAGGCGGAGATGAAATGGACGATGCTATTATTAATTATTTAAAACGGACGTATAATTTAATGGTCGGAGAACGTACTGCTGAAGAGATAAAAATACGCATTGGATCCAGCTATCCTATGAAGGAAGAAACTACGATGGAAGTCAGGGGCAGGGATATTGTTGCCGGACTTCCCAAAATGATATCAATAACAAGCGAAGAGGTTCGGGAAGCGCTTTCAGAACCAATAGCTCAAATAGTCGAAGCCGTAAGAATAACGCTTGAAAGGACTCCTCCTGAATTGTCGGCCGATCTGATAGAAAAAGGATTAATCCTTGCCGGAGGCGGAGCGCTTCTAAGAGGGCTGGATAAACTTATTGCGGAAGAGACGGGTTTGCCCGTACATCTTGCGGATGATCCTTTAACGGCAGTTGCTTTGGGTACAGGAAAAGTACTTAGTGAGATGAAATATTTAAAAAAACTGACGGTTTCGCCGAGACTTCAACGATAACAAGAGAAAATAGTTTTCGATGTGCAAAAATTTTTCCTCCGTAAAAGATTCTGGGTATTTGTTTTATGCGTTATTTTTGTAATAACGCTGGTTCCTGCTTTTTTCCCAAAAATCAAAAAAATTTCCCGCGCCATAATATTATTTCCCGCAAAAATCGTTTCTAATACAGCACATATTTTTTCCGATAAACGCGGACTTATTAAAGAAAACAAATTGTTGCGTAAAGATATCATGGATCTTTCTTTGGAGGTTGAGCATTATAAAGAACTTGATTCTGAGAATAAACGACTTCGGTTTCTCTTAGCTTTAAAAGAAAAAATGTGGTTTGATACTATTTGCGCTCAGGTAATAGCCGGAGGGCCGAATAATTGGGAAGGAACGCTTATTATTGATAAAGGTTATGTAAACGGCGTAAAAAGTGATTCCGCGGTATGCTCTGCAAGGGGATTAGTAGGCAAAATCTCGGAGCTTAGCGAAACTACGAGTTCTGTTATGCTAGTGACACATCCCGGATTTAAGACCGGGGGGATGTTAAGAGATTCGCGTATAAACGGTATAGTAGCAGGTACAGGGGATAATATGGTGAAAATGATGTATCTTCCGATGGATACCAAAGTAAAAAACGGAGATATTGTTGTGACTTCTAATTACAGCAGAATATTTCCAAAAGGAATAATAATCGGTAAAGTGGTGGCAGTAGGCAGAAGTACGACAGGATTATATAAATACGCGATAATCAAGCCTGCTTCTGATCTTTTTAAACTAGAAGAAGTTTTGTGCGCTGTTTAGCAGAAGTTTTTGGCCGGGGGGCCGGTTTTGAAAAGGCCGGCGCAAAAATTTTTTTACTAACATTTGGATTCTTATCATGAAAAGATTTTTAAAACTATTTTTTGTATTTGTTGTTTGCGGCGCGATACAAGTAAAAGCTGTGAAAAATATTTCTTTTTTTCCGCATTTAATCTTTCTTGTAGTGATGTATGAAGGTGTTTTTTTAGGAATTAAAGAAGGAATTTTAGCCGGGGTTATGGGAGGTTTTATAAACGGGTGTTTTTCCGGCGGAACGTTTTTTTTAGGCCTGGCAAGTTTTCCGATCGCGGCTGTTGCGGCTTTTCTTTTGGCTAAAATGTTGAACAGACAAAATCCGGCAGTTCAGATGTTTGCGGTTATGGCCGGTTTGTGCGGTATAGTCATGATGCATATATCTTATTTTTCTATTATTAATGACAGCGCGATAAACTTCTTGTCAGTATTTCGTTCTAATATAAGAAACCTGGTGTTTACAGTGCTGGTCGCTCCGTTATTTTTTTGTTTTCTTAATAAATTTTTAAGGATCAGAAATGCGGATTAATGTTAATGGGGACGGTTCTGAAATTAATTCCGGACCTGTCCCAATCTTAATCCCGGAGGTGTCCCCGCAAAACAAAACTAAAGATTTTTGTTTTTTGGGAACAGGGTTTATTAATTTTCATTTTTATTTTTGTTTAATCGCGTCACGTGACGCGCGATATGCGAAAAAAATGTTGCGATAATTCTTGCAGAGTTTATATGATGACGCGGATTAAGATATATAGTTTGATATTGTTCGTAAATTTGTGTGTTCTTCTGTCAGGCCTTGTGTATATTCAAATAGCAATGCATGACAGATATAAGGTTATGTCAGAGGAAAACAGGCTTAAAGTGGTTCCTATGATGGCGCCGCGCGGACGCATTTTGGACAGAAAAGGAAATGTTCTGGCAAAAGATGTTTTATGCTTTAAAGTGTCTGTTATCTACGATCGCATAAAAGATATCGGATCGCTTGCTGATTCATTAAGCGCGGTTTTAGATATTCCGGTCGATAAAATAATTAAGGACATAAAAGAAGGAAGAAAACAACCTTATTCTCCGCTTTGTATCGTTTCTGATATAGGTCTTAATAAAGCTATTCCAATAGAAGAACTTACTATGAATCAGCCCGGTCTTTTATTGGAAGTGTCTAGCCGGCGAGAATATCTTAATGGATCGTCCTGCTCGAATGTTCTGGGATACGTAGGATTCATAAACCGTTCTGAATTTGAGAAAATGCGGCATTATGGTTTTGAAATAAACGATCTGGTTGGAAGGGATGGGATAGAAAAATATTATGATAACTATCTTCGGGGTAAACACGGTGGAAAACAGGTTGAAGTGGATCATCGCGGACGTAAGATTGCTATTCTGGGATTAAAAGAACCTATTGCCGGAAGGGATGCGTATCTTACGATAGATCTGGATTTGCAGAAATTTTGTGAAGAATTTCTCAAAGGCAGGAAAGGTGCTATTGTTGCCATGAATCCCGGGACCGGAGAGATACTGGCGATGGCAAGCGCTCCGGATTATGATCCCGGTATTTTTATTGATAACGATAAAAAAAACGAGAGAGAAAAAATCCTGCGTAGCGCTCAATATCCTTTACTAAACAGGGCTATAGCAGTGGCGTATCCTCCCGGGTCGGTTTTTAAAGCAGTAGTGGCTGTTGCCGGGCTTGAAAGTAAAATAGTTTCTGAGCAAAAAACTTTTGTTTGTCCGGGGTATCTTGAATTGGGGAAATGGCGATTCGGGTGTTGGCGTAAAAATGGGCATGGGCCCCAGTCTGTAACCAGCGCTCTTAAAAATTCATGTAATGTATACTTTTTTAATCTGGGCCTTTTACTTGGAGTTGACCGGATAGCGCAATTTTCGGAACGTTTTGGTTTTGGTCTTAAGGCAGGAATAGATCTGCCCGGGGAGAACAAAGGAAACAGACCTACAGCCGCCTGGAAAAAGAAAAAAATAAAAGAATCCTGGTATAAAGGCGATACAGTTAATTATTCAATCGGGCAGGGGTATCTTTTAGTTTCGCCTTTACAGATAGCCCGCATGATGTCGGTTTTTGCTAATGGAGGGTATTTGGTAAAGCCCTATCTTGTTACAAGAATAGAGGATATTTCTATGAACCGCGCGGAAAAGGTTAATCTGAGAATCTCAGGAGAAAATCTGGAAATAGTAAGACAGGGCTTAAAGAAAGTAGTTAATGATTCTCGCGGTACAGGAATGAATGCCAGGTTAAATGAAATAGTAGTTGCAGGGAAAACCGGTACCGCGCAAACTTCAGAGGAAAAAAACCACGGATGGTTTGCCGGGTTTGCTCCGTATGATAATCCAAGTCTTACTGTTGTTGTTTTTGAAGAATACGGAGGCAGGGGAGGATACTTTCCGGCTGAAACAGCAAGAGATATATTTCAACGGGCCAGGGAGCTGGGAATAATTTAGCCGTTAGTCGGGGGTCGTTTGTCGTTAGTCCAGAGGAGGGGCGGTTTGCGAACCGCCTTGATAAGAAAAAAGGATAAAGGGGAAAGTTAGAGTTGTTTGAAATTTGGACAACAAGGTCCCGCCTGAGGCGGGTAGACTGGGACGGGTCTCCTGTGGAAGTGTAAACTCTAGCAGAGAGTAAGTCCCATTAATTTTTATTTTTATTCGTCATTGCGAGGAGCGCCCGCCGAAGGACGGGTCCAGTCTACCCGCCTCTGGCGGAAAGCGACGCGGCAATTTCAAATGGAAAAGCCCCATCCGTCTTTGCGAGGGAGCGAGAGCGACCGCGGCAATCTCAATAATAATATAGTTTCTCACAAAATTTATATTTTTATTGCTACATGAGATTGCTTCGCCCATTCTCGTTTCCTATTCCCCATTTTTATGGGGACAAGCTTCATGGTCTCGCAAAGACGTTGCGACACAGCCTGATTGCGAGTCCTGAGTTTGTCGTCCACCGGAGTCGGATTTGCTTAGGCAGAGAGGGCGAAGCAATTTATTGGGAGATACAAAGGTGAAAATATGATCAATTTAGGAAGAGGACGGATAGATAAACTTTTGCTGTTTTCAATGATGATGATATCTGCTTTGGGAATAATTTTTATTTACAGTGCTACATGGAGCAAATCAGCCGTGGCTCAAACTGATATGATGGTGATTAAACAAAGTTTATGGGTATTTGTCGGCATGATTTTTCTTATTGTGATTGTGAACATGGATTATCTCAGGATATTAAATTTTGCTTATATTGTTTATGGATTAAATCTTTTGGCTCTTGTCTTTCTTCTTTTTTTCGGAGGCGAAAGGTATGGCGCAAGGAGGTGGATAGCATTAGGGCCGATTTCTCTTCAACCGTCTGAATTTATGAAGATTACGGTAATTCTGGCTTTATCTGCTTTTCTTGGAGACCGCAGGGAAAAGATCGGTAGTCTTAAAAATTATATCGGCGCTCTTGTTCTAATAGCTCCCGCGGTAATTCTTATTTTTCTTCAGCCTGATCTGGGTACGGCTTTTGTGCTGGTACCGATACTTTTTTCCATTTTATTTATATGCGGGGAAAATATAAAACACATTATTTTTACAATTGCCGCGGGGTTAAGTTGTCTGCCGTTTTTTTGGACTCTTTTGAAGGAGTATCAAAGAAACAGGTTAATGGTTTTTTTAAGGCCTGATTTAGATCCTTTAGGAGCGGGTTACACCATAATGCAGTCCAAAATAGCAATAGGTTCAGGCGGGTTGTTTGGAAAAGGATGGTTGAATGGGTCACAGTGCTATCTTAGGTTCCTTCCTGAAAGGCATACGGATTTTATATTTTCTGTGATAGGCGAAGAATGGGGGTTTTTAGGAGCCGTTATTTTAATCGGGCTTTATGTATTATTTATAGCGCGGGGAATAAAGATATTGCATAAGAGTGATGATATTTATGGTAAAGCTATAGCTGCCGGCGTTGTAACGCTAATAGCTTTTCAGGTAGTAGTGAATATATCCATGACCATAGGTTTAATGCCTGTGGTTGGATTGCCTCTTCCGGCTATAAGTTACGGAGGGTCAAACACTGTTACTTTTTTTATAGCCGCGGGGTTTTTGTTAAGTATAAGCCGCAGAATTAGTCGTTAGTCGGGAGTCGTTAGTCGGGAGTTGTTCGTCGTTAGTAGTATATGGGATATATAGCAATATTATGAAAAAAGAAATTACACAATTATTAGATAAAGTCCAAAAACCGGGACGATATATAGGCGGGGAGATTAACAGTGTGGTTAAGGCTTTTTCAAAGAAACGGATAAAGATTGCTTTGGCATATCCGGACATTTATGAAATAGGGATGAGTAATCTTGGTCTTGTGATATTGTATCATCTTTTGAACGAACGTGATGATGTCTTATGTGAACGTGTATTTATGCCTTGGGAAGATATGGAAAAAGAACTTATCAGCGCCAAAACACGGCTTTTTAGTCTTGAATCAAAAAAGGCGATAAATCAATTTGATATTGTTGGTTTTTCGCTTTCATATGAACTTACATATACCAATGTTTTGCAAATGCTGTACCTCGCCGGTATATCTTTAAGGTCAAAGGATCGAGGCCCTGAAGAGCCTTTGATAATAGCGGGCGGAACATGTTCTTATAACCCCGAGCCTATGAGTGATTTTATAGATGTTTTTATAATAGGCGAAGGAGAAGAGTCTATTCTCAGGTTTATCGATAAGTACAAAGAATGCCGGACAAGCGGGATGGATAGAAGAAAACTGCTGTACGCGTTATCATGTCTGGATAATGTATATGTTCCCGCTCTTTATCGGGCTGAATATGTTGATGACAAATTTTTCAAACTTTTTTCTTTGCATGAAAACGCCGCGCCTGTTATAAAAAAAGCCGTTGTAGAAGATTTTGAGAATGCGTATTATCCGGTTAAGCAGATAGTGCCTTTTATAAAAATCATACATGACCGTATGGCTGTTGAGATAATGAGAGGATGTCCTAATGCGTGCCGTTTTTGTCAGGCATGTGTTGTTAATCGTCCCGTAAGAGTCAGATCTTCTGAAAGGATAAGAAAGATCTGTTCGGATACTTATAAAAACACGGGATATGAAAGGATAGGGCTTCTTTCTCTTTCAAGTGTAAATTATCCGTATTTATCAAATGTGATGAAGGCCCTGGATCAGGATTTTAAAGGTTTGGGAGTCGGCATATCAATACCTTCTCTTAGAATAGATACAGCGTTCTATGAGTTGCCTGAGATAATGGCATCAGTACGCAAAAGCGGTTTGACTTTTGCTCCTGAATCTGCTGATAAAAGTATAAACAGGGCCATAGGTAAAGACATTGACCGGGATGTTTTGTTTAAGTCAGCTTTAGCCGCTTTTTCGCATGGCTGGCGCAGATTGAAATTATATTTTATGGTAGGTTTTCCTCTGGTAGACAGAAATGAAATTGAGGGGATAATAATGCTTGCAAGGGAGCTTTCGGTATTAAAAAATAAAGTGTCCCGCGGATCGGCTGAAATAAAAGTAAGTGTGAATCCGTTTATCCCAAAACCGCATACGCCTTTACAATGGTATGGTATGGCCGGGATATCTAAAATATCTAATGCTAAAACCTTATTTTTAAATAGTTATTCAAAAAAAATAAAACATGAGTTTCATGATCCGGAACAGTCTGTCGTGGAAGCATGTCTTTCGCGCGGGGATCGCCGAATAAGTTGCGTGATATATACAGCCTGGAGAAAAGGCGCGAAAATGGATGGGTGGAGTGATTTTTTTAATTTTAATACATGGAAAAGTTCTTTTCAGGCCCAGGGGATAGATATTTATAACTATGCGGCTCAAGCATATTCTATTGACGACCCTTTGCCGTGGCAGCATATACTGGTTTCAATGAAAAAAGAACATCTGATAGAAGAATTTCAGGAATATAACAGACAAATATTGAACAGTGAATAGTTATTCGGTTGACAGTTGACGGTTAGTTGGTTGATGGTTAAGGGGAAGGGCTCTTGACGGGTAAACAGTCAACGAACCAACGATCAACCGTCAACAAACGGGTGATTTGATAGTGAATGAAAAGTGTAAACTTTTTTAGAACGATACAAGGAAGTAGTTGGTTGGTGAATAGTGAATGGTTGATCGAGGCTTAACCTGAAAACATAAAAAATGAAAAGGAGGGACATGCCTGTAAGCGGCGCAGTTCACAACATATCAACTTAGAGTGTTTCTGCTTTGTCATTGCGCGAAGGAGCCAAAGGCGACGACGCGGTAATTTCTATTCACCATGTACCAACTACTGTTCGCTTTTTTAAAAACCGATTTCCAGATTTTTCACCACAGAGTCTCTGAGGCACAGAGCCATTCAAAATCCAAAAATATCTTTTTTTTCTCGTCTCAGTTTATTTCTCCCTCAGTGTCTCTGTGCTCTCTGTGGTTATTTTTTCTTTTTATTCTATTTCTATTCGAGTTTGCCGCGTCGCTACGCTCCTCGCAATGACGGATGGGAGTTTGCCGCATCGCCCCTTTGGGGCTCCCGCAATGACGGTCTTCTCCGTCTTTGCGAGCGAAGCGAAGCCCTACCAATGCTCTTATTCATCGCATTTCCAGGATCATTTTTCGTTATTCACAAAAAATGTCAATCTCTTTTTTTCTTCAGCCTTCAACCTTGAACCTTGAACGGCTCCGAAGGAGCCTTAACGCGACCGCGGCAATCTCCCTCAAAAAATGTACAAACCTGTTGTATTCGATATCCCTTTCTTATAATATATTACTATTTCTCTTCCAATTTTGACTTTTAATTTTTCCTCATGTATTATTAATAATACATTAAGGTTATAACTGTCCCATACAGTTAATGTTTTATTTAATTTTGGGACAGAAAATTATATTTATAATATATAGGAGGTGTTTTGTGGGGTTCCTTCAATCTTTGTCAGTAGAGCAGAAAGGGCTTCGATATAAATTAATGATAGCATTTTCTTTGATGTCAATCATTCCTTTGCTGATTCTGACCTATTTTGTGACAAATTACATTTTTGAAGCCGAAGAAAACACATTTCAGCTGGCAGCCGTTGTAATGTTTACTTTATGGATAGCCTTTACAGGATATTTGTTGGCAAAAAACATTATAATGCCTGTTATTGGTCTTTCGATTGCAGCAAAAAAAATAGCTACAGGAAGTTATGATTCGAAGATTCTGATGGAGAGAGAAGATGAGCTGGGAGAGATAGCTTCAGCAGTCAATTCCATGACCGGAAGAATGAGCGGTTATCTCGGAAAATTGCGTGAGTACAGTAAAGAAACAGCATCACTTAACGTGAGAATACACAGAAAAGTGCTTACGCTTACTAATTTAATGGGATTGGGAGATCTTATTAGCGAAGAAGCGGAGTTTGAGGAGATAGCTGATTATGCGGCGGAAAAAATAGCAGGTGAATTATACGGCGGGTTTTGCGCTATTTTCACCAAAGAAGGAGAAAACAAAACAAAATATGTTTTAAAATCTTTTACTAATAATTCAGGGAAAGAGTCGATTGTAAAATCTTTAAAAGAAGAACTTCCTTTGGCAGAAGATCTTTTCAAAAAAAATGAATATCTACTGGTTGACGCACATCCGTTGCGGAAGAGATGGCAAAAAGAACTGCGGGAAAAACTGGGTCATATAAATGCGGTAATTTTTTCTATGAAACTTAACGCGACTGTAGTAGGAGTCATACTTTTCGGAAATTTCGGGAGAGAATTTAGTTTTAGCGCCGAGGATATAGAAGTACTAAGAGCCTTTGAAAAAGAGTTAATCCTGGGATATCAGAGCGCGCAAGTCCGGAAAAGGGTAAAAAAGCTGGAAGTTGTGGATAATCTTACCGGATTGTATACATTTTCCTATTTGCAGGATCGTTTGGATGATGAGATCAAGAGATCCGTTTATTATCAGCGGCCGTGTTCGCTTATATTGATAGATGTAGATGATTTTGAGAAATATACGGGTTCTTACGGTTCGAAAAAAGCCGAGCAGGTCTTAATAATGGTTGCGAAGCTTTTAAGCGGTGAAATGCTTCCTGTCGGAAAAGTGGCTCGTTCCGGACGCGATGAGTTTGGAATTCTTTTGCCGGAGATGAACAAAAGAGAGGCTCTTTCCACGGGAGAGGATATTCGAAAAAAGATCGAAAAAATGGAGCTATCAATGGCTCTGGAAGACAGAATTACGGTGAGTATAGGTATAGGAGAAAATCCTATAGACGGAGCAAATGCTAAAGATATTATAGCAAAGGCGCGGCTTAATATAAAGAAAGCAAAGACGCAGGGAAAAAACACAATTGTCGGAGAGTAAGACATGTGTAACGCGTAAGAAAAATTATTTTTGAACTAAAGTTATGAAAAATGCATTTTTTACGTCATTTAAGCTGTGTCATAACGTCTTTGCGAGCCCATGAAATGGGCGAAGCAATCTCAAATAGCAATAAAAATATAAATTTTATGGGTAAACTACATTATTATTGAGATTGCCGCGGTCGCTTTAGCGCCCTCGCAAAGACAGAATTTGAATTGCGACACAGGCTGAATGACAAATAAGTTATTTTGAAAAAGTCTAATTTTTTAACAAAAAAGGAGAAAAGAAAAGTGAGAGAGGATATAAGAAAAATTTTAGCCGCTATGCCGGAAAGAAAAGCTTCAGATCTTCATATTGGAGTGAATCGTCCCATGCATTATCGTATAGACGAAGATCTTGTGGGTATAGACAGTAACGTATTATCGGCAAAAGAAGTAAAAGAGATAGTTTACAGTCTTCTTTCTCCTGAACAAATAAAAAGGTTTGAAGAAAACAAAGAGCTTGATTTCTCTTTGGAGATAGAGAATGTAGGCAGGTACAGGTGTAACGCTTTTTTTCAGCGTCAGCATATAGGATGTGCCGTAAGATTAATACCTATTCACATATGGAGTATTGCTGATTGCGGATTGCCCGAAGATATTGTCCTTCAGTTTTGCAAAACCTTAAAAGGGTTGATCCTGGTTACCGGCGCTACGGGCAGCGGAAAATCCACTACACTTGCCGCTATGCTGGACGAGATAAACCGTACTCGTAAATGCCATATAGTAACAGTTGAAGATCCAATCGAGTTTCTTCATAAAAATAAAAACGCTATTATTGAGCAAAGACAGATTCTGGAAGATACTCATTCGTTTTCAAGCGCTTTACGTCATGTTCTGCGTCAGGATCCTGATGTTATTCTTATAGGAGAACTCAGGGATCTTGATACGATTCAGCAGGCGATGATAATCGCGGATACCGGCCATCTTGTTTTAGCGACTCTGCATACTTCTGACAGCACGCAGACAATAAACAGAATAGTTGACGTGTTTCCGGCTCATCAGCAGAGGCAGATAAGGGTTCAGTTATCATTTGTTCTTACGGGTATTTTGGCACAGCAATTGATCCCTCGTAAAAATGATAAAGGAAGAGTTCTGGCTTCAGAAATTCTGATAGCTAATTCAGCTATTAGAAGCATGATAAGGGATGCAAAGGAACCGCAGATATATTCTACGATTCAGACATCTCAAAAGATAGGCATGAAAACCATGAATCAGGCGCTTGTTGAACTGTATTCTTCAGGAGTCATAACTTATGAGGACGCGGTTTTCCGATCTTCCAATCCGGATGAACTTATTAAACTTATTGAAGGTTGAGATTTTGAAGAGCATAATTTTTTATAAGCAGGTGTAAAGTGACAGAGGGACGTAAAGGGAAAAAACTTGGTGAAATTCTGATAAAATGTGATGTTATTTCAGCCGATCAACTGGAAAAAGCTCTTAATTTTCAACGCCGGGAAGGCGGCCTTTTGGGAGAGATTCTGGTTAAGCTGGGATATTTGCATGAACAGGATATTATTAAAGCCTTAACAGCGCAATACGGTTTTCCGTATATTCCGCTGGAAAGTTATAATCTTAAAAAAGAAACGGCAAAACTGATTCCGGAAAATGTGGCGAGACAATATTGTATTGTGCCTCTGGATAGTATAGGCGATATTTTGACCATTGCGATGTCAAATCCTCTTAACGATAAAGCTATTGAAGATGTAGAGATGATAACAAAAAAGAAAGTTAAAGTTTTTATAAGCACACTTACGTCTATGCATAATGCGCTGGATAGAATATATGCAAGAGAGTAGAAATATTAAGCGGGTTCAATCTGTACTATGGCTATATCACTTTCAAAAAAAATATGTGACATTCTTATTAAGAAAAAAATCGTCACAGAAGAAGCTTTGAATAAAGCAAGGGCGCAGTGCGCCGAGAAAGGCGGCAGTCTAAGCGATATTCTTGTTAAGATGAACGCGGTTCCTAAAGAGGAACTATTGACAGCTATAAGTGACGAGGCCGGGTTTCCTCCTGTTAATCTTTCCAATTTCAACATTGAAGATGATGTTATCGCTCTTATTCCTAAAAAGTTCGCGGTTTCTTATAAAATAATTCCGGTATCACGCATGGGCACCCAGCTTACCGTGGCAATGGTCGATCCTCTTAATATATTCGCGATTGATGATCTTAAGCTTTTGACTCATCTGGAAATAAGTCCGGTCATTGCCTCTGAAGATGACATGGAAGAATCTTTGCGTAAGTATTATGAAAGATCCGCGCATGAAGAAATAAGTTCAATAGTCGAAGACATTGAAAGCGCTGAAATGGAAATGGTTCCCGAAGGCGAAGACATGTCCTCAACAGAACTTTTCAGGATAACACAGGAAACCCCGGTTGTGAAACTTGCCAATATGATACTGGGAAAAGCAGTCAAGGTCGGAGCGAGCGATATTTTAATAGAGCCAATGGAGGATGCCTCAAGAGTAAGGTATAGGATAGACGGTACTTTGCGGGAGTTTTATTCTCCGCAGAAAAAATATCATCAGGCTATAATATCAAGAATTAAGGTCATGTCGAGTTTAGATATTGCTGAGCGGCGGTTACCTCAGGACGGACGGTTTTCTGTAAAGGTCGAAGACCGAAAAGTAGATTTTCGGATTTCTATTGTTCCGTCCAGTTTAGGCGAAAAAGCGGCTTTAAGGGTGCTTGACCAGCAACAGGCTACAATAGATATTGAGCGGCTGGGTTTTAATAAAAGAGACGTTAAAATAATAAAGGAGGCCGGAAGCTGTCCGCATGGCATGATTCTTATCTGCGGCCCTACCGGATGCGGAAAAACAACTACGCTTTATTCTCTTTTAAAAGATATCGATGATCCGACAAAAAATATTGTGACTGTTGAAGATCCGGTAGAATATGAACTTAAAGGGATAAACCAGGTAAGTATAAACGCGGAAATCGGGCTTACGTTTGCCGGTTGTTTAAGGTCCATTTTGCGTCAGGATCCGGATGTTATAATGGTCGGAGAGATAAGGGATTTTGAGACGCTTGATGTCGCGATAAAATCAGCGTTAACCGGGCATGTTGTTTTAAGCACGCTTCACACAAACACTGCCGGCGGAGCGATTGTCCGGATGGTGAATATGGGAATAGAACCTTTTTTAATATCAGCTTCTGTCGAGCTAATTGCGGCTCAAAGATTATTACGGCTTTTGTGTCCGGAATGTAAAGAACCTTATAAGCCTTCGCGTCAGACAGCGGAAAAATACGGTCTCTTGAAAAATGAAGAAATAATAAACATTTATAAACCTGTCGGATGTGATAGATGTATGAATAGCGGATATAAGGGCA
Source organism: Candidatus Omnitrophota bacterium (assembly GCA_043823005.1). Lineage (GTDB taxonomy): Bacteria > Omnitrophota > Gorgyraeia > Tantalellales > Tantalellaceae > JBDRBG01. Next base: position 33,349 of record JBDRBG010000116.1, read on the forward strand.
GGGTAGGAATAATCGAGAGTCTGCGTCTTACTCCGGCGATTAAGGATTTAATATTCAGAGGCGCAAGAGAATTTGAAATAGAACAAAAAGCCAGAGAAGAAGGTATGACCATGTTAAGGGAAAACGGGATAGAACATGTTATCGCGGGAGAAGCATCACTGGAAGATGTGCTTTGTAGTACGGTTGAAAGTAAAAAAACAGGATCAGCAGAAAAATGAGAACCTTTTCCAAACAGAAAATAGTAGAAGCTCTTATACAAAGCGGGTTTATATCAGAAAAAGAATTAGAGCCTATCTTAGCGGAAGCAATAAAGCAGAGAGAAGTTAGTCTGATAAAACTGCTTTCAGACAGTAATATTATGTCTGAAATAGATTTATTGACAGTTTTAAGTAAAGAAATGGATATTCCTCCGATCGATATTTTAAATGTAAGATTAAATCCTAAACTGATGGAAATCGTATCGGAAAGACTTATCAGGCGGCATTGTATTCTTCCGTTGTCAAAAATAGGAGACGAAATAACAATAGTTGCTGCTGATCCCAGCGATATATTTGCCATTGATGATGTAAGAACGGTTACAGGTTGTGATGTTGAGATTGTGCTGGCGGCAAGAAACGCTATTAATGACGCGATCAATGTGTTTTATTCTAAAGACGAAGAAGAACTTTCGACTATTATGGAAGAAGCCCGTGAATCAGGGGACGATGTAGAGGTAATGGGAGAAAAAGAGGGGATCGATATAACAGGGATAGCGGAAGAGAGTAAAGCGGCTCCGATAGTTAAGATGGTTGATCTTATAATCGGTGAGGCTATAGAAAAAAAGGCAAGTGACATACATATCGAACCGCAGGAAAAATCATTAAGGATAAGGTATCGTATAGACGGACAGCTTTATAACGCGTTTGATCTTCCTAAAAAAAATCAAAATGCTATACTCGCAAGGCTTAAGATTATGTCAAATCTTGATATTACAGAGACAAGGGTTCCGCAGGACGGCCGGTTTCGGATACGGCTGGGAGAAAAAGAAATAGATTTTAGGGTATCTTCACTGCCTCTTAATTATGGGAACAAGATGGTTTTACGAGCTCTGGATAAAGCTAATCTTTCTGTGGGGTTGGAAACCCTGGGTTTTTTGCCGGAACCGCTTGCTGATTTCAAAGAGGCGCTTTCAAGGCCTTTTGGAATAATCCTGGTTACAGGCCCTACCGGAAGCGGAAAATCTACTACACTATATTCAATTCTTAATTCGATGAATGTTCCCGGAAGAAATATAGTGACTGTGGAGGATCCTGTTGAATATCAGGTCCAGGGTATAACGCAGATCGCGGCGCGTCCTGAAATAGGTCTTGATTTTGCCAGCGGATTAAGAGCGATTTTAAGACAGAGCCCTGATACTATACTTGTAGGCGAGATAAGGGATTTTGAGACCGCTGATATAGCGATAAAAGCGTCGCTTACCGGTCAGATGGTACTTAGTACTCTTCATACGAATAACGCTGTGGGCGCGATAACAAGGCTCGTAAATATGGGTATAGAACCTTTTCTTGTAGCTTCCAGCCTTGTTATGGCATGCGCGCAAAGACTGTTAAGAAAGATATGTTCTAATTGTAAGGCGGAAGAAGACATCCCTGCAGATGTGTTGAAAAAAATAAGAAGCAAATATTCGGAAGCAGTCGGGGTTAATAAATTTTATCACGGAACGGGTTGTGAGCAGTGCCATAATACCGGGTATAAAGGAAGATTAGGGACCCTGGAGACTCTTCTGATAGATGACGAGATAAAAGAAATGATAATAGCCCGCAAATCAGAAGAAGATATAAACGTTTATCTGAAAAAACAGGGAGCAATGACTCTTCGGGATAATGCTATGCGGAAATTTATAAGAGGATGGACAAGCCTGGAGGAAGTGTATCGGGTAACTTAATTAGTTGATAGTTGATGGTTAGTTGGTTGATGGTTGTAAAATGGCGCGTAGGAGGGGTCTCCCGACCCCGAACAGGAATGTAATCGGTTTGTCGTCAGGAGACCCGCCAGAGGCGGGCAGGCTCCTATAGGGAATATTTAGACTGCTTGTACTAGGACATGTAAAAGAAGGGAAATATATGGGAAAATTTGTTTATACAGCAAAAGACAGTACAGGACATACTCTTAAAGGCGAGCTTTTAGCGGCTGACAAGAAAAAAGCGCTTGATATTTTAAGAGAAAAAGGGCTTTTGGTCCTTAACCTTGAAGCGTTTAAGGAAAAATCAGCCATGTTTTCTTTTCTTAGCCTCACCTCAAAAAAAAAGATCGCAATGGAGGAACTTGTTATCTTTAGCCGGCAGATGGCGACAATGACAGGCGCGGGCATTACTATTGTGGATTCGCTTGATACACTGGCTGATCAAGTGGATAACCCTTCTTTACAGAAGATTCTTAAAGATATCAGAGATTCCGTAAATACAGGAGCAAGCCTTTCTGAAGCCATGAGTAAATATACGGTAGTTTTTTCCGCGTATTTTGTTAATATGATCAAGGCCGGAGAATCCAGCGGTATGCTTGATGAAGTGCTTGAAAGAATATCTTCCTATATGGAAAAGACAAACGCTTTACAGAAAAAGATTAAAACAGCTATGGTCTATCCTTCGATTGTTTCATTAATGGCTGTAGGAATAACGCTTGTTATGATTTTAAAAGTTATTCCTGTTTTTAAGGATATGTTCTCCGGGTTTGGCGCAGCGCTGCCTGCTCCGACTATGTTTTTAATAAATCTAAGTGACGCGATGAGGCATTATTTTGTTTTTTTTGTCGTCGGATTTGTTATATTCGGAGTGATTGTTAAGCGATATACCCGGACTGAAAAGGGCCAAACAGTTATTGATGGCTTGAAACTAAAGATGCCTGTTTTTGGGGAATTATTTAAAAGGGTCGCGATAAGTAAATTTACAAGGACATTAAGTACCTTAATGAAAAGCGGTGTTCCCATTCTTACTGCTCTTGAAATAGTCGCGAAAACAGCGGGCAATCGGGTTGTCGAGAAGTCCATTAATACAGTAAGAGACAGTGTGCGTGAAGGGGAAAGCATTTCAAGTCCTATGGCAAAAAGCGGTATTTTTCCGCCTCTTGTTACCCGTATGGTAGCAGTAGGTGAAAAAAGCGGCGAACTTGAAACCATGCTTATAAAAATAGCTGATTTTTATGATGAACAGGTTGATGCCATTGTAGACGGGCTTACAAGTCTTATTGAACCTCTTATTATAGCTTTTTTAGGTATTGTGATAGGAGGTATAGTTATTTCTATGTTTTTGCCGATATTTCAGATATCGAGTCTAGTCAATATGTAAAAAAGGTTCTATGGGATTATATGGACGTGGATATGTAAAAAGCCAGAAATGCCTGTTTTTTTAACTTTAAAAAAGAGACGTTTTAAATATTTGCTCTTAAGGAAAATGATGGGTATACTTAAAGTGGAAGGGTATAAGAAGATCTTTCCAAAAATATTACAAAAAAGGAGGTGAGAACAATGAAGATACAAAAATTATTGGGTAAAAAGGGTTTCACGCTTGTTGAAATAATGATAGTTGTGGCAATTATAGGTCTATTGGCTGCTATAGCCATTCCAAATTTCGTGAAGGCCCAGGCAACAGCCCAGGAAAAAGCATGTATAGCGAATCTAAAGCAAATAGACGGAGCTAAAACTTTATATGCGCTGGATAACAACGTGGCTTCAGGAGGTGCCTGTGCAATGTCGAATCTGGTCACAGACTATATAAAGTCAACTCCGCAATGTCCTGCCGGAGGCGCTGATACTGACTATACTCCGGGTGTGATTGGAACAACAGATCCGGTATGTACAATTAACGGAACGGATCATGTATTGCCATAATAAGTAGCGGGCATTTCAACAAGAATGACAAAAAGAGGCAAATATGTTTAATAATTGCCTCTTTTTTGTCATTAGGAATAAGAAGTAAAATGACATTTTACTGTGCCGTTCAGGCTGTGTTGCAACGTCTTTGTGAGGGTAGCGAAGCGACCGCGGCAATCTCTCCCGCGTCTTTGCGGAGGAGTGAAACGACTGAAGCATCTCTATAATATGGTTCCCCCATAACATTTATATTATTACTGCTATCAAGATTGCTTCGCTATGCTCGCAAAGACGAAGAGAAATTGAGATTATCCAGTCTGTTGCGGACAAAGTGAAGCAATCCGGCTTCTCTTAAAGACCTAGTAGCGGCTTTTTTATAGCTGAACTATTACGATAACAAAGAGATAAATATTTTTCATAAGAATCTTTTTTGTATTTATTTTGATTTAATTGGATTTTTTTGAAATAATATGGCATATATTGTTTAGTAAATAATATTATTGGCTCTAAAATTCAACAAGGAGAATTTCAATGAAGGGTAGGGGATTTACTCTGGTTGAGATCATGATCGTTACTGCTATTATTGGGATAGTAGCGGCAGTGGTTGTTTTTAACACGACAAAAGCGGCTGAAATAGCGCAATCCAAGACATGTATAGCAAATCTCAGACAGCTTTACGGTGCAAAGATGATGTGGGCAGCGGATAACGGCAAGATTTCGGGGGATGTCTGTATTATGTCAGACATAGTTTCTGATTATTTAAAATCTACGCCTTCTTGTCCTTCCGGAGGCAATTATACTATCGGCAATGTGGGGACAACGCCTGCTTGCAGTTTAGAATCAGGAGATGATCATAAAGTCTTTTGATGCTGTCGGCTTTTTATATCCAATTAAAGAAAATGATATTAGATTTTTATGTTTCATTTGCATTCGGAGTTAACCGGGGAATGAAAGATCGGTTTGATTATGTATAGACAAAAAACTGTTTTTTTGATCATATTACTTTTGTTCGCGGCATCATTTGTATGTTATTCAAATATGCTTCATGCGGACTTTGTCTGGGATGATGAATTTTTAGTTGTGAGAAATTCGTTGATACGCGTTCCTTTGTGGTCATTTCAATTTTTTAAACAGGATATTTTAAATACAGGATTTACTCATTCTCTTTATTACCGCCCTGTACAGATCTTAAGTTACGCGATAGATTACCGTTTATGGGGACTTAACCCTTTTGGTTTTCATCTCTCAAATATAATACTTCATTTTATTAACGGAGTATTATTATTTTTTTTGGTTTTCAAACTTACGCGGAGTGAGTTTACAGCGTTTTTTTCTTCTCTTTTTTTTATAATCCATCCGATACAAACAGGCGCGGTTTCTTATGTTTCAGGCAGGGGTGAACTTCTGTTTTTTCTGTTTGGTTTTCTGTATATGCGGTTATATCTTTGTTTTAAAGATAAAAAGAATTATTTCCTTTTTGTTTTAAGTTTGTTTTTTCTCACGCTTTCTTTTCTTTGCAAAGAAGCCGCTATTATTTTTCCTGTACTACTTTTTTTGATCGGCAGACTTTTTTTAAAAGAAAAAAAATTAAGAGCTATGAAGTTTCAGGCGCCCGGATTTATTCTTGCGGGATTATATGTGATCGCTCGTTATTTTTTTGGACACGGACAATTGCGATTTTTAAAGGGTATTGACATTAAAGAGGTTTTGTTTAAATATTTTATAATGGTTAAAGAACTTTGGGGCCTTATTCTTTATCCCGGAGATCTTCACATGAGAAGGGAGCTTATCTTTAACAATATTTATACGATAATTTTTTTCTGTTTTTTTCTTTTTAGCGGGATTGTTTTTTATAGACAAAAAAAAGAAAGAAACATATTGTTGTTTTCATTCATTTTTTATCTTACAGGTCTTGTTCCATTCGTGTTTTCATTCGGAAGTTTTAATGTTTTTGCCGAACACTGGGCTTATTTGCCCGGATGCGGAATATTTTTATTTATAGCCTTTGAGATCTCAAAGATGCTTGAGAAGAATAGACGTTTCTATAAAATTTTTGCCGCTACGGGTATATTTTTTATAGTTTTTTTATCAGCATTAAGCACAAGGGAATATAATGAATTCTGGAAAGACGACAGTTCTCTCAGTAATAGGATTTTAAGTTTTTCTGATCAGGACGATTCCGCGATGTATTATAGGATATTGTCTGCGCGGGATAGCGGCAAAAAGGACGAGGTTTTCGAAAGGATGCGGGAATACGCGGAGAGTTATCCCGATGATCCGGCAGTCTGGTATATAAAAGGAAGAAATACTCTTGCAATGGGAGATGTCGATGCCGCGGAAAAAGATTTTGAAAAAGTTTTTAATATAGCGCCGGGATATGTTGAAGGCTATATGGGGCTTGCTTTGATCGAGTTTGCGCGAGGCCGTAACAGTGAAGGTATCTGTTATCTTGAAAAGCTGGTAAGCGTAAATTCAAAAAACAGTGAAGCGTTGCTTCGGTTAGGAACAGCTTATTATTCGGAAGGAAAAACAGAAGAAGCGTTTAAAGCTATGCGTAAAGCCGGTGAAATTAACGCGTATGATTATAATTATCTGGTAAACATGGGGTCTCTGCGCGCTAGAGAAGGAGAGCTTCAAGAAGCAATAAAATTGTTTTTACGGGCTATAAAGATATATCCGAATGTTCCCCTGGTTCATTATAATATGGGGGAAGTTTTTCGTTCTGTCGGAGAAAAAAAAGAAGCGAAAAAATGGTTTCAAAAAACAATAATGATAGACGCGAATTTTTCTCCGGCAATACAGGCGCTTCAGGAAATGGCAAACAGTGAATAGGGTTGACAGTTGACGGTTAGTTGGTTGATGTTTAAGGGGAAAGGTTCTTGACGGGTAAACAGTCAACGAACCAACGGTCAACCGTCAACAAACCGGTGAATAGGGAATAGTGTCTTGTCCTAAAAATAGAGGAAGGGAGATTGCCGGCTTGTAGCCCGCAATGACAGAAGGGGGTCGTCATTGCGAAGGCCGAGCCAGCCGAGGCCTGTGGCAATCTGTTATGTAAAAGTGTTTAATTTTTAATAACGATACAAGGTGCAAAGATGCTTGATTTTTTTTAACATCTAATCCAGTCTTAACCTTGACAACGTTAAATGGATATGATAATCTCTCATTAAGATTAATATATATATAACTATATTATTAATTTAAACTTATAAATATTTAGCTCGGCATTAATTATGATAAAATTGGGCAATATAAAACAATCTTCAGTAGGGCTTGATATCGGCACTAATTCAGTCAAAATTGCTTGTTTGCGGAAAAATGCTGATAAAAATACGCTTCTTGGGTATAACATAAAAAATCTGCCGTTTGATATTAAACCTGATCATGTAATAGATGTTGTGAGGGAGGCTTTTGAGGAAATCGAGCTTAGTCCCGATGAGATAAATCTGTCCATATCAGGGCCGGAAGTTATTGTGAGATTTGTTGATCTTCCTAAAATGACCAAAGAACAGCTTGAAAGCGCGCTTGTGTTTGAAGCTGAAAAATATATTCCTTTTAATATTAACGACGTTATGCTTGATTTTATCATTCTCGGGGATTCAAGTGAACCCGGACAAATGAAAGTGCTTTTGGCGGCCGCGAAAAAGGAAGCTATAAATTCACGTTTATCAATGGCGGAAAATCTGGGGATGGCAGTAAATCTTCTTGATATTAACTCTTTCGCGATGTTTAACGCGTTTCTCGCGTCTAATCAGGAGGATTTAGATGGAAAAGGTATAGCGTTTTTTGACCTGGGATATTCAGATACAAATGTTATTATATCAACGGGTAAAGTCCCGAGTTTTATGAGGTTAATACAAATAGGGACTAAGGATATAATTTCCGCGATGAGCCGTAATTTGTCTATTCCGATTGATCAGGTTGATGCTTTGATGATGGGGAAAGATGAAGCTTCAAATAATTCAATAAGGGAAGGGGCTGGTTCTATTTTAGATGATCTGGTAAATGAGATGCAGCTTTCTTTTGGATATTTTGAGAATAGAAGTAATATCGCGGTTAAAGAGGTTTTTTGTTCCGGAGGAATGGTACATCAACAGGTTGCGCTGGATTATTTGAGTCAGAAATTAGAGGTAACACTTAAAAAGTGGAACCCGTTGGAAGGACTTATATTGTCGGAAAGTCTTTCCGGCGAAGATCTGGAAAAAGCTGCTTCACAACTTGCTGTAGCTGTGGGGTTAGCTCTAAGGGATTGATATTTTTTATAATTTTATAATATTCAATGATAGAACTTAATCTGCTTCCAAAAGAGTTTCGCAAAAAAAAACAGGCTTCCAATCAGTTGACTGAGATACCTGTAGTTGTCATATCCGCGTGTATAGTAGTTTTTGTTGTGTTGATTCATATTCTATTGGTTTTTTTTGACGCAAGGAACAATGCTGTCTTGAAAAAACTGGAGCAAAGATGGGATCAAATACAGCCTCAAAGTAAAGAAACAGAAGAACTATCCAGAAATATTGTCTCTATTGAAAAAAAAGTTATTGCTATTCGGGAAATAGCAAAACCCGGTTTTAGTTGGGCGCGGGTATTAAGCGGGTTGAATGAGAGTATAATTGACGATATATGGCTTTCAGGATTTGATCTTAGTTTTTCAAGAGGAAAAGGATCAGCTCAGGACCTGCCAAGCGCAGTTAATCTTACAGGGTACGCGTTTAGTGAAACGGAAAAAGCTACTTCCCGTGTCGCGAAATTTATTGCCAGTTTGAAAAACAATGAAGATTTTTCGCGATATTTTGAAGATATTGAAGTGCAGAACATAAGGAATACTGAATTTGCTAAGACCGAGGTTATGATATTCAGGTTGATTTGCCGGGTTAAATCAATAGATATTGTTTCGATTAAAGGTGAAAAATAAAAAGTAAAAATGATAGATATTAAAAATATAACTGTTGAACAGATTAAAGAGTTTTTAAAAGACGAGCAATACCGGAAATATATCATTTCCGGCGGAGTTGTACTTTTTTCCGTGGCTTATTTGGTCTTGCTGGTTGTTCCAAGGTTTTTAAATCTCGGAGACCTGGCTTCTCAAATAAAGGATACACGCAATAAGGTTGAAATGCTTGAAACCAGAATAAACCGCAGCGATAAGATGAAGATAAAATTAGCTGAACTTGAGAAAGAACTTACAGATTCTTCCGAAGGATTATCCGAAGACACCGAGATTCCCGTATTTTTGGAGGAATTATCTTCTGTTGCCGAAATTGCCGGGGTAACAATTTTAAGTATTACGCCTCAGGAATCCAGAGCTGTTGATAAAAATAACGATATTTTTTACAGTGAAAGCTCGATAATTATAACGGCCAAAAGCGGATATCATCAGCTTCGGCATTTTGTAAGTAACATAGAAATAGCAAAAAGGTTTATTTCTATCGGAGATCTAAAGATACAATACAATGATAGAACTCCCAGAAAGCATGACATAAAAATGGTATTAAAAACTTATGTTTCAGAATAAGGCAAATAAAAAGAAAAGAGACTGTTGTTTGTTTCCGCAGACAGCTGTAATATTAATTTTGTTGTTATTGTCAGCAAAGTTAGTCTGCGCGGAGGGAGATCAGCCTGTAGAGAAGAGAGATCCTTTTGTTCCGCTTGTTGGTGTAGCTCCGGAAAAAAGTCATGAAGAAACAGTAAGTGGTGAGGGAATTTTTATTTTGCCCGAAGAGATGAAGCTGCAGGGAATTGTGACCGGCGTTAACGGAGAATTCAACGCTTTTATCAACGGAGAGATAGTTAAAAAAGGCGATAAATTGGGAAATATTCTGATTGAGGATATTGCTAAAAATACAGTTGTTGTGAATGTTAATGATAAAAGGTATATTTTAAAATTGTATGAATGAAAACAAGGAGATTATAAGAATGAGAAATACTAGTAAAATACGGAAGCTGTTTATACTCGTTCTAATTATGGCATTTTTAAATTTATCTCTCAGCGTGTCAGCGTTTTGTCAGGTTGGAGGAGCTGTTTCTTCGCCTGAGATAAGCTCTTCAATAGTTACAGACCCTGTGGACGAGACTGTCGAGGAGATTATTCCTTCAAAATCCGGCAATGTCACTATAAATTTCAAAGATGTTGATATTCAGACAGTACTTCATTATTTGTCGGAAGTCAGCGGGGTAGATATTGTTCCTACTTATGATGTAGTAGGTAATGTAACTGTTCGGTTGAGGGATAAACCCTGGGAAGTGGCTTTAGATGTTATTACAAGAAACTCGGATTATGCTTATACAAGAGAAGATACTATTATCAGGGTAATGCCAAAGGCTAAGCTTAATACAGAAGAGCCTGTAACAGCGGTTATTCCTTTAAATTATATTATCCAGGATACAGAGGAGTCCAACCAGAACGTGGCAAAACTTCTGGAAGCAATTACTTCGGTGCTAAAAGTTGATGCAGGCGAAAGCGTGACTTATCTGCCGAGCGCTAACTCGATAGTCGTAGCCGCGGTACCGGCAAGGCTTAACGCGATAAAGGACATGGTGAAAAGGATAGATGTTAAAATACCTCAGGTCATGCTTGAGGCTAAAATAATAGAGGTGCGGTTAGATAAGAACGATCAGTTTGGGATTGACTGGAACGCGGTAGTAAGTATCTCCGGATCAAAGCGTCCGACAACACTGCCTTTTGAGCGGACGGGCGCGTTCGGGTTTTTACCCGGAGAACAGAGAAAGTATCTTCCGTATAGCACAAATATCGCCGGAACTACTATTTCGGAAGAATCGGATTTTCCTTATGTTGATTTTACCGCGGCAGTTGATCCGACGGCCGTAGCTACCACAGGCTCGGTTTTTAGTTACGGAACCCTGGATTTTAGCGCTTTTTCAGCGGTACTCAGATTTATTGATGAATGGGATGATACTAATATTTTGTCAAGCCCGCGAATAACAACATTAAACAATCAGCCCGCGGTTATCAAGGTGATAACGAATGTTTTTCTTCAAAAACAGCAGACAGCAACTGATACAGCTTCTGTTGTTACCGTTGAATTTGAAGATGAACCCAGAGAAGTAGGAGTTATTTTAGAAGTAACGCCTCATGTTAATGATAACGGCGAGATAACCGTTAATCTAAAACCGCAGGTTTCCACCAATCTTACTTTTTCGGAACTGGAAGTAAGCGGCGCTACGAATACAGTGGCAATGACATACAATTCAAGAGAAGCCGAGACGCAGGTAATGGTAAGAGACGGTGAAACCGTTTTTATCGGAGGGCTTATAACGGAGACAAACACAAAAGAAGATCATAAGTTTCCTATTCTCGGAGATATGACCAAAGGTTTGCCGTTTTTGGGCCCTTTGTTTAATTATGAGCAGGATAATGTCGATAAGACTGAAGTGGTGTTTTTTATTACGGTTCATCTTTTGAAAGATGGACCGCATTCAGTCGATGTTTCAAATACAGAAGACGAATACGCGAAGTATTTTGAAGAGGAAATAAACGAAGCTGAAATTGAAGCAGATAAAGCTGCAGTAAGATCCGAAGAACGAAATAAAACTAAAACAAAAGTTATTGTAAGTAAAGACCAGGCAAAAGAAGGGTATAAAGCTTTTCTTGATTTCAGGAAAAAACAGGGAGTTAAAAAGACGAAAGATAGAAGATGAATTGATGAGAAGAAAAAAATAAACCACAGAGATACGGAGAGAAAAAAGGAAAAGAGTAAAAAGAGATTGACATTTTTTGTGAATAACGAAAAATGATCCTGGAAATGCGACGAATAGGAGCATTGGGATGGTCATGCTTCTCGCATGGCTCGAAGCTCGCAAAGACAAACTTTCGTCATTGCGAGGAGCGTAAGCGGCGCGGCAATCTCGAAAAAAATGTATATAGACCTGTTGTACACGATGTACGACATTTTATACACGATATACGATAAATATGATAAGATACAACGCAATGTTTGAAAAAAAAGGTGATATAAGATATATTTCGCATCTTGATCTAATGACAGTGTTACGCAGGGCTATTCGAAGATCCGGGCTTCCATTTGTGACTACAGCGGGGTTTACTCCCAGAGTTAAGATAAGTATTCCAATGGCATTAAAACTAGGCAAAGAAAGTGTTGATGAACAGATGTCTTTTTGGCTGATGGAAAAGGTAGAGTTGGATAAGGCTGTTAAGGCAATAAATAATAATTTGCCTAAAGGAGTTAAAATATTAAAAGTGAATGGGAGTTAGTGAATAGTGTCATTTGTTCCGTCCTGAAAAAGGTAGGATGAGAGTTGCAAGGTATTTTGCTGGAAGGGCAAGCATTCCGTGCTCAAACAATTTGCCCTCACTTGGTTCGGGCAAAAACTGCGCTCAGAACGCTCGCCCTTCCAGCAAAATAGCGGTTGGTGAATAGGAAAAGGGGAAAATATCCCATCTGTCTTTGCGAGGAGGAACGAAGTGACGACGCGGCAATCTCGGATAAAAAAAGATAAAAAAAGTGACAACTGTTTTAGGACGATACAAGCGGCAGAGTTGTTAGTAGGGGCGAAAAATTTTTCGCCCTGATAAAAATAAAAGATGTAAGGGCAGACCGTATGTCCGCCCGAAAAAGTATAAACTAAAGGAATGTAATGGAACGTAAAAACATAAAGCGAGAGAAACAGGAAAAACAGGGAAAAGAAATATTGATGAATATAGGCCCTGTTGAGAATAGGGTTGCTGTTTTGGATAACGGTGAATTAGCTGATTTTTTTATGGAACGGGAAAGCGGCGAACATTATGCCGGTACAATTTATAAAGGGCGTGTTGATTCTATTGTTCCCGGAATAGAGGCCGCGTTTGTTAATATCGGGATGGAGAAAAATGGTTTTTTGCATGTGAGTGATGTTCTCGATAAAGGGGCAGTACTTAAGGCTATGCTTGGTGAAGACGCGGCGTCTTTTAAACCGGCAAAAAAAGAAAAAGTTCCTCAGATAAAGGATATTTTGCGGGTTGGCCAGGAAATTATGGTTCAGGTTGTAAAAGAAGCCATAGGCACTAAAGGGCCAAGGATTACCACTTACATAAGCATACCGGGGAGATTTTTAGTGCTTACTCCATATGATAAAGGGATAGGAATATCACGGCGCATAAATGACAGGGTAGAAAGAAAAAGGATACGCGAGATTATTGATGGTATGGGGCTTTTAGGAAAGGTCGGATGTATAGTACGTACTGTGGCTCAAAACAGTTCAGAAGAGGAGTTTCGGCGGGAACTTAAATATCTGATGAAGCTCTGGGAAAGGATAAAAGAACGGAGTGAAAAGGAAAAAGCTCCGGTTGCTGTATATGAAGAATACGGCCTTATTTTACGTTTAATCAGAGATGTGTTTAGCGAAGATATGGCGCGGCTTATTGTTGATTCTAAAGATGAATATAACCGCATATCAAAATTTTTAAAATCATTTATGCCGTCTTTAATATCAAAAATAAAGCTGTATAACGGGCATATGTCTTTATTTCAAAAATATAATCTGGAAAAAAAGATAGAAGAAATATTTGAAAGAAAGGTTATGTTGAAAAGCGGAGGATATCTTGTGATCGAGCCTACAGAAGGCGTTGTTGTAATAGATATTAATACAGGGAGTTTTGTCGGGAAAAGAAGCCTTGAGGAGACGGCTTTTAAGACAAATATGGAGGCGGCCGAAGAGATACCGCGTCAACTGATTTTAAGAGATATGGGAGGTATTATTATAATAGATTTTATCGATATGGAGGTCAGGGATCATAGGGATAAAATATATAATCGGCTTCAGCAAAGACTTAAAGGTGATAAAGCGCGTATAAGCCTGCGCGCGATGTCGCAATTCGGGGTGGTAGAGATGACACGTCAAAGAATGCGCAAAAGCCTTGAAGGCGCTTCATATGGAGACTGTCCGTATTGCGGTGGAAAGGGTAAAATAAAAAATGTTGAGACAATAGCGATTGAAACCGCGCGCAGGATAGACCGGATGCTTTCGAATAGGGATAAGAAACGGCGGCAGATAAATATATCCGCGCATCCTAAGGTTTTAGAAACGCTTGTTTCTGATCAGGCGCGTATCTTGAGCGGTATTCAGCGGAAATATAGATGTAAGATAGATCTTAAAGAAGATAAATCGCTTCATATCGAGGATGTTATTATTGACGATATTTAGGAGGAGGTATGAAAATTATTTTCAACAATAAAGGTATAAGTTTTATCGAAGTCATGGTTTCTGCCGTCCTGGTAGCGTTAGGAACAACAGCTTTAATATCCGCGGTTATGCAGAGCTCTGTTTTTTCGAAAAACGTGGATACAGCTTATACGTCATCCTATATAGCGGAAAGGCGATTAGAAGTGCTTAGAAGTATTGATTTTGATCTTTTATCAGAAACCGCTGAAACAGAAGCGCGCGTAGCCGCTGACGGTACAATTGATTCAGCGGGTGAATATTTTAGAACAACGGGTATAGAAACAGGGTATGACAGTAATGTACATCTTGTTAGAGCAAAGATAACAGTAAAAAGGGTCAAAACAGGTATGGATGGCAGCCTTCTTAAAGGGGCTGGCGGCCAGCTAGAGCTTGCCGCTCAGCCGGTAATAATGGAAACATTATTTTCAGATGTTGATCACAATGCGGGATCAGGAATAGTTGAAGAATAGGCTTCGCAATGTCTTTGCGCGTACACGCAACTGACTAGTACCCTGACAACGTTAAAATGAAGAATAATTTTGTCAGTTATCTTACTCTGTCATTCTCGCGAACAGACTGTATTATAACGTCTTTGAGAGCCCATGAAATGGGCGAAGCAATCTCAAATAGCAATAAAAATATAAACTTTATGGGTAATCCCTATTATTATCGAGATTGCCGCGGTCGCTCTTGCTCCCTCGCAAAGACGAAATTTGAATTAAGATACAGCCTAGAAAACGGGAATCTATAGAATGGTACTTTTCATTTTTAGATTGTCGAGGTGCTAGTGTCATGGCAGCAGTAAACAAAGAAAACGAATCAGGGGTAGTAATGAATAAAAAAAAGATATTCGCGAACATTAAAGGCTTCAGCCTTATGGAAGTAATGTTTGTGGCTGTTGTTTCTTTAATGGTAATAGGCGCTATAGTTTCTGTGTGGACATATACATATAAAACATGGACCGGGGAGAATGTTCATACGCAATTAAGGGTTCAGATAATGGAAGCTTTAGAAACCATAAAACGGGATATGCGTCTTTCCAGCGCTACTTATATGTCATTTTATCCTGAAAATAGTGATGTATATACCGCGGCAAGTCTTCCTGTAGCTGAAACTGACGCGAATGGACTGCTTACTCTTGATAGTAATGGGAAAATAAGCTGGGCTAAGACTGTTATATATCATCTTTATTCCGAAAGCGACGGTACTCAAACTTTGCGCAGGACTGTTTATGATCCGCGGGACAATACAATGACAGAGGATGAACGGTATTCGCAGTTAGGAAGTGTTGTAACCGGAGGTACAGGCGGGAGTTCTTCGACTACGGATACGGAGTTTTTGAAAAACGTGGATGTTTTTGAAATATCCTCATCAGCCGCTATGATAGATTTTTATGATGATTCTAGTACTCCTGTTCGTGTGGGGAAGGTTATTTTAGGATGGGTTCAGCTTGATTCAGGAAACCATACTGTACGGATGGAAGTAACCGGTAAAAATGACAATTCTACCGGATATGATTTTGGAATAGACAGTCTGATCTTAGACCCGGGCGCGAGTGTCCGCGAGTTTGAATATTATGATTCTTCGTATGCTCCGGGCGGTATGTTGTCGCTTAGCGGCGGATCAGTAAGTTTGCAAAACAGTTCAGTCTGGGGAAATAATAATTATCTCGAATTCATCGCCGGAGGTGAAGGGTCATACATGCAAGTAACTGATGCTTATGACCTTTGGAGAGAGTCATCTTTTGAGAGTGTTGCTCTTGATAATACAGGAACAACAGGCGATGAAATGCGTATTGAACTGGATATTCCGGAAGAAGACGAAGAAGGTTTGATTTCTTGGTTTGTTCATGCCGAGGCCAATGATCTTGAAGCAGCAGGCAGAGACGGTGCTTTTCCGGCTGTTGAGCCTTTGACCATACGCACTATTGTTACTGCTGATAATGTTGGAAAGGAAGGTGCTTTGGTACAAGTTAAATTTTCATCTTCCGTAAATAATGATCTGGTAATAGCTAATGCTTATATAACAAAACGGGACGGGATAACCGGGTCCAACGGTTTGGCAAACCAGGCTCCGGGGAGTTTAACTGTTGAGGAATATCATCGGCATCAACAGCTTTTTTTTAAAGCCGCTGATGGTACTATTAATTCCGGGATTACAATAAGCGCTGATTCTTTTGTTTGGAGCGAATGGACGGCTTTTCCTTTAAGAACAGACAGTGATTATTTTATAACTTTTCATGTCTCGGATATTTCCACTGTTGACTGCAGATATTGGGAAGATTCTGTCGGGACTGTGCACACATATTATGTGACAGGAAGTACTTCTGATCTGGCAGGCACTCCTGATTGGACAGCAGAAACCGTAAATCCTTCGGCTAATATTTTTGTTACATCAGCGATATCAGTCGCAGATACCGAAGGTACTGTTGAATCCCAGGCATTTGATACGACTCTTTCCGCTCCTAATTATAATAAGATCAAATGGTCGGAAAACAAACCTCTAGGTACAACTATTTTTTTTAAGACAAGATCATCAGCGGATCAATACATGACAGGAGCTACGGATTGGGATCTTATTGCCGGTTCAAGTTCTAATCCGCATTCGTTAGCTATGGGCAGCGGACGATATGTTCAATTCTTAGCGGAACTTTCTACTGAGCTTTTTTGGAAAAGCGCGGCCAGTCAGTTAAGTTATGCTGATTATATAGAAGCACAGGTTGATTTTCCTTCGGACGATCAATTTCCCAGAGACAGTACGGGCGACTTTTTAGTAACTGATTATAATGTTCCATGGATAGACGATGTAGAGATCGATTGGCCCGGATTAAACAGGATGGCCGCTATTGAGGCTTATATTGCTAAAAAAGACAGTTATGGACAGGCAAAAGTTACTGTTGACGGGAAAGACCTTGTTAAAACCCTTAGTGTTCATATAAACGTATCAGATGAAGTAAGCGGCAGGACATTGGAAGAAGATCATTGTTTGGAAATAGAACCAAGGAATACAGGAAAATGAAGAAAACATTTTTAAAAAATTATGACGGATTATCCGGATCCGGGATAAAGGGAAAAGAAAAGGGTGTAGTTCTGGTAATAGTCATGTTTTTTATGTCGCTTATGGTATTGAGCGCGGTCTCGCTTTCAAATATGATTCAGCAGGATATAAGGCTTGTAGAACATGTAAGAGAAAGAACACAGGCCAAGTTTATAGCGGAAGCCGGGATTAATCACGCGTTAGCTAAGATACAAGCCGATGGTTTTGATTCGCGTCAGAATTTTAACGGAGCATTGGATATCGGAAGCTATACAGTTACGCATAGTACTTTTTCTGTCAGCGGGCTGGCCAGGCATCGTATTACTTCGGTTGGTACAATCTCCGGTGTTTCTGAGACAGCAATCGTTGAGGTTAAGGATTCTGTTCCTACGGCTTTATATTGTTTTTCAGGCGCCGGCAATGATATCAACATTAAAGTTCACACACATATAGAAAATGCTGTTATTAACGGGAACATGCATGCTAATAATAATTTATCTCTTACGGCGAATAAGATGCATTCGAAATTGACTGTTACCGGAGATGTTTCAGCAACAGGTATAGTCGTGGAAGGAACACTACATAACCAGTCAGATAAGCAGGATAATAATGTGTATATAAACGGTTTTGCTAATGATCAGGCGGTTGTTACTGAAGGCAGTGCGAATATAACTTTCCCCGTATTTGATTATACCGCTTATAAACAGGCGGCTCAGGATGACGGATTGTATTACAGTACTGATAAAACATTTTCAGGTACGCCTTTAAGCCCGGATAACGGTATTGTATATGTGGATGGAGATGTTATTATAACAGGTGAGGTTACACTTTATGGCGGACTTATCGCTGAGACAATAACAATAGCGCCAAACAGCACTCTTTATCAAAAAAAGACTGCTGATGCGGATAATCGAAATGTTATTATTGCCAAAAATGGAGATATCTCAATCGCGGGATATCTTGATGCTGAAGAGGCTCTGATATACGCGTCTCAGGATATTTTATCATCTGCCGGGGGTAGCTTGGAACCTCATGTTATTGTCAATGGAACAATGCTTGCGGCAAGGGACATTACTATGTGGAACACAAAAACTCATATTATCTACAATCATGTTCAAATGAGTCCCGAAGATATGGAAGCCGGAGGGTTTGAAGTGGTAAGCTGGAATAAGTAATGGGACATTATTAAGAGTGTACATGTCATAATAAGAGGAGCGCTTAGTCTCAGAGAGACAAAAAGCATTATTTAATTTCTAAATTTTTTCAAATTATGTTAAATCATATTTTCAAAAAAGTCAGATCTAATATTTGGCAAATCTGCTAGTTTTTCAAATTTTTCTGTCAGTGCAAAAAAATTCATTTCAATCGCAAATCTTTTCATTTAAAGACTTTATATTGCAAGAAAAAAAAGAGGGAATTAGCGCGCCTTGTTAGCTGAAAAAAAATTCAGTTTTTTTTAAACTAAGAATCTTTTAGAATTATTAGTGTGATATACTTATTAATACGAAAACTTTTTAATGGACTAATGCTCGCAGTAGAGCGGGGTAACAGGAACAGCATAAGTGAGGACAACATGAAGATCAAAGAAAAGAAAACAATAGTGCAGAGAATTGGCTGTAAATTATCAAAATTATGCGAAAATTCCAAAGGAATGTGTTTGATAGAAGCGATTGTTTCTACCGGACTGGTCGGGATAGTAACGATGTCCATGGTTGGCGCGGTTTCGCAGAGTACGGTATTTACTAAAAGTGTAGATGTTTTTTATCTTGGCACGCATATTGCTCAAAGGCGTGTGGAGGTTTTAAAACGTATGGATTTTGATCTTTTAGAGTCAAATGCCGAGACTGATATTCGTGTCAGTTCTGACGGAAATATTGATCCGAACGGAAAGTATTTTCGGACAACTGAAATAACAGCTAATTATGATAATAATACAGATCTAAAAAAGGTAAAAGTTACTGTAAAGAGAATTAGGCTGGATATGTGCGGAACCATTGCTAAAAAGGATACAGATGAATTGGATCTTGTTCATGATCCTATTGTTATGGAAACATTATTTGTTAATTTTGAATAGTTTTTCAACAGTAGTTAGTTGGTTTTAGTTCGTAATTGGTGTGGACAAACAACGAATTTGAATTGGGAGCTTTTTATGAATATAAAATTTTTACGGAACATAAAAGGAACAACCCTTGTTGAGACTATGTTTGTGGTGATAATATACGCTATGATCATAGTAGCTATTTTATCAATATGGACATATACTTCAAGATCATGGAATACGGAAAATGAACGAACGTGTTTAAGAATAGATCTTCTTAAAGCTTTGGAAACTTTAAAAGAAGATCTTAGAGTATCAAGCCTTACTTATATGAGTTTTTATCCTGAAGGAGGAGAGCCGTATACAGCATTTAGTTTGCCTGTGCCAAAGATAGATGCAAGCGGTTTTTTGGTCCTTAATGCAAATGACGAAATAGTTTGGGACAAAACTGTAGTCTATCATATTTATTCGGAAACAGACGAAACTCAGACTTTAAGACGCACGGTTTTGAGCCCAAGGAACAATGCTCTTTCAGATTTGCAAAGAAAACAGCAATTAGAGTGTATAGTGGCCGGAGGTACCGGAGGAGGAACAGCTGTTACAGATGAAGAGTTTCTTAAAAATCTAGAAGTTTTTGATATTTCTTCTTTATCTTCAATAATAGATTTTTATTATAATGCCGAGAGTCCGGTAAAAGCCGGAAAGATCATGTTCGGACGCGTTAAATTGGATCCCGGGGATCATATTATACGGTTTGAAGTGACTGGAAAAAATACCGATTCTTTGGGGTATGACCTGGGTATTGACAGTATATCGATTGAACCGAGCGGTAGTACAAGGGAAATGGAATATTACAACTCGGGTTTTGCTCCTTCGGGTATTCTTTCTTTAAGCGGAGGAAGTGTTCAAAGAATAAACGATCCTTTATGGGGAAATAATAATTATCTGAAATTTACTGCTTCAGCAATAGGAAGCTATTTAGAGATAACCGATTATTATGACTTATGGCGAGAATCTTCGTTTGATAATGCCATTTTAAATAACTCAGAGACAACAGGCGAAGAAGTTTGTGTTGAAATAGATTTTCCCGAAGGTGATCGGGAAGAAAGGATCACCTGGTATGCTTTTTCAGAGGCAGAGGATGATGTTATGGAAGGCAATAATGGGGCTATTTTAGGAGGGATAATACCGCCTGTTACTATACGTACGGTTATTACGCGGGACAATATCGATGTTGAAGGAGATATGGTCAGTGTTAAAATTTTGGCTTCGGATAATAACGATCTGGTTATAGACAGGGCATATATAACAAAAAGGGACGGTATTAGCGGGGCTAATGGTTTGGCTAATCAGGATCCCGGAGTTTTAAGTGTGGAAGAATATCACAGGCATCAACAGTTGTTTTTTGAAGACGGTGACGGGGAAATAAAAGAAGGGGTCACTGTGCCTGCAGGACAAGAAGTCTGGTGCGAGTGGACTGCTTTTCCGTTAAGGATCGATAGCGATTATTTTGTTACGATTTATTTGTCTGATGCCGTTTCTTTGGAAGGTAAATACTGGTCGGGAACAGAAGGAGAGGAGCGTAGTTATTATGTAGCAGGCGCGGATAATACAATTGCCGGAACTCCTGATTGGAGCGGGAAGGGCCCGGTTGCTTTAAAGGATATATATCTAGTCGGGAAGATTGATCTTAAATCCGGCAAAGGTACTGTTGAGTCTCAGATATTTGACTCAACATTAAGCGCGCCTTCATATGACAAGATAAAGTGGTCGGAAAATAAACCCGCAGGCACAAATATTACATTAAAAGCGCGTTCTTCCGGTAATGAATATATGCAAGATGCCGCGGATTGGGATTCAATAACAGGTTCAGCAGTAAATCCTCATACGATTAGTATCGGTAATGGCCGATATGTCCAGTTTTTTGCGGAATTATCAGCTAATCTTTTTTGGATAAATTCCAGCGGAACAGGGCAACTTAGTTATGAAGCTTATATAAGGGATCAAATAACCCGTCCTGTATATGAATTTCCACAGAATAGCGGAGAATTTTTAGTTACTTCATATTTTTCTCCGAGCATAGATGATGTTGAGATAAACTGGCCCGGACAGAGTAGGATCTGCGCTATTACAGGATATATAGCTAAAAAAAAGGACTATGGACAGGCAAAGATCACGGTTGACGGCAGTGAACTTATACAGACCTTAAATATTCATGTGAAAGTATCAAAAGAAATAAGCGGAATGATGGTTGAAGAAGAAAACTATGTGGAAATAGAGCCAAAGAACACGGGAAAATAAAATGATGTCAAAGAATCCGAAAAATAAAAGAACTGAAAAGCGTCAAAAAGGAACCATACTTATTTTGGTCATGGCGTTTTTGGCGTTAATGGCTTTGACTACGATCTCTTTAGCGACTTTAGTTCAGCAGGATGTTAAACTTATCCAGTGTGTCAGAGATACAGAGCAAGCCCGTTTTATGGCAGAGGCGGGCATAAACCACGCTATTGCAAATCTTAAAAAAAATAATTTTAGTTCGCGTTCAGCTTTTAGCGGGACAATGGATACCGGCAGTTATTCTGTGGAATACGGGGCATTGAACTCAAGCGGAAGATTAATAGTGTCGTCTACCGGGACGGCTTCAGGAGTGTCAAAGACTGTTTGTATGGAAATAAGCAGTAATATGCCTACAGCTTTGTATTATTTCGCGGGCGCCGGAAATGATATTTATATTAATTCTATATTATCTCATTCGGTTATAAACGGGGATATTCATGCCAATGGGAGCGTATTTTTAAAATCAAATCGTTTCTTGTCAAGTTTGACTATTGCAGGAGATGTTTCTGCGTCCGGGACTGTCAAAGAAGGGACCAGGTATAATACAGGAGATAATGATAACTGGGATAATAAGGTGACAATAAATGAAAACGCTAATGATACAGCTGAAGTATATGAAGGAGAAGAACAAATAACGTTTCCTGTTTTTGATTATCAAAAATATAAAGACGCGGCAATAGCGTCAGGGGATTATTATGCTTCGGATCAGGAGTTTGACAATAGTACTCTTTCTCCTGCTAATGGAATAGTTTATGTTGACGGAGATGTGACGTTTTTTGGGACGTGTACATTAAACGGAGGTATAATTGCGAAAAATATATATGTCGGAGGATTTGAAATGGTTAAAGTTCTCTGGTGGTGGGTATCCGTATATAAATATGGAAGATTGGATCAACAGAAGACTCAAAACAACAGAAACGTAATTATTTCTAAAGAGGGAAATATTTTAATATACGGCCCTTTAAACGTCCAGGAAGCATTGGTTTACTCGTCAGGAGATATTGAAACTATGAACGCAGGCGCGGATGTAAATATTAATGGTATTATATTGGCAGGCACGGATATATCAATGTGGAATTTTGTTTGTCAATTAGATTATAATTATATTTATTTAGAACCGGAGGATATGCAGGGCGGAGGAGGCGATGATACCTTTAGTATTGTAGGTTGGACATAATTTCTGGTCAAACAGCCGGTGTTTGAGAAAAATGTGTGTTTTATATTTAAAGGGCGTATTTACTATAATACGCCTTTATTTTTGATTTATTTACAAAGCAAGCGCATTTGCTCTTGACAATACCGGGGTAGTCTGCTAATATTATTAAACATTTAAGGATATGTAAAAGGCACTATTTGCATAAACTTGTATTTTTAAAAGACTTATAGAACAATAGGAGAATAAATATGTATGCTGTAATCGAATTGCAAGGAACTCAGGTGCTTGTTCAAAAAGACGGAAGAATAGAAGTAAACCGGATGGAAGAACAAAAATCAAAAACAATTAAGATAGAAAAGGTGCTGTTTGGTAAAAAAGGGGCTTCATATTTTGTAGGAACGCCGTATATAGAAGACGCGTATGTTGAATGTGAAATAATCGGAGACAAAAGGTCAAAAAAAGTAATAGCTTTTAAATACAGAGACAGGAAGAGTTCTCAATCTAAAAAAGGGCACAGGCAGGATTTAACTGAGTTAAAGGTAAAAAATATTCATTTTGAGCCGCAAGAAAAGAAGTAATCAGGGAATTATGATTCGTGATCTGTAGAAAGTAGGGGTTTGATTCATCAAACCCGAGATTAGTTGAAGAAAAAAATAAAACGACAATAATAACAATTTTTATAATAGGAGAATATTATGGCACATAAAAAAGGACAAGGATCATCACGTAACGGACGTGATTCCAATTCGCAAAGACTTGGAGTCAAAAGGTCCGGAGGACAGGCAGTAACTGCCGGTAGTATTATTGTTAGACAAAGAGGGACTCGTTATAAACCCGGACTTAATGTCGGAAAAGGTAGCGATGATACACTTTTTGCTAAGTGTGAGGGGATAGTTTCTTTTACCGGCAAAAGGGTCGTAAATATTATTTCCTGATAATATGCTTATAGACCAAGCAAAGATTTATGTCTTTGGCGGCAAAGGCGGGGATGGTTGTCAGAGCCTGTATAAGGATCTGTTTAATCGTAAAGGGATTCCGGACGGCGGAGACGGCGGAGCGGGTGGGGATGTCATAGCTATAAGCGAATCTAATCTACATACACTTCTGGATTTTAAATATAATCAACATTATAAAGGCGGTAAAGGTACGCACGGAGGTTCCAATAAAAAATTCGGCAAAAGAGGCGATGATTTTTTATTTAAGGTGCCGGTAGGAACAGTGATCAAAGATGCTGAAACCGGTATGGTTATAAGGGATCTCAATGTTAACGGGGAACAGGTAATAGTCGTTAAAGGCGGCTCAGGAGGCAAAGGTAGTGCCAAATTGCGTGCGGCCACAATGGGCCGGGACGGGGAAAAACGCACACTATTATTGGAACTGAAACTTGTGGCAGATGCCGGGCTTATAGGTTTTCCTAACGTGGGAAAGTCTACTCTGATCTCCCGAATATCAAAATCTCATTCAAAAATAGCGGCATATCCGTTTACGACTAAAAGTCCCAGATTGGGCGTAGTTCAGGTTTATGACGGATCATTTGTGGCCGCGGACATGCCCGGCCTTATTGAAGGCGCTCATAGCGGAAAAGGGCTTGGTGACAGATTTTTGCGTCACATAGAAAGGACTATGGTTTTAGTTCATGTTGTAGATATAGTTCCTATGGATGGGGCAGATCCTGTTGACAATTTTTTCAAGCTGGAAAAAGAACTTAAATTGTATAGCAGTGAAGTGTTTAAAAAACCAAGGATAATCGTCGCGAATAAAATGGATATGCCGGTAGCGGAACTAAATTTAAAAAAATTTATTAAAGCAATCGGTAAGAATAAAAAAGTTGTGCCTATCTCTGCTTTAACCGGAAAGGGGCTTGACGAACTCGTTAAAATTCTTTACAGGAAGATAACAAATGTCAAAAAAAAGAATCAAGAGGATAACAGTAAAAGTAGGATCCCGGGTACTTACTGATGAGAGTAACAGGATCAATCGAATGGTTATAAAAGCGCTGACAGATCAGATTGTTACTCTCAGAGAGCGCGGGATAGAAGTCATTGTTGTTTCTTCCGGCGCTATAGCTTCAGGATTAGGACTTTTAAATATTAAGAAAACAGGCAGATCTCTTTCAGAACTTCAGGCTATTGCCAGTATAGGGCAGAACTATCTTATGGATCTTTACAACAATCAATTAAGGAAAAAAGGATATATCGCGGGACAGCTTTTGCTTACGCAGGAAGATTTGAATGATCGAAAACGGTTTTTAAACATACGTTATACGCTTAATACTCTTTTTAAATATAATGCTATTCCGATTGTTAACGAGAATGATTCTGTTTCTACGGAAGAGATAAAGTGCGGTGATAATGACAGGCTTTCTTCGCTTGTCGCGGACATTTCAGATTCAAATATGCTTATCATTCTTACTGATGTGGAAGGGGTGTACGGAGAAGAAGGAGCCATTATCAAATATGTGGAAACTGTTACAGATGATATAAGATCTTTATGTAAAGGTAAAGGCTGTGAAGAAAGCTCGGGAGGGATGATCTCAAAGCTGGATGCCGCGAATAATGCGGCTTTAGCGGGAATAGAAAGCGTGATCGCGCGGGGAAAAACCAAAAATATTATTTTAAAAATAATAGACGGACAAGAGGTAGGCACGCGGTTCTCTTCATGTAAAAAACCTTTACAGGCGCGTAAACGCTGGATAGCTTTTAGTTTAAAACCAAAGGGAAAGATAATCGTAGACCGGGGCGCGATAAAAGCTCTTGTTGAGAAGCATAAAAGCCTGCTTCCCGGAGGGATATTGGAAGTCTGCGGAAAGTTTTCTGAGGGTGCTTTGATCGAAATTGCTTCTGCGGGTAAAAAAGTAATAGCAAGAGGCTTATCTAATTATTCATCAGAAGAGATCGAAAAAATAAAAGGAAAACGGACAGATCAAATAGAGATCGAATTAGGTTACAAGGATTATGATGAGGTTGTTCATCGGGATAATCTTGTTGTGATTAATAGTGAATAGTTGTTGGTGTCGTTAGTCAGTTAGTCGTTAGTCGGGAGTCGTTAGTCAGAGATTGCTTCGCTTCGCTCGCAAAGACGGACTTTCGTCATTGCGAGGCCTGAGGGAGAGGCGGATCCGCATATTAAAGCGGAAAGGCCGCGGCAATCTCAGTGAAAGTGATCGATTATAAGGAAATTATAGATAAAGGGGAACTAAGATATGGATTATAGGAAAATAATGAAAGAAATTACAAATAAGGCAAAAAAAGCGACAGCTAGTCTTAGCGCAATGTCTGCTGAAGATAAAAATAGGGTTTTAAGGGAAATGGCAGATGAGCTCAGAGCGCAAAGTGAAAATCTTAAAAAAGCTAACAAGCTGGATCTCGTCCGGGCAGAAAAAGACGGTAAAAGCAAAGCATTTATTGACAGGTTAACTTTGGATGACAATAGGATCAATGCTATGGTAAAAATGATGGAGGATGTGGCTGCGCTTAAAGATCCAATAGGCACAGTTATTGAAGACATAAAAAGGCCCAATGGGCTGGAAATACGGAAAGTAAGAGTGCCTATAGGAGTTATAGGTATAATTTACGAGGCCAGGCCCAATGTAACCGCGGATAGTGTCGCGTTGTGTTTTAAAGCCGGCAATTCTGTTATTTTAAGGGGCGGTACAGGCGCGATAAACTCGAACAAAGCGATAGCGGACATTTTAAAAAAAGCAGCGGATAAAAACGGAGTTGTGGACGGAGCGTTTGTTCTTTTGGAGGATACTTCCAGAGAGCTTGTAGACGCGATGTTGGAATCATCGGAAGGTATGGATCTTATCATGCCCCGCGGAGGTGAATCTCTGATAAGGGAAGTAGTGTCAAAAAGTAAAGTGCCTGTTATTAAGCATTATAAAGGTATATGTCATGTTTACGTCGATGATAATGCGGATTTGGATATGGCGCAAAAGATTTGTTTTAATGCTAAAGTTCAGCGTCCCGGTGTATGTAATGCTATGGAAACAATGCTTGTGCACGAAGCAATAGCTGAAAAATTTTTGCCAAGCATCGCGGATAAGTTGACAAAAAAAGGTGTTCGTTTAAAAGGCTGTAAACGGACTCTTCAAGTATTGGGAAACATTGCTGAATCAGCTGATGATAAGGACTATGCTACAGAATGGCTGGATCTTGTGCTTAATGTAAGAGTTGTGGATTCTATGGCGCAAGCGATTGCGCATATAGCGAAATTCGGATCTCATCATTCAGACGCGATTGTGACGCAACAAGATACTAAAGCGGAAGAATTTGTCAAAATAGTTGATTCTGCCGCGGTATATGTAAATGCGTCAACTCGTTTTACTGACGGAGGAGAATTTGGAAAAGGCGCTGAGATAGGGATATCAACAGATAAGATTCATGCGCGCGGTCCTATGGGGCTTGAAGAACTGACTTCGTATAAGTATATTGTGTTTGGGAAAGGACAGATCAGGGAGTAACTAGTCGTTAGTCGTTTGTCGTTAGTCGTTAGTTGGTCGTTTGTAGTTACAATGGAGCGGTCTCCCGACCGCGAACAAAAAGAAGTAAAAAGGAAAAAGAGAAACACTAAACTCTAAACTCTAAACTCTAAACTCTAAACTCTAAATCCTAAATAAAACTAAAGGACCAAAACTAAAAATATAAAACTAGGAAAGAGATGCTTTTTTAGATTTGGAGCTTTGAGGATTAGGATTTTTTTTATTTCGTCATTCAGGTTGTGCCGCAATTCAAATTCTGTCTTTGCGCGGGAGCAAGAACGACCGTGGCAATCTCAATAAAAGGAAAAGGGAAGAGGAAAGGGATAACGGGCAACCGTCAACTAAACAACCGGGGGTAAAATGAAAATCGGGCTTTTAGGAGGAACTTTTAATCCGATTCATGCCGGGCATTTGATCTTAGCTCAGGAGTGCTGGTACAGATTAAAACTCGATAAAGTTATATTTATTCCGGCATATGCTCCGCCTCATAAACAAGTAGAAGGGGACATTTCCGTTCCTGACAGACTTAACATGCTGCGGTTGGCATTACACGGGGATACAAGATTTGAAATATCTACTTATGAGATAGATCAAAACAAGATAGTTTATTCAGTAGATACGATACGGTTTTTTATAGATAAATATGGAGATTCTGCTGAGATTTTTTTTCTGACAGGGTCGGATTCCAGCCAGGATCTTTTTGCGTGGAAAAACATAGAGAAGATTCTGGATCTTACAACTTTTATAATAGCTGTACGTCCGGGATGGGAAAAACAGAGTTTGTATGAACAGAAAGTAAAGAGGACAGAGATGCCGCTTATTGATATATCATCCAGTATGATCAGGGATCGCATAAGAAAATGTGAGCCGATAGATTATTTTGTTCCGTCAACAGTTGTTCAATATATAAGAGATAAGGGGTTGTACCGGTAGGATATAAGCGCTAAATCCCGGGGGCTATATATTTTTTTGTCCTATTGAGGAGTCTAATTTTCTTGACTTTTAGGTTTGGTATGATAAACTTACTTGCGTAAATAGAAGGCGCTAGAAAGAAAGCTAACCCATTAGATTGTGCCTGGGTTAGAAAAATTGTAAAAAAATCAGGGAGGCTCTTATGGCAGAAGCATATTGCGTGAAATGTAAGGCGAAGAAAGAAATGAAGGACGCAAAAGAAGTTACTATGAAGAACGGAAGAAAAGCATTGAAAGGTTGTTGTCCTGATTGTGGTACCGGGATGTATCGCATAATGGGTAAATAAGCTATTTTTGGTCAAAGGGAAGATATACAACTTTGGATAAAGCAAAATTAATAGCACAATGTGCCGCGGAGAAAAAGGGTGATAATATTGTCCTTATGGACATGCGTAAAGCAGCAACAGAATATGAATGGTTTGTTGTTGTAAGCGCAGGCTCGACTCGGCGTATGAATGCGATAGTAAAAGCAACGGAAAGAACACTTTCAAAAAACAAGATGTCTTTTTTGAGAGTTGAGGGTAAGAATAATCCTCATTGGATATTGATGGATTGTAATGACGTAATAGTACATGTTTTTCACGAAGAAATACGGGAATTTTATGGACTGGAAAGACTCTGGTCCGATGTTCCCATAGAAAGATTTAACAACAAATGCTTGGAAAAGACCTCACAAAAAAAATATCAACGATCCTCTTAAAAGCCTGTAAATCGTATTTTAAAAAAAATCTACCCGAGGTAATGTTTCCGGAAAATATTGATCCGGGGTTGCAGATTACTCGAGACCAGGCACATGGCGATCTTTCTTCAAATATCGCTATGTGCCTGGCTTCAAGCGCGCGCAAGTCACCGTTAAACCTGGGAACCGGGATTGTATCGGTTTTGGAGGAGCTTGTAGCAGTCTCTGAGTTAAAGCCGTTAATAAGCGGGATAGAGCTTAAAGGCGGTTTTATAAATTTCAGTCTGTCTGAAATCTATTATCACACGCTTCTTTTTGATGCTTTTTCTCAAAAAGAAAAATTCGGAAGATCCGATGACGGACAGGGAGAACATATAAATCTTGAGTTTGTAAGCGCTAATCCTACCGGCCCGCTTACTGTTGCTCATGGAAGACAGGCCGCTATAGGTGACGCTCTTTCCCGAATACTTCGGTTTAGCGGATATACTGTTACTAATGAGTATTATCTTAATGATATAGGACGTCAGATCCGTTTGCTCGGAGAATCCGTAAGGATAAGGTATAGAAATCTTTTTGATTTGAATGATCCTATGCCTGAAGATGGTTATATGGGAGAATATATTGTCGATATAGCCGAAGAAATAAAGAAGCAAAAAGGGGAGAGTCTACTGGCGCAAGAGACTCTAAAGCCCGGATCCGGGTTTTTTCAGCAGTATGCCATTGATTATATGATGAAGGATATCAAAAAGGATCTGGCTGATTTCGGGGTAAATTTTGATGTTTGGACCTCACAGGGGCGTTTGGAGAAAAGGCGAGAGGTAGAAAAAGTTTTAGGCGTACTGGAGAAAAAAGGGTGGCTTTATGACTGTGATGGAGCTAAATGGTTTGCATCAACACGGTTAGGGGATGACAAGGACAGAGTGGTAATAAAGAGCGATGGTTCTTACACATATTTAGCTCCGGATATCGCGTACCATTTTGATAAATATCGAAGGAAATATACGAAATTGATTGATCTCTTAGGGCCGGATCACCACGGGTATATAAAAAGGATGAAAGCCGCGGTAAAGGCTTTAGGTCATGAGGCAGGTTCGCTTAATATTTTGATTGTTCAACTTGTTTCGCTTTTGCGTAATGGCCGGACTTTGTCCATGTCAACCAGGAGAGGTGAATTTATCAGTCTTAGAGAGATTATGGATGAATTGGGAAAGGATGTAACAAGGTTTTTCTTTCTTTCCCGCAGGCTTGACAGTCATTTGGATTTTGATATTGAACTTGCCAAAAAAGAATCATCAGATAATCCTGTTTTTTATATTCAATACGCGCATGCAAGGATATGTAGTATAAAAAAATACAGCGGAAAAGATTTTAACCGTTTATTTTCCGGAAAAGCCAGGCTGAATCTTTTGTCTAGCCGTCAGGAGAAACAGCTTATGCGTAAGTTAAGTGAATTTCCTATTATGGTTAAAGCTAGCGCAGATGCGCTTGAACCTAACAGGATCATTGTTTATCTTAACGAATTGGCGCGTAGTTTTCATTCATTTTATACTGAGTGTCGGGTAGTTTCTGAAGATCAGGTACTGTCTGAAGCAAGACTATTTTTAGTCGAATGTGTGAGAATAGTGCTTGCTAATGGTTTGGGTCTTTTAAATATTACTTTTCCTGAGAAAATGTAAATAGTGAATGGTGTCTTGTCCTGACATAGCTTGGGGGAGAAAAAGCAAAGTATTTTGCTGGAATGGCAAGCATTCCGTGCTCAAACAATTTGCCCTCACTTGGTTCGGGCAAAAACTGCGCTCAGAACGCTCGCCCGTCCAGCAAAATAGAGGTTGGTGAATAGGAAAAAGGGAAAACATCCCATCCGTCTTTGCGAGGAGGAACGAAGTGACGACGCGGCAATCTCGGATAAAAATAGATAAAAAAACTGTCAACTTTTTCAGGACGAAACGTAGCTATGATCGTCCTATTTACTATTCACCATTCACTAAGAAATTCCACACCTGTTTCCTGAGCAGTGAGTTTTTTCAAGCGGACAGCAGGTAAATTTTATAACAGACTATGTTTAATTCCATTAAGTTTTATGTGGACGAACAAGCGGATCCGGATGAAATAATCGCGGCCTTGGATGATTTCGGATATTCCAGATGTTCAAAAGTATCTGTTTGCGGAGATTACAGCCTAATCGGAGAAACTCTTATAATCTATCCGGTTACTTTTGAATATCCTGTCAGGATAGACATTTTTGACGCTAAGATCCAATCGATAAAAAGTATTGATGTTGTATCTTTCAAGACTATTATGCCGCATAAAGGCGTAATGATTTTGCCTGTTGGGGCATTAAGGCGAAAAAAGGTAAAAAAGCATCTTGAAGGTATTGAAGAGCAGCCGATCGACTCTTTTGTAGATATAGAACCCGGTGATTTTACCGTTCACATAGATTATGGTATCGGTAAATATTTAGGTATGCAGAGGATGCGACGCAACAGCGGGTTAAAAGATTATTTTGTAATAGAATATAAAGACGGCGATAAACTTTATGTAGATAGTAAGGATCTCGATAAACTTCAAAGATATATATCATTTCACAGAAGGCCTCCGACTCTTAATAAGCTAAGAGGTAAAAAATGGCATCAGACTAAAGTAAAAGCTTTTAAGGGCGCCGCTTCCGCGGCAGAAGAAATACTTTCAATGCAGGCAAAAAGAGAAAGATGCAAAGGGTTTGCTTTTAGCCGGG
Source organism: Candidatus Omnitrophota bacterium (assembly GCA_043823005.1). Lineage (GTDB taxonomy): Bacteria > Omnitrophota > Gorgyraeia > Tantalellales > Tantalellaceae > JBDRBG01. Next base: position 64,803 of record JBDRBG010000116.1, read on the forward strand.
ATGCGGAATGGCAGAAACAAGTAGAAGAAGAATTTCCATATCGGGAGACTCCTGATCAGCTGAGAGCTACACAGGAAGTTAAAAACGATATGGAGAAATTAAAACCTATGGACAGACTTTTGTGCGGAGATGTCGGTTATGGAAAAACCGAAGTTGCTTTAAGAGCCGCTTTTAAGGCGGTTATGGACGGTAAACAGGTTGCTTTTTTAGTGCCTACGACGATTCTTGCCGAACAGCATACCAATACTTTTCGCAATCGATTGAAATCTTTTCCCGTAAAGATAGAAATGCTTAATCGGTTTAGGACGCAGAGCGAACAAAAGCGTGTGCTTGCTGATATTAAGAACGGTAAGGTGGATATAGTTATCGGAACTCACCGGATTCTTTCCGGTGATGTTGAATTTAAGGATCTGGGGCTTTTGATAATAGATGAAGAACAGCGTTTCGGGGTTAAACATAAAGAAAAAATCAAAAAAATGAGGATAAATGTAGATGTGCTTACGCTTACAGCTACACCGATTCCCCGGACTTTATATTTGGCGCTGATGGGGGGTAAGGATATTTCCATAATAGAAACGCCTCCGCTACAAAGACTTCCGGTTAAAACAGAAATTATTGAGTATGACAGAGAAGAAATACGTGACGCGATTAAGCAAGAAATAGAACGAGGCGGACAGGTATATTATGTCCACAATAGAGTAGAAACAATAGACAAAATAGCTGATGAAGTAAAAAAACTGGTTCCTGAAGCGGATCTCATAGTAGGGCACGGACAAATGAGTTCAAAGGTTTTGGAAAAAAACATGATAAAGTTTATAAAAGGAGAGACAGATATATTAGTCTGTACTACAATAATCGAGTCAGGAATAGATATTCCTAACGCGAATACAATAATAATAGATAATGCCGATAAATTTGGGTTGGCCGGGTTGTATCAACTTAGAGGAAGAATCGGAAGGTTTGATAAAGAGGCGTATGCTTATTTAGTTGTAAGGGATTTTTCTATTCTTACTCATGAGATTCAAAAAAGATTGCATGCAATAAAAAAATACCAGGAATTAGGATCCGGGCTTAAAATCGCGATGCGGGATCTGGAAATGAGAGGCGCGGGAAATCTTCTTGGGTTTGAGCAGAGCGGGTTTATAGATCAAATAGGGTTTGATCTATATTGCAGGCTTTTAAAAATGGAGATACAAAGACAGCGTAATTCGTCTTTGCGAGGAGCCCCATAGGCTGACGCGGCAATCTGTTTGGTGAATAGCGTTTTGTTCTAAAAATAGACAGTAGAGAAAAAGATATAACGGCGCACCTGGAAGGGCAAACATTCCGTGCTCAAACAGTTTGCCTTCACTTGGTTCAGGCAAAAACTGCGCTCAGAACGCTTGCCCTTCCAGATGAAAAGTGTAAACTTTTTTAGGACGACACGGGGAAGAAGGATACGTTTACTAAAAAATATTTGCTGGAATGGGGGGATTCTGCTATATTAATATATATATTATGAAAAACAAGGTGAATGGGATAATTTTTAGTATAATTGTTGCAGGATCTTTTTTGGGGTGCTCAAAAGCTTCAGAAAAAGAAGTAGTGATAGTTTCTATTGGCAAAACAAAAGTGACTATTTCTGATTTTAATGAAAGATTGGCAAATCTTCCTCAAAAGTACCGTGAAATCATACAAAAAAGGAAAAACGAGTATCTTCAGGAATTGATTAATGATACATTGCTTTATCAGGAAGCTGTTCGGCAGAATATCCATAAAGATAAAGACGTTCTGAAAGTTTTAGATGAAGCCAGAAAAAAGATATTGATAGCCAGACTTTTAAAAGACAACATAGATGATGTGGTTGAGATTACTGAAGATGATGTTAAGGAATACTACGGCCGGAACAAAATGAAATACATGACGCCCAGATACTTGAGGGTAGCACATGTTTTAAGTTCTTCGAGAGAAGATTCTGAAAATATTTTAGCGGAACTTCAAAACGGAGCTGATTTTGCTGATATGGCCCGGGCTAAATCTATTGACCCGACTGCTCAGAATGGCGGAGATATAGGCTATTTTCCGATAGGACAATTGATGCCGGAATTTGAAAACGCCTGTGTTGGTTTAGCGATAGGCGAAACAAGTGATGTTGTCAGGACAAAACTGGGGTATCATATAATCAAATTAACCGGACGGAGAGAACCGGAATTAAAGTCGGTTCAGAAGGTAAGGGATACCATAAGATCAGAATTACATACCAAAAAGAGGCAGAAGATTTTTAATGAGCTTTTAGCGAGGCTCAGAGATAATCCTGAAATACAGATCAATAAGGAAGCTTTGTCTTCACAATAAAAGACTATGGTGTAAAAGGATAAACCACAGAGGACACAGGGGAAAAGGATATTTAGAAGAAAATGTTACTCTGTGATCTCCAAAAGTTTATAATTTATATAAGCTATTTAGAGAAAGGTTTAAGCTAAAGAGTATCTAGAAAGTGAAGCGGAAAATAAGTGTTTATCTAAGAATAAAGAATATCTCTGTGAACTCTGTGGTTAAAACTTAAATATTTCAAGGAGGAAACCAATGGGATATAGACCGAAGATCAAGACAATTTTAGCTTTTATTTTAGTGTTGTGCTGCCTGGGATTTTTTAATGCCGGAGTTTATGCTGATGTGTTTGATAAAGTCATTGCTGTGGTCAATGAGGAGGTTGTAACGCAAAGAGATTTTGATAAGATGTTTTTGCCGTTAAAACAGGATTATATGAACCGGTTTAAGGGCGGAGAATTAGAGCAGCGCCTTGAGGCCGCCAGAGGCGGATTGCTTGAACAATTAGTTAACGCCAAGCTTACCGTGAGTCTGGCTAAAAAAGAGAAGATAGAAGTTGATGAAGAAGAACTCCAGGGTCGTATTGATAAAATAAAAACTTATTATAAATCCGAAGAAGAGTTTTTAGGTGTGTTGGATGAGAAGGGAACTACTTTAACTGAATTTAATCAGGAGATCAGGGATCAGATGCTGGCGCAAAAACTTGTAGAGCAGGAGGTTGCGTCAAAAATTATTATATCTCCGGCAGAGATAAAAGATCTTTATGAAAAAAACAAAAAAAACTTTGTTTCTCCGGTTAAGTCTAAGGTAAGAAATCTGATGCTGAGAAAAAAGAAAAACGCGGAAGAAAATGAAGTGATAAAGTCTAACATGGAAGAATTGTTGTCAAAAGTTGAAGACGGTGAAGATTTCGGCGAATTGGCTGAGAAATATTCGGAAGGTCCTTATGCTAAAAACGGCGGTGATATGGGTTATGTGATAAAAGGGCAGATTCTTCCTGAGATAGAAAACGCGGTTTTTGTTTTAAAGAAAAATGAGCATTCGAAAATAGTAGAAACTCATGTCGGATATCATATATTTAAGGTTGAGGATATACAAGAGCCGCGCATGCTGGAATTAGAAGAGGTAAGTGATTTTTTGAAAGAACAGTTGTACATGAAAAAGTTTCAGGAAGCATTGCTAACCTGGTTGGAAGAAAAGAGAAAAGATGCGTATATTTCCTACAAATAAGCCTGTAGTTTTTATTACTATGGGAGATCCCGCGGGCATTGGCCCTGAAGTTATAATCAAAACTCTTTTTTCTGCGGATATAAATAAAGGCGCTGTTTTCGTCATTATCGGAGACAGGGGAACGATAGAAAAGGCCGCTTTAAAAGCGTGCGTCAAAGACCATAGGTTTAATTTTATTGATGAATCCGGCGAAGATATTCTTTTGAAAGAAGACAGCATAAATGTTTTGGATCCGGGCCCTTTTCTTGCTGTTGTAGAACCCGGGGTGCCGACTGATTCTGGCGCGGCTAAAGCGCTTAAATGTCTTGATATAGCGATTGATCTGATCAAACCCTTATCCCCGGGTAAAGCCGCGTTAGTAACTGCTCCTGTTAACAAAGAGCGAATTGCGGGTATATCACCGGGTTTTATCGGGCATACAGAGTATCTGGCAGAAGCTTATCGTGCGGATTCAGTGACTATGGTTATGGTCGGGCAAAAGTTCAGTGTAATCCCTCTTACAAGACATATTCCGTTAAAAGAGGTTGTTTCAGGTATAAAAGAAGAATTAATCATAAAGACACTACAGCAGATTGCGGATAAAAGATTTATTCTTTCAGAAAAAAAAGAGGCTAAAATAGGCGTTTGTGCCCTTAATCCGCATTGCGGTGAGGGCGGGGAAATTGGGCGCGAAGAGATTGACATAATCGCGCCTGCTGTAAAAAAGGCGAAAGAGTTTTACCCTGATATTGTCGGGCCGATTTCCGGCGACGTGGTTTTTTATAAAGCTTTAAAAGGTGAAATCGATATAATTTTAGCTATGTATCACGATCAGGCTTTAGCGCCTTTTAAAATGATTGAATTTGAAAGCGGGGTTAATTTGACATTAGGATTAAAACATATACGTACTTCTCCTGATCATGGAACAGCATTTGATATAGCAGGAAAAGACATTGCTTCTTTTGAATCTATGCAGCAGGCAATAAACCTGGCCCTTCGCGCAATTAATAGTCGTTAGTCGTTGGTCGTTTGTCGTTAGGAGGAGCCAATAAGGCGCTTACGGCGCCGTTCAAGGTTGTAGGTTCAAGGTTACAGTTGTTAACGGTCAATGAACTAACGGTAAACAGTCAACAAATCTATTCTGTTATCTGAAATGAATTTATCCGAATTAAAAACAATATGGAGGGAAACCGGATTTTTGCCCAAGAAAAAGCTGGGGCAGAATTTTTTGATCGATAAAAATATCGGGGAAAAGATTATCCGGTTTTCACCTCTTACATCTGAGAGTGATGTGATAGAGATTGGCGCGGGATTTGGCGTGATGACTTCGATCCTGGCAGAGAAATGCGGCATAATTTATGCCGTAGAAAAAGATCCGAGGATATATGAGATAATGGTCCCTTTTTTTAGTGAACATAAAAACATTGTGTTTATTAAAGGGGATATTCTTGAAGTGGATATTAATTCGCTCGCAAAAGGGAAAAAGGATCTTTTTGTTTTTGGGAACATTCCATATTACATTTCCACCCCGATCATTACCCGCATAATAGATAACCGAAAACATATAAAAAGCGCGTATATAGTAATGCAGGAAGACCTTGCAGATCGTATAGTTTCATTGCCGGGATCAAAGGTATATGGTTCTCTTTCGTGTTTTGTTCAGTTTTTCACAAAAGTAAAGAAACTTTTAAGGATAAAAAGGAACTCATTTTATCCGAAACCGAAGGTGGAATCCTGCCTGATAGAGCTTAAGATGCTGGATGAACCGAGTGTTCGGGTAAAGGACGCGGAGTTGATGTTTAATATTATACGCAAAGCTTTTTCACAAAGAAGAAAAAAGGCGATTAATCCGCTTTCAAATAATAAATTTTTGACGCTTGAACGGACAGATTGGGAAAAGATTTTCAAAGAATGCGATATAGACTTTGCGGCGCGCGCAGAAAAACTTTCAATTTCAGACTATGCCAGGTTAGCGGATACTGTGGGAGAAGTGGTGAAGGAAAAATAGTGATTAGTAAGCAGTGATCAGATAACAATGTTTTATCCTGACATAGCTTGGAGGCGGAGTGCAAAGCATTTTACCGGAACGGCAAGCATTCCGTGATCAAATAGTTTGCCCTCACTTGGTTCAGGCAAAAACTGCGCTCAGAATGCTTGCCCTTCCGGTAAAATAGCGGTTGGTGAATAGGGAAAAATAGAAAACATCTCATCTGTCTTTGCGAGACAGCGGGAGCGACCGCGGCAATCTTGTTCAGTGTCAGTGAATGGTCTTGTATAATATTGACTTTGAATTATATATATGATAATGTAGGTGCGAGATGACAAAAAATGACAAAAAAGTGACAATTACGGAAGACGTTGTTCAATATGCGGCTCGTTTGTCCAGGATAGACTTGGATGAAAAAGATCTGGAGAAGTTTCAGCTGCAGCTTTCGCGTATATTGGATTATATCGCTCAGTTAGACGAAGTTGATACAGAAGGTGTTTTAGCTACAACACATGTGCTTGCTTCGATGAAAAATGTATTTCGGGATGACAATATAACTGAATCCGTATCCTCTGAACAAGCTTTAATAAATGCCCCTGATAAAAAGGGTGATTTTTTTAAAGTTCCTAAGATTATTAAAGACGCATAAAATGAAGGATATACTTTTAAGCATAGAGAGTTATAAGAAATGGCTTAATGATTTTTCCGGATCTTTTAAAGCCGCGGTTATGTATTTGTCAAAAAGGATCGGGCAAATAGATGCTGAAATAAATGCGTTTACTGAGATAGAACCGCAAAGATCGGAACAAAGAGCGGATTTTTTAGAAAAAAAAGATGAGAAGGGACAGCTATGGGGTATGCCGATAGCTATTAAAGACAATATTTGCGTAAAAGGAAAGCTTACTACATGCGCTTCAAAAATCCTTCAAGGGTTTCGGCCTCAATATAATGCCACGGTAGTTGAAAAACTTTTATCTCAGGACGCGGTTCTGATGGGCACGACAAATATGGACGAGTTTGCTTTTGGTTCTTCCTGTGAAACTTCATGTTATGGCCCCACAAAAAACCCATGGAATATTGAACGTATACCGGGCGGGTCAAGCGGCGGATCAGCTGCAGCTGTCGCATCCGGCGCAGTGATCATGGCGTTGGGGTCGGATACAGGAGGCTCTATTCGCCAGCCTGCTTCGCTTTGCGGAACTGTAGGGTTTAAACCTACGTATGGACGCGTATCCCGTTATGGTTTGATAGCATTTGCTTCAAGTTTGGACCAGATAGGTCCTATAACGCGCAATGTTGAAGATTGCGCTTCTGTTCTGGAGGTTATATCGGGTTATGATAAGAGAGATTCAACTTCAGTTAATCGGGAAGTCCCAAAATATAAAAACAGTCTTATTTGTGATGTAAAAGGTTTGACAATAGGTATTCCTAAAGAATATTTTGCTCTGGGTATGGGTAAAGACGTTGAAGAGAGGATAAACGAGGCAATTAGTTCTTTTAAAAGTATGGGCGCGAAAGTAATTGATATTTCTCTTCCGCATACTAAATACGCGGTGAGTTGTTATTATATAATCGCTTCGTCTGAGGCAAGTTCTAATCTTGCGCGTTATGATGGGGTGCATTATGGGTATAGGAACAAAGAAAGCAAAGATTTGATTGATATGTATATTTCCTCCAGAAGCAAGGGGTTTGGAGAAGAAGCAAAAAGAAGAATACTATTGGGAACCTATTCTTTAAGCAGCGGTTATTACGAAGCATTTTATCTTAAAGCGCAGAAGGTCAGAACCAGGATATCCGAGGATTTTCTTAAGGCATTTGAAGCATGTGATTGCATATTAACTCCGACATCACCTACCACCGCGTTTAAGATCGGTGAAAAACTGCAGGATCCTTTGACGATGTATCTTTCGGACATTTTTACTATTCCCGCGAATTTAGCGGGTCTGCCGGCGGTGTCTATTCCTTGCGGACTTGGTGAAAATAATCTGCCCGTAGGGCTTCAGCTCATGGCGGCTCCTTTTAATGAAGACATTCTTATCCGAAGCGCATATGCTTTTGAACAAAAAAACGGTTATTATAAGTTGTTTTCCGGAGATTGCGGGGTAAAAGATGAGCAATAGTAACGCATATGAGACTGTAATTGGATTAGAAGTACATGTTCAGCTTTCTACAAATACAAAAATATTTTGCGGGTGCAGTACGCGCTTTGGAGCAAAACCAAACAGTCAGGTATGTTCTGTATGTTTAGGATTACCCGGAACTTTGCCTGTTTTGAATGAAAAAGCTTTTGAATATGCTATAAAGGTCGCGTTGGCGCTTAACTGTGAGATACAAAGAACCGTAAAATTTGACAGAAAAAATTACTATTATCCGGATCTTCCGAAAAATTATCAGATCAGTCAATATGATATGCCCATTGCGTATAACGGCAGTATTTTAATAGAAGAGGAAAAAGACCGAACCAGGACTATAGGTATTACACGAGCGCATCTGGAAGAAGATGCCGGCAAACTTTTGCATGATGAAAACGAACCGTATAGTTATGTGGACCTCAATAGAACCGGAACCCCTCTTTTAGAAATAGTTTCAGAACCGGAGATAAGAACGCCGGAGGAAGCTTATTGCTATTTGATTACTCTTAAGCAGATTGTAAAATATCTCGGGGTTTCAGATTGTAACATGGAAGAAGGTAGTTTAAGATGTGATGCTAACATTTCATTGAGAGAGAAGGGATGTGCCGCGTTAGGGGTTAAAGTTGAAATAAAAAACCTTAATTCTTTTAAAGCCGTAAGAGACTCGTTGAGTTTTGAGCAAAACCGGCAGAGCGATGCCTTGGATAATGATGAGAAAATAGTTCAGGAAACCAGGCTCTGGGATGAACATAAAAGTCTGACTGTCTCTATGAGACAAAAAGAAGAGGCGCATGATTACCGTTATTTCCCGGAACCGGATCTTGTTCCTTTTGAGGTCAGTTCTCTTAAAGTAGAGGAGATAAGAAAGCGTCTTCCGGAACTGCCTAAAGCTAAAATCGAAAGATTTCTCGAGGAATATAAATTGAAAGCTAAAGACGCGGAAGATCTGACCATGGAAAAGGATATCGCGGATTTTTATGAATGCACGGTGAAATATTTTAATAATCCGCAGATTGTTTGTAACTGGATAAAAGGCGAGATGATGAGGCATCTGAAAGAAAAAGGAAAAGATATTACAGAGATTAATGCCGAGCCTGAAGACCTCGCAAAGATAATAGAGATGGTAGAAACGGGATACATAAGCGGGCTTTCGGGAAAAACAGTGTTGGAGATTTATATAAAAACAGGACGGGCTCCTTTGGAGATTGTTAAAGAAAAAACGCTTGAGCAGGTTTCTGACGCGGGAGAACTGGAAGGTATTGTTCTTGAGGTTATTAACGAGAACGAAAAATCCACTAATGATTATAAAAACGGTAAGCTGAACGCTTTAAGCTTTCTTGTCGGACAGGTAATGAAAAAAAGCAGGGGAAAAGCAAATCCAAAGCTTGCGGGGGATATGATCAAGGAAGTTATTGATAGTCGTTAGTCGTTGGCCGTTAGTTGTTAGTAGAACAAAGTTTGAAGGAGAAAAAGCAAAGTATTTTGCCGGAACTTTCGTAAAAAATGGTAGATTTTGTCTTTGCGAGGCGGAAAGCGACCGCGTCAATCCTTTTTCGTCTTTGCGAGGGAGCAAGAGCGACCGCGGCAATCTCCGGAAGTAGGAAATCGAAACAAGGATATGGTTTTCGCAACAATGGCACAAATGGCCTTTTCGTTCAGGCGCAATTTTTTAACGCTTTTTTTCGAACTTTTTAAGGTGTTAAATGAACTCGCCCTCATT
>JBDRBG010000117.1:0-4442 GCA_043823005.1 Candidatus Omnitrophota bacterium
AAAAACACAGTTGCGACTATGACTGCAACCTGCTTTATAAAAGGCCGTATTCCCGGTTTTACGCAAAGATCGTGCGCAAGAAATTCCTTATGTACAGCCTGTTTGGGACTGTATATTTTGTTTCTTCTAAAATTCATGTTCTGTGCCCTGTTTTCAGATCGTGTCATAATACACATTTCGTCATTGCAAGCTTTGAGCCTAGCGAGAAGCGCGGCAATCCCATTTTTATTGCCATTTTAGATTGCTTCGCCCTTTCCGCCTGAGGCGGACCCGCCGCTGGCGGGCGACCACTCAGGACTCGCAATGACGAAGTAACACCCCTATTTCGTGACCCTTGTTTTCTCTATCATCTATACCCGTGTAGCATAGCTATATTATATATAATACTATAGAATATGAACCATATTATAGTATACCTGATAACATAATGTAAACTTTAAAAAATATTTAACTTTTTTTTATTTAACTTATACTGTTTTTCCTATTGGGATTGCCGCGTCGCTGTCGCTCCTCGCAAAGACAGGAAGAACGGTTAAGTTGTTTTTCTGTATAGGGTTACACAAAACGCCTGTATTTTGATCCGTCCTTGCGCTTGCCGCATTGCTATGCTCCTCCATTAGACAAAAAAGATCATTCCACCTTTTCCGGCTTTGCAACGTATTGAGAACTCTCTTCGTCTTTGCGAGGGAGCGCAGCGACCGCGGCAATCTCAATAATAATATAATTTATTCACAAAATTGATATTTTTATTGCTATTCGAGATTGCTTCGCCCATTCCCCATTTTCACGGGAACAAGCTTCAGGGGCTCGCAAAGACGTTCTGACTTTTTCTTCTAGCTAGACTTGACTCTTATGAATTTTGATGCTATATTTAGTTATAAATAACTAAAAAGGGAAATATATGAAGTTCTTAGATGTTAAGGCTGTTTTTGCAAATGACGATATAATTGACATAAGAAACATAATAAACCGACTTGGCCCCCTTGATCGGCGAAGACTTTATGAATGGCAAAAAAAGGGTTATCTTCTAAAACTTTGCAATAATTTTTATATATTTTCCTCTGCGACAATAAATGATTCTCTGCTCCGAATGATCTCAAACAAAATTTATGAACCATCGTATGTAGGCCTTGAATCCGCGCTGTCGTTTTACGGCCTTATACCCGAAGCGGTTTTTCAATCAACATGTATCACAACAAGAAAAACAAAACAGATTAATACCCCTATTTCCAATTTCAGCTATAGATCTATACATAAAAAGCTTTTTTGGGGATATTCCCTAACAATGTCCAATTCTCAAACATTTTTAATCTCTGATCTTGAGAAAACACTTCTGGATTATTTGTATTTGAATCCGCATCTTGATAATCTAGAAACATTACAAGCTCTTCGCCTAAACAGAACAGAACTGCAAAAAAACATTAATCCGGAACAACTGCAAAAATATTTAAGCATTTTCAGTCATAATCGGTTGAATCAGAATCTAAACAAACTAATCGAGGCCTATAATGTTAAATTTTGACGACATTCTTTCCTATTACCCAAAAGAATTCCATGCATTTAAAACTAATATTCTGAAAGAATATCTCCAGCATAAAATACTGGACATGATTTTTTCCTCAAAATATGCAGATCGGCTGGTTTTCTTAGGCGGCACAGCAATTCGTATAATACATAACAGCAGTCGTTTTTCCGAAGACCTTGATTTTGATAACAAAGGCCTCAACAAGGCCGCGTTCCAGGAGATATCTAAAACCATAAAAAAAAGTTTGGAACTTGAAGGTTATATAGTTGAAATGGAAAATGTCTTTAAGGGCGCATTCCATTGTTATTTAAAATTCCCCGGCATACTATTTCAAAGCGGCTTATCCGGTCAAAAAAGAGAAAAAATACTTATACAGCTTGACGCTGAACCGCAAAAATACAGTTATAATAACAACAAGTACTTAATTAATAAATTTGGTATTTTTCGATTTATTAATGTCGTTCCGTTAAATTTACTTTTATCACAAAAAATCTGCGCTTGTTTGACGCGAAAAAGAGAAAAAGGCAGGGATTTTTATGATGTTGTATATCTTATGCCAAAAATAACACCTGACTACAAATTCCTGAAAACGCGGTTAAATATCTCAAATAAAGCAGAACTTATAAAGAGATTAAAAACAAAATCAGAAAAATTGGATTTTAAAACTCTAGCCAAAGATGTCGAACCCTTCTTGTTCGACCCTACTCAAAAGGATAGAATAGTATATTTTAAGGAATGGATAAACACGCTTTAATTGGGTAAGTTATAATTCAAATTTCGTCTTTGCGAGGGAGTACAGCGACCGCGGCAATCTAATAATAAGCTGTGTTATAATTCAAATTTCGTCTTTGCGAGGGAGTACAGCGACCGCGGCAATCTAATAATAACATGCATTGTTTATAATATTCATACATTTATTGCTATATGAGATTGTCCGTCGACGACGGATCCGCCGCTGGAGGACTTCGCCCCCTCCATTTCATGGGCTCGCAAAAACGAAATCTACCCTCTTTCAAGAAAGTTCCAGCCAAAATTCATACAGGACTATTACAAAATGGTGCAATTGGACTTTGAGTGAATCGCAATTTTAGCTTTTTTTACAACTTTTTAAGGATTATTGTTAAATGATGTTTGAGCCCGAACTCCTCTTTACAAACAATGAGGGCGAGTTCATTTAACACCTTGAAAAGTTCGAAAAAAAGCGTTAAAAAATTGCGGCTGAACGAAAAGGCCATTTGTGCCATTGTCGCGAAAACAATAACCACGTTTCGATTTCCCACTTCCGGGTATTACCGTTTTTGAGATTGCCGCGGTCGCTCTGGCTCCCTCGCAAAAACGAAATTTGATTGTGACATAGCCTGAATAACGAAAGAGCCGCGTTGCTGTCGCTCCTCGCAAAGACGGAATACTGTCAACCAATTGGAATTGCCGCGTCGCTTGCCCCCAATCCAATCAGATACAGGGCTCCTCGCAAAGACGAAGGATATTCACTGTCTAAGGAAAACGATTCTGACGTCATTCACTATTCAAGTTAGGTTACAATATTTTACCGTTCCATAACTCTGTTAGAAAATGTTTACATGGAAGTATTTCTATTTTTCCATGAACGCGTTTTTCCCGTTCATTGCAGATCAGAATATTCCTTCGTGTCTTGTATTCATCCATATATGAGGACAACCCAGTCAGGTCATTTTTGTCTACACGGCTGGATCCCTTTATTTCAATTGCGATTTCCGCGTCTCCAAGAATAAAATCAACTTCACAGCCTGCTTTTGTTCTCCAAAAATTTATGTTAAATGCTTTTTCTTTATAAGAACGATATGCCATCATTTCCATTAAAATAAAATGTTCAAATGCTTTTCCAAATTCCGCTCCCCTTGCCTCTTTCAAGCTGCGTTTGGTCAAATATCCGGCTACTCCAACATCAAATAAATAATATTTTGGAGCTTTAGTTATAACTTGCCTGGATTGTTTCCGCTTAAATGGATCGATTCGAAATGCCAGCAAAGTATCCACGAGAATCTGATAATATTCCTTAACCGTTTTTGAATCTATCCCGCAATCCCGCGCAATATTTGAATAATTTGTAAGCTCTCCGTGTGAATAGCCCAATGCGTCAAAAAATCTTGAAAATGCCGGAACATTTCGCGTTAACCCTTCCGCAAAAACCTCCTCTTTTAAATAGTCCTGCACATAGGCTATTATCGATTTTTGATAATATTCTTCCTGTAAATAATGCACAGGAATCATTCCGTGATTTAAAATCCTCAAAAGATCGATTTTTTTTAATTCCGGAGTTACTAACGGAAACATTTCATACCGCCAGGCTCTGCCACCTAAAAGATTCGCATGCCCTCTCTTTAATTTTCTAGCGCTGGACCCGCATAAAATAAATCTTAGCCCTTTATTTTCTATTAGCCAATGAACTTCATCAAGCACCTGCGGAACCTTTTGAACCTCATCAAGTATTATTGGATACTTCAAGTCATTTTCGTCCTTAGCTAATAACCGCTCCCTTAATAATGAGGGAGTTTTCGATATTTCAAGAAAAAAATCTGTTTTCAGAAAATCAAATACCAAACTATCAGGAAAATGCGTTTTTAAATATGTTGTTTTTCCGGTTTTTCTCGGTCCCCACAAAAACGCTGACTGTCGTTCAGGCAGCTTGATCTCAAGTATTCTTTTAATATTTTCCATTTTCGGAATAGCCTCCATTTTAGTTTAACTATTTCGGAGTATACTCCATTTTAGTTTAAAAGTCAAGGGTTTGCAGGAAAAATTATATCATATGTCATATAGATTGCCGCGTCGCTATCGCTCCTTCGCAAAGACAGGAATAGCACTTAAATTCTTTTGCTGTAAAAGCTTATGTAAAGCGTCTGTTAAGCCGCGTCCCTCGCGTTTCGCAAAGACGAAG
>JBDRBG010000118.1:0-21967 GCA_043823005.1 Candidatus Omnitrophota bacterium
ATCCAAATATACGCTAAAGCTATCGCGGACTCGATCCATGGTACATTAGCCAAAGGGCTCAAAGGATTGGGAGAGTTTTTTAAAAGATTAAGACCGTCCGTTAGCTATGATGATAGGGGACAGTTGGATTTTAGTTTTCTAATTGATAGTGAGAATATATTACCTTCGTTAAATGATGTTCTCGAAACCGTAAAAAGATATGCTGACTACAAAAAGAAAAAAGTAGCTGTTTGTTTTGACGAGTTTCAGCAGATAGGTCTTTTTGAAACGGACATACTAGAAAAAACTATGAGAGCATCTTTTCAAAAGCACAACAATATATCTTACATTTTCATGGGGAGCAAGAAACATCTCATACAAGACATTTTTAATAACCCGCATAGACCCTTTTACAGAAGTGCGAAGTCGTTTCCTTTGGGCAAAATCAAAAAAAAGGAATTAACCGCCTTTATCGCGGACAAATTTAAGGCTACAGAAAAAACAATCTCCTTTGATCTCATAGAAAATTTAATTGAAACTTGTGAAGTACATCCATACTATGTTCAATTTTTGTCCCACATTGTGTGGGAGAGAACTATGGGGAAGAAAAAAATTATACAGAAGGACATAACGTCAGCATTAGATCTTCTCCTAAAAAGAGAAACAGCCACTTATCAGGCCGCTTTGGACGGGCTAAATTTAAAACAGAAACAGGTAATTATTGCTTTGTCAAAAAAATCATCAAAAGATAAAGTGCTGTCTAAGCAGTTCCTTAAAAAACACTCCCTACCTTCTGCTTCTACAGTACAATACAGTTTAAATTCCCTTGTCGATAACGATTTAATCGACAAAGAAAACGGAATCTATACGGTTATAGATCTTTTTTTTTAAAAAATGGCTGTCCCAGTTATAATGCGAAGGTGGGACAATAGCGACAAAACGGAGGCAACTATGAAGCCTATGCCAAAATCAGCACAAGAAGCATGGAAATGCGCTTATCCTTGGAGTGCCCACCATTACGATGAGGAGAGGTTTTATAAGTTTGTAAAAAAGTTGTTAGAATCCCTGTAACCCCGCGAACTTTCTTGGTTAGAAGAATATAAAGGTATAAAGGGGACGGTTCTATTTTTTTTGATTTATCTCCATAGTATAGAAATGACTGTGGAGATAGTGGGTGGAGAAAAAGTAAATTTTTAAAATATCAATGTGCATAGAAAGTGGTAAAAATAGAACCGTCCCCATTTCTTTTCCCCTTCCATCTGTGTTAGGTTCTGGAACTTCATTCTAATGTACACAAGGTATTATGGAATGTGAAAGATATACAATGACAAAAAAACACATAAATGCATTAAAAATTCAAAAAAAACTTGATTGTAGCAGGACGATAGCGTACTATTTGTATAGCAAACCCGCCGAGCCTCTGCGTAGCATGCTTAATTCCGGCGGGTATTTTTTTGCTCAGAGGGGGTGCTGTGAAAAATGAAAAGCATCCCTTTTTTTATGCTTGTATTTCACCAAACATAATGGGGTTTCCTGACAATTGGAAAGAGTCTGTGTTTTGGAAAGATTTAGATGTAAGCGGAGATGAAATATGAAACTAAAATTTGACGCGAATTTGGATTTTCAGAAAGAAGCGATTGCTTCGATTGTTGATATTTTTGAAGGGCAGGAAACGTGCAGGACTAATTTCACAGTTGCGCCAATGCCCGAAAAAATGCTTTTTGATAATGATTTAGGTGTAGGAAATAAACTTGAATTGTTGCCGGAAGAACTATTGGCAAATGTGAAGAAAATTCAACTTAAAAATGGGCTTAAGCCATCCGCTGGATTAGGTTCTATGGATTTTACTATTGAAATGGAAACAGGGACGGGAAAGACATATGTGTATTTACGAACCATGTTTGAGCTAAATAAGAAATATGGGTTTACCAAGTTTGTGATAGTTGTTCCATCAGTCGCGATTAAAGAAGGTGTTTATAAATCGCTTCAGATTACAGAAGAACATTTAAAAGCGCATTACGATAATATTCACTATGATTATTTTGTATACAATTCAAAAAAATTAGAACAGGTAAGAAGTTTTGCCACGAATGATTACGTGCAAATTATGATTATGACAATTGACGCGTTTAATAAGGGGCTGAATGTTATTCATAGGGAACATGACAAGCTGAGCGGGAATAAACCTGTTGAATTTATCCAAGCCACGAATCCAATTGTCATCATTGATGAACCGCAAAGTGTAGACACGACGGATAAATCAAAAGAAGCGATTGCTTCATTAAAACCGTTTTGTACATTGCGTTATTCCGCGACTCATCGCGAGCAGTATAATTTGATGTATAAACTGGATTCTATTGACGCTTATGACCGCAAGCTTGTAAAGCAGATTGAGGTGGCGTCTTTGCGAGTGAAGGATCAACATAACAAAGCTTATATTAGACTGTTAAAAGTTGATAATTCAAAAGGCGCTTTACGTGCCCGGATTGAACTTGATATTCAAAAGAGCGGGAAGATAAAGAGGGATAAAATATGGGTTAAGCAGGGTGGTAATCTGTTTTCAATTTCCGGCGGGCGCGGTTTGTATGAAGGGTATATCGTGAATGATATCTATTGCGAAAAGGGCAAGGAGTATATCGATTTTACCAGTAATCCCGATATTGTTTATTTAGGGCAAACCTTGGGCGATATGGATCAGGATGAGTTTAAACGCGCGCAGATACGAAAAACTATTGACGAACATCTTGAAAAAGAATTGCGGCTAAGATCAAAGGGCATTAAGGTTCTTAGTCTTTTTTTTATTGATAAAGTTTCAAATTATCGCTGGTATGAAGAGGGAAATCCTCAAAAAGGAAAGTACGCGTTGATATTTGAGGAAGAATACCGGGCTCTTATTAAAAAGCCGAAGTATGACACTTTGTTTAAAGATGTTGATAGAATGTCCGCGGTTGAAGATGTGCATAACGGATATTTTGCCATTGATGTTAAGAAGAAAGATGCAAAGGGAAATGAATTTTATAAGGATTCGTCCGGTGAAGGTAAAACATTGGCGGATGAGAGCGCGTATCATTTGATTATGAGAGATAAAGAAAAGCTTTTAAGTTTTGAATCAAAGTTAAAATTTATTTTTTCACATTCCGCTTTGAAAGAAGGTTGGGATAATCCTAATGTGTTTCAGATCTGTACGCTTAATGAAACCGGTTCGGTGATAAAAAAACGCCAAGAAATAGGGCGGGGACTGCGTATCGCGGTCAATCAGAATGGCGAACGAATACATGGGTTTGATGTAAATACTTTGACTATTATGGCAAATGAATCGTACGAAGATTTTGCCGAAGCGTTACAGAAAGAAATTGAAAAGGAAGAAGGTATTCGCTTTGGGGTGGTTGAGGATCATTCTTTCGCGAATATTGTTATTTTAGGCGAGAATGAGAAAGAACATTATTTGGGAGTTAAGGCCTCTGAGGGGATTTGGAAGAGTCTTTTAGTTGAAAACTATATCAATGAGAACGGTAAAGTTCAGGATTTATTAAGAAAAGATCTTAATGGAAACTCAGTAGTTTTGCCGGAAGAACATAGTCCGGCACATCCGCAAATACTCAGCGTGTTAAAGAAAATATCCGGCAAATTTAATATCAAGAATGCCGATGACAAACGAAAGGTTTTTCTTAATAAAGAGGTATATTTGAGTGATGATTTTAAGGCTCTGTGGGATCGCATTAAATATAAGACGACGTATAGGGTTAATTTTGATGTCAATGATTTGGTTGATATCTGCTCAAAGGAAATTAAACATAATTTGATTGTGGGCAGGGCTAAGCTTGTATATCAGAAGGGAAAAGCGGAAATAACAAAAGGAGGTGTGGCTATTAATGAAGTGCGCGAGTCAATGGCAATTTATGGCGCGCGTGACTACATTCTGCCTGATATTGTGAGTTATTTGCAAAATGAAACTAATCTTACGCGCAGGACAATTGTTCGTATTCTTATCAAAAGTGATCGATTAGAGGATTTTAAGAATAATCCCCAGAAGTATATTGATGAAGTAAGTCAGATTATTAAGCGGACGATGAGACAGCTTATCGTTGACGGGATAAAGTACCGAAAAATAGGAGAGACCTATTGTTACGCGCAGGAATTATTTGAATCCGAAGAACTTTATGGCTATTTATCGAAAAATATGATCGAAAGTTCAAAGTCGATTTATGATCATATAGTTTATGATTCTAATGTTGAATCCAGTTTTGCCGGAAATTGTGAAAGAAATGATGACGTAAAACTTTACGCGAAACTGCCCCGATGGTTTAAAATCGATACACCTTTAGGCAGTTATAATCCGGACTGGGCAGTTATTATTGATAAAGACGGAGAAGAAAAGCTATATTTCGTTATAGAGACAAAGGAAAACTTATTCACGGATACTCTCAGACCGGCAGAGAAGTCGAAAATTGAATGCGGTAAAGAACATTTCAAAGCGCTTGATACCGGAATTGAGTTTAAAATTGCTGATAAGTTTGAAAATTTAATATATTAGAGACTTCTGCACGGCTGATAAGATTCATCTTTTGTTAATGGGGACAGATACCATTTATTAAGAGTGGAAATGGGGTCAGCCCTTGAAACAGTGAAACTTGGTTTAAACAAATTATAAGGTTTCACATTTCAAGCAAAGCGCTCGCAAAAATTTTAAAGACTAAATGGAGGATACAGAGATGAAAAAAGGAATCATGGTGCAACTCAACAAAACATTTGAAGAAGCAGCTTATACCCAAAACGGCGTTGAATACTGGATGGCAAGAGATTTGCAGAAACTTTTGGATTATTCCGAGTGGCGCAATTTTTTGCAGGTCATCGAAAAAGCAAAAACAGCCTGTTTTAATTCTAAACAGAACGTGTCTGACCATTTTGTTGACGTCAACAAAATGGTCAAGCTTGGATCAGGAAGCGAACGTGAAGTCGAGGATATGATGTTAACCCGGTATGCTTGCTATCTCTTTGCCCAAAACGGTGACCCCAGAAAAGAACAGATTGCTTTTGCCCAAAGCTATTTTGCTATTCAAACACGCAGGCAGGAATTATTGGAAGAGCGTATCGCGTTGGTTGAACGGTTGCGGGCGCGCGAAAAACTGGCTGATACCGAATTAGAACTGTCAGGAATTGTTTATGAACGCGGCGTCGATGGTAAAGGTTTCGCGCGCCTGCGCAGTAAAGGCGACCAGGCGCTTTTCGGGGGTTACACTACTCTTGAGATGAAGAAAAAACTGGTTATTCCTGAAACCAGGCCGCTGGCTGATTTTTTGCCGACGATTACTATCAAAGCCAAAGACCTGGCCGCTGAAATCACCGGTTTTAATACAAAAAAGAACAATCTGCGCGGTGAACCGGCAATTACCGGTGAACATGTTACAAACAACAAAGATGTCCGAGACTTGCTTGGGAAAAGCGGTATTAAACCCGAAGCGTTACCGCCGGAAGAAGATATTAAAAAGCTACAAAGGCGGATTAACTCGGAAGGCAAAAAAATTGCAAAGGATGTAAGAATGATCAAAGACAATTCTAAAAAGAGGCATTAAATGGAAACTATTAGATGTAAATTTTGTAATAACGAAGATGCTAAAGGGGTCGAATTCGGGTACACAATACTAAATTATCCAATGACACCTTCATCCACTCGAACCTCAAAAATGTTATTTCACTGTATCCCATGAATTCTTGATTTAGGTATCCATATTTTCCTGCAATTGTAGACGAATATAGCCTTATCTGTTTCATGTAAAATACGTACTTGAACCCAGATATATTGAGTTTTAGGGTATACAAATGGGCGGATAAGGTTTGAAAAAGTAAATGGCCACATGTTAGTTCTCCTTTTGTTTTTTATTTTTATTGAGATTGCCGCGGGCCTCATTTGCTTCGGCCCTCGCAATGACGAGAGTGCACGTTTGACAGTTCTGAGGCTTATGTTTAAAGATTTTGCTATTTGTTTTTGTGTCATAGCCAAAAGGTGCAATTGAGCCTTTTGGGCATGTCTTTGGTATGAAGGGATATTTTGGACAGGGAAGATCTTAATGTGTGCTTCGATTTCAGAGGCAGTTCGAATTGGTTGCAACCGGGTCCGCCAGTAATACCAATTCGAACCCTTGTGTCTATCATCCAATAGCGCAAGGGTTCGAATTTTTGTATGAGCAATATAATACGGTTTGGAAGAAAATGGGGACTGTACCAAGCGAGCAAAGCGAGCGCGTGGACTGTCCCCTTTTTCTATTTTTCTGTATACCTCATCAGTTGTTCCGCTGTTTTCCCAAATATATTGAAGGAACATAAATATATAAGTATAATAAATGTGTTGTATGTAACATTGGTTCAGATTTTTTTATTTCATTCACAAGGAAGGGGGAATTGTGGAAAATATATTTGATCATACAATGCAGATGGAATGGGATGGCGAAAAATATTACCGGGAGCTTGCGGACAAAGCTCTTGCTAAGGGGCTTAAGGGTATTTTGACTATGCTGGCAGAAGATGAAGTGAAACATTTTAATGTTTTCAAGGAAATGAAAGAGCAAGAAGCGCCGGAGGTGTCAGAGACAGACGTACTTATGAGGTCAAAAAATGTTTTCAGCCAGATGCAAGAGCAGGGAGAAAAATTTGATTTTGATATTTCAGAAAAAGAACTTTACCAAAAAGCGCAGGGGCTAGAAAAAGAGACAGAAGATTTTTATCTTCAGCAATCCAAAGAAACAACAAATCCAAAACATAAACAGATTTTTCTTAAAATAGCCGAAGAGGAAAGAAAACATTATTTTCTTCTCGAAAACATTATCGATTTTATAAGTACACCCGAGACATGGCTTGAAAATTCTGAGTTTACGCATTTGGATGAAGGATAAAGAAACAAAAAACAGACTTTGTCTTATTATATAAAACAGGAGATGTTGTAATGGATAATGCGCGTAAAAAACTCAAAGAAACCAGAGAAATAGCTATAGCCATTGATAACTGGGATGATATTTTCTCGGATTTTGATCCGAGTCCGTTAAGCGAACGCGTACTTTCAGAAGATTTTATTGCTGAGATTCACAAAAGGTATAGACAATCCCGGCGCGGCCGATTTGTTGTTTTATTTATTGCGCCCCAATCCTTGAGAGATGAAAGATCCGAAAAAACAGTTATCCAAAGGCTTAAAAGGCATTATAAATATAAATATTTGCAGAGGCATAAAGAGATCGCCCGTATACGGATTCGTGGATTTATGTTTGTTATTTTTGGGATCTGTTCTCTGGGGTTTCTGACTACAATCACTTATTTTAAGTTTTTTAGCGATATTGCTATAGAACTTTTGGCTATTATCTTTATGCCGCTTGGATGGTTTGGTATCTGGGAAGGGTTTTCAAAAATAGTGGATACTTCTCCGATTTCTGTTACTGAAGAAAAATTATCCAAAAAATTCGCGGAAGCAGAATACAAGTTTAAGTATGTAGAATAAATACAGGAACTGAAAAGGAGCTTTTGCGGATGAAAATAAACAATAAAAGGATTTATGCTACGGTATTGTTGATTCTGTCGATCACATCGATCGTTTTATTCCCAAGTAATAGTTTTTGTCAGGAAGATAAGTTTACTCTTAAACGTGAACGTATGGTAACAAAACAGATTCAAGGGCGCGGGATTACGGATCAAAATGTTATTGAGGCCATGTTAAAAGTAAAAAGACACCTTTTTGTAACTCCGATAGCCAAAGATCAGGCTTATGAAGACGCGTCTTTACCGATTGGATACGGACAGACTATTTCACAGCCTTATATAGGTGCTTATATGACAGAAGCCGCGGGAGTTCGTCCGAATGACCGTGTTTTGGAGATAGGTACAGGCAGTGGATATCAGGCGGCTGTGCTTGCGGAAATAGTAAAAGAAGTATATACGATAGAAATAGTTGAACCCTTAGCAGCAGCCAGCCGTAATAGATTGGATCAGCTTGGGTATAAAAATATTTTTGTAAAACACGGGGATGGCTATCAGGGATGGAAGGAAAAAGCTCCTTTTGATGCTATTATAGTAACTGCGGCGCCTGAAGAAATGCCGGAAGAATTGATCAAGCAGTTGAGGCTGGGAGGCAGGATGGTAGTACCTGTAGGAGATTTTTTTCAGGAGCTCTGGTTTGTTGAAAAGACCTTGATGGGAGTTAAAAAAACGAGTCTTCTTCCGGTTAGATTTGTACCTATGGTGCATTCGGGAAAGAGATAGTAGTGCTCCGTGGGATTGGCGTAGGAGGTGGCTCTGACCCAGAACAGAAACACGGGCGGGACAGGTTTCCTGCAGGAGAATAATCCCTAGATGAAACCAGTCCCATGTATTTTTTTTCGTCATTGCGAGGAGCAAGAGCGACGCGGCAATCTTCGACGAACGACGAACAACGAACGACGAACAACGAACGACGAACGACGAACGACTATTGTTCCCGTCCGTCATTGCGAGGGAGCAAAAGCGACCGCGGCAATCTCAATAATAATAAAAGGATAACAAATGGATATTTATAATTTTATAAGTTTTTTGGGAATAGGCATGCTTCTTTTTATAGCATGGCTTATTTCAGAAGATAAACGTAATATGAACTGGAAAGTTATTGGCTGGGGCATTTTTCTTCAATTATTGATCGCAGTGTTCATTTTTATCGTACCCGTGGGAGCAAAAATTTTTATGTTTTTAAATGAAGCGGTTATAAATGTTTTAAATACCGCTTCAGCAGGAGCGCAATTTGTTTTTGGGAAATTAGCGTTAGCTCCCGGACAGGTTAGCGATACAGGTGAAGTGTCTCCGGGATTTATCCTGGCGTTTCAGGCGTTTCCTGCAATAATATTTTTTTCAGCTATAATTTCTGTATTGTATTTTTTCAACATAATGCCTGTTATTATACGTTTTTTTGCCGGAATATTTACAAAACTTATGAAAATTTCCGGAGCAGAATCTTTAGTTGCGGCAAGTAATATTTTTGTAGGGATTGAATCAGCTTTTACGGTGAAGCCGCATTTGGATAAGATGACGCGTTCAGAGATGTGCACGATATTAACCGTTGGTATGGCAACAGTAGCATCAAATGTTTTGGCCCTTTATGTTTTCAGTTTAAGAGAACAGTTTCCGACTATTGCGGGACACTTGATATCTGCGTCATTGCTTTCAGCTCCGGCCGCGCTTGTTATGTCAAAGATCGTGATTCCTGAAGGGGAAACGCCTGTTACCGCCGGAAAATACATAATGCCGCATTATGAAAAAGAAAAAAATCTTTTTGAAGCAATAATAAAAGGCGCGAATTCAGGAGTAAAGATGATCGTAGGGATAATTGCTCTTTTAATAGCGGTGTTAGGCTTAGTAGCGCTTGTCGATCTTTTTTTGTCAGCAGTCGGGAACCTTTCTAATCAATTTTTAGGGCTCAATGTCGATTGGTCTTTAAAAGGTATTTTGGGATATGTTTTTTATCCGTTTACTTTGATTCTCGGAGTTCCTGTAGCTGACGCGGGAACGATATCAGGTATCATCGCTGAACGAATGATAGTTACAGAAGTGGTTGCGTACAGGGATCTGGCAGGGGTAATGGCTGAAGGGGTATTAACGCATCCTCGTTCAGCGGTTATTGCCGCGTATGCTTTATGCGGGTTCGCGCATCTCGCGTCAATGGCTATATTTGCCGGAGGTATTGCGGCGCTTGCTCCCGCTAGAACAAGAACAATAGCAGAGACAGCTCCGGTCGCGCTTGTGGCAGCGACTTTAGCCTGTCTTTTAACAGCTTGTGTCGCAGGTACTTTTTTTGTGAAAGGTTCAATGCTGTTAAAAATGAGTCAGTGACACTAATCAGAGATCGGTGTCTTGCTATGAAGAAGATTGAAAAATGCGAACTTTTTTAGGACGTGACACTAATCCGTCTAATGGAGGAGTAGACCTTTTTCGTCATTGCGAGGAGGAGCGTAGCGACGACGCGGCAAACTCGGATAAAAATAAAATGAAAAAGTTTATTATTACGGGAGATTGCCGCGGCCGCTCTAGCTCCCTCGCAAAGACGTTGCGACACAGCCTGATTGACAAATTTCATATTATGATCCGGCCTGAATTACAGAGGGAGGGGGCAGTTTCAACAGGAAAAGAGCTATTCAGAATATTTTTTCCACAATTTTAGAAGTTTTTCTTTATCCGTTTTTGACATTGTCCCAAAATGTACACCCATAACAAAGAAATCCTTATATTTTCCTTTGATTTGTTTAAACCATTTTATTGTCCCGGTTGCGTTTATTGAATTAAGCTTTTTTTGATCAGGGATAAGAAGCTTCATTTGTATTTTAGATTCAGCAGGCAGGGCTTTTGAACACATTATTTTTATACCTTCAGTGCTGAAATCCAATCCGCTTTCATCATAAAACTTTGGACTGGCTTTAGAAGTATTGAATTTTATAATATTACCGTTTTTGTCTAAAGCAATGATATTTATCGCGAAATATTTTTGTGCTCTTTTTATTTTTCTGGGCTTTTTCATTATCAATCTCCCACGATGTGTTTAAGCGTATTTAATACTTGTTTTAAAGCTACGGGTTTTTCTAAATAACCGTCAATATGTAACTCTTCCAGGTGGATATCAGCAATATCTTCAGGATGAGCTGTTATAACAACGACCGGGACAGTGCTTATTTTACGAATGATTTTTAATATTTCTAAACCGTTTATGTCCGGAAGGCAAAGATCCAGAAGCACTACGTCCGGTTTTAATTCGTCAAAATATTCCAGACCCATCTGGCCGTTAAAGGATAAAAATACCCTGTAATTGTGCGGGACCAGGAACGAATATAAAAGTTCGCACATACCTTGTTCATCATCTATTATAAGGACTTTTTTTCCGGGATGTGTTTTTTTCTGCGGAGGTTTTTCCTGAGCAGGTTTGTCTTTAGCTGTTTGAAGGGATTCTATATGTTTCAAGACTTCTTTTACATCGGTTTTATCAAGGGTGTTTATCTTAGTCCCGTCGATATAGATCTCTCCGTTTGTGACTTCTATTTTGTTCTCGTTTTTTTGTTGGGGCCCGATTAAGCGGTTTATGGTTATTTTCAGGGCCCATGCAATACGATCGATCTCATCAAGTTTTGGGGTACGTTTTCCCGATTCCCACATACCTACGGTTGATTGGGCGACATGGAGTTGAGTGGCAAGTTCTTTTTGTGAGAGCCGCATTTTACGTCTTAAATCTTTAAGATTATCTTTAAAAGTCATAATTTAAGTATAGTGATTATGTGAGAGATGTCAATCGGTGAATACATTTTGTGATAAAAATAAAAAGCTTGACGCAATCACAAAGTGTGATATAATGTTATTAGTCTTATAAACATCTAGTTCAGCAACGCGGAAATAGGAGGAAAAGACATGAAAATACTTATCAAGATCGACGAGAAAAGTTCTAACTACTTATATCTTAAGATGTTAGAGGAAGAAGATCAAGAAGAGGTAAAAAAACTGGTTAAAACCGGAAACAGGGCAGAATTGAGGAAAGTAGTAATGTCAAAAGGTGAGGTAATCGCAGTCCTAGAATACGCACAGATTGCTTATGTGGAAAGTGATTTAATAATAAACCAGAACTTTATACGGAGTATATCGTAAGACAGAGAATAAGCGATTTTTGTTCTGAGGGGACAGGTGTGGGATTGATTTTGGGACAGGAGTGGGATTAATTTCAGAACTGTCCCGGTAAGGCTCGGTAAGGCTTTAACACCTTTAGACAAACTTAGGTTTATTACAGACTTGTTCTCGAAATCCTGAAGTTGTACTCTCTGGCGGGCATAGTCATATGAATCTCGGAGCTTGCAAAGACAAGATGGTTGTACTTCTAAAACTGTTACCTGATTTCTGAGCAGGTAAACTGTTTCGATTCTACTTTTTCCCCTTGACACTTGAGAAGAATTGTATATAGTTTAGAAGAAGTTAGAAGAAAAACTGAAAAATCTTTTGTAAGGGTTTAACTATAAACATAAACGGAGGATAATATGAAAAAATTATTAGCAGGACTTTTGATGGCAACAAGTATGTTTTTAATGGTTAGCTGTTCAGGAGTAAACGAAATTAGTTTAGAGTTAAAAGGGGATAAAATGCTTGATCTTCGACAGGGACAGGTTCTGAAGATAGCGTTAGAATCAAATCCTACTACAGGATATCAATGGGTTCTTTATAAGGATAAAAGGAAAAATATTATAGGAGAAGTAAGCGAAGATAAATATGTTCCTAAGACAGATGCTGTAGGCAGTGGAGGAATACAGACATTTCGTTTAAAAGCTATGCAAACAGGACAGGAAGAGATTTCTCTTAGGTATCAAAGGTCCTGGGGCACGCATAGTATTCTTGCTAAAAAATATATTGTGCAAATAAATGTTAAATAGCGAATAGTTGTTGGTGGCGTGACATGCCTTGTCCTAAAAAATAGATGAAAGGAGATTGCCGCGCCACTCGCTAGACTCGTGGCTCGCAATGACAAAATCTTCTTCGTCTTTGCGAAGGCCGAGGCAAACGAGGCCTGTGGCAATCTCGAAAAAAGTATCAACTTTTTTAGGACGATACATAGATTGTATAATAGGGCTTTAGAAGCAGGTGCGCTTAGATTGTATGAGTGGGCTATATATGGATACACGCAGATAAAACATGAAAAAAGATATACTTAATTTTACCCTGGTTGAACTTAAAAAAGAGATCCTTAAAATGAACGAGGCTTCGCACAGGGCGGATCAGATTTTTTTAGGGCTGTACAAAAAAAGAGTTGATAAGTTCAATGCCATAACCACTCTTTCTAAAAATCTTATTTTGAAATTAGATGAAAAATTTACTATCGGGTCGCTTATCTGTGAAAAGCGTCTGATGTCAAAGGATAAAAGCGAAAAGTTTTTATTTAAAACAAAAGATGATCAATATCTTGAAACAGTGCTGATAAAAGAAAAAACGCGCAGAACAGTATGTGTATCTACTCAAATAGGATGTAAATACAAGTGCCGGTTTTGCGCGAGCGGATTAAATGGATTTATAAGGAATTTGACAGTTTCAGAGATCACAGGGCAGATTCTTTTAGCCGGCCGGCTCAGCCCTGAAAAAATAACTAACGTTGTGTTTATGGGGATGGGAGAGCCTTTAGATAATTATGAAAATGTTAAAAAAGCGGTTTTTTTGATTAATGATTCCAAAGCTATGGGTGTGGGCGCCAGAAAGATAACGATTTCTACCTGCGGAATAATTCCGGGGATTAAAAAATTAATGGACATAGGAGTGCAAGTAGAGCTTTCAGTATCATTGCACGCGGCAGATGAGGCTCTTCGCAATAAACTTGTGCCTGTTAATGAAAAATATCCGTTAAAGGACCTGATAAAAACATGCAGGGAATATTACGCGAAAACACATAGAATAATTACTTTAGAATATATTTTAATAAAGGATCAAAATGATTCGGTTCAGGACGCGGATAAACTTGCGCTGATTGCTAACAAAATCCGAGCGAAAGTCAATTTGATAAAGTGTAATGATTTTAGGGGATTAGAATGTATCGGATCTGATCAAAGAAAAGTAATATCTTTTAGAGATCGATTGATTAAGCAAAGGGTAAAAGTTACTATCAGGAAATCCAGGGGAGAAGACATTCTAGCGGCATGCGGACAGTTGGCGGCAAAGATGGATCAGTAATCAGGTCCTTTTTTCGAGGGCCGAAGCAAATGAGGCCCTCGGCAATCTCAATGAAAGTAAATCTCATGAAATACAAACTTATAGTCTTTGATATTGACGGTACAATAACGCGTCATGTTTCAAGCTGGCGGTATATACACGAACAGCTTGGTTTGTGGGATGTCCTTGCCAAAAAATATCAGGATCAGTTTCGCGCGCGGGAAATAAGTTACCGCAGATTTTGTGAATTAGACGCGGCTCATTGGAAAGGCATGGAAGAAAAAGATATGCGCGATATCTTTAAGAAAATAAGATATACAAAAAATGCCAAACAAGTTATCTCTAAACTAAAAGGGGCAGGGTTTAAGCTGGCCGCGATTTCGACGGGCCTACAGTTTATTGCGGGCAGAATAAAAGAAGAATTAAAATTTGATTATGTTTTAGGAAACAGGCTTAATGTGCGTAACGGCAAGTTAACAGGCGGAGTAACCATTAATATAAGTCATGGAGCAAAAGGTAAGACAGTCAGGGATATTTTAAAACGCTTTAACGTCAAAGCAAAAGAGATGATAGCTATAGGAGATAGCGAAGGCGATATTCCGATGATAAAACTTGCGGGTTATTCTATGGCGTTTAATTCTTCAAGTGATGAATTGTCAAGGATAGTTGATTATGACTGTAAAACAAGAGACTTTCAGGAAGTTTATAGGAAGATACAAGAAATAATGTAATTAGTTCTAGTAGTGCTTCAATCCTCAAATTCGGGGTAAAGCCTTTTTAATTTCACCCCGGCATCTTCTTTACAAGAAAGTATAGATGTCGGAATTCACATTTAAAAACGCCTCAAAGTATCGTTGAAACACTACTAGCATATTTTATTTTTTTATGCTTATTATTTAAGAGAAGTGCTTTTTCTGAAAATCCCACCAAATAAAATTCTATAAATTTTTCAAAAGATACTAAAGGCTGACTATTGCTGTTAGGGGACACCTCTGGGATTGATTTTGGAACCGGCCTGGGATTGATTTGAGAACCGTCCCTAACGTTTGAAATAAAAAAGTCAGAAAATAGGTGTTGACATTTTTTTATTCTTTGTTACATTGACAAAATGTAAGAGGTTAAAAAGGGAGAACACCTTTGTTAAATCTTTTTGTTAAATCCCGCTCACAATAAGCTGACTTGTTTTAAAAAGTTTGGAGAGTTAGTGGAGCTGGCGATAAAAACGCAGACATTTCAAATTCCTATTCAAAAAAGAAAAAATCTTGACCAATATGTATGGGTTTCCAATTTAAAAAGTAAAAAAAAGTATTTAGTTAACAATAAATGCTTGTTTAAAAAAAAAAAGCAAGAAACCCAAAGAAGCTTCTTTTGTGGGTTTGAAGAGAATTTATTTAAGTATGTTCAGCAAAAAGCTGGAAAAAGCGATTATTTGTTATTTCAGAGAGTGTTTTCTTTGTTATTACGAATACGAAAAGTGTGTTGGTTGAATGGTTTGCAGTTTTTGATAGACGCAAAAAGGGATTGCTTCGCTTTGCTCGCAATGACGAAAAGGGTACTATTGCGAGGAGCGCCTTTCTTGTCATTGCGAGGAGCGCAGCGACGAAGCAATCTATATAAAAATATACGAAATGGAAAACAGGTATTAGCTATAGCAACGCTATAGTAGATACCTGTTTTTTTTGTTTGTTGATATGTTGAAAAGTAAATAATAGAAACCCGGGAGGAAACATGATCAAAAAGACGTTGTTCACCAAAGTAATAAGCATTTTCTTAGTTGTTACTTTTTCGTTGTACAACTTGGGTTTTGCAATGGTGCAGGACACAAAAGCACAGAAATTAACAACATTTAATAATATAGAGTCTAAATATCAATCAGAATTTCTTTCTCCTCTTTTGAGAGTTGGTTTTGGGATTCCAATGGTAATTGATAATAAAAAAGAACTGCAGGGATGGGCTGCAACCATTGGACAAGGAAAAGATCAACAAGGAGAAATGAAACAAAAACTGAAAACGATCGTAGCATTAACTACAATGGCCTGGATTAAAAACCTTAAAGATGCAATGGAGCAAGAATTAGGAGTACCCCCTGCCAAAAAAGAATGGATAAAACATGTAGAAAAAGATGAAAAATGGGAACTCTGGTACACACAATTTTTAGGTATATATCAAAAAGCGTATGGCGATAGTATTCCACAACCTATAAAAGAAGCTATACGCGAAACATTTAATACGCTTAGAGAAAGAGCACAGGCAAAAGTTTCTTCTGCTCACGGTCATTGGTATGCCAGAACAAACGCGGCAATGGAACTTCCTCTTACTAAAGCGCAAAAAACAGCAATGGATAGGGCAATAGAAGCTACTATAAAAGCAGGCGGTATTAATACGACTTATTGGGAATTAAAAGAACCTGTAACAAACGCTACTTTTGTTCTTTTAGAAGACGCGACATACGAGTTTTATGCTAAACAGTTTAATGCCCCGCTTGATGTAAGGTGTCATCCCGGCACAAGAGGCACTATGGGAGAATATTTAAAAACAAAAGATCCTGAAAAACTCGGAGAAATAGATAAACGTTACTATATGAGAGAGTCTGACTATTATAAGCTTACAGAGTCAGAAAGAATAACGCTTGCAAAACACGAAAATATGCACTTCGAGTTTTCATCCGGACAAAGAGTCCTGACAAAAAGAGATATTCTTAAATACAGGAACGAAGAAAATTATATCAATAACCAGCCTGGTTGTGATGTCAGGCCCATAATGCAGAAACTTGCTGTTATACAACGCGATGAATCAGAAGTGACAGATATTGTAACAATAGGTAAAGCTCAGGATGTAGTTACATCGCTTATTGACGCGCGAGATCAGAGATATTCCAAAGCTATAAACGCTGAAAATACAGCGAATCTGATTAACGAATATATACAAACAACTGACCACAAAGATAAAACATTTGAGTTTATGCCCGGTAAACTCGCGTACACAGCTTTGAAACAAGCTCAAAAAACCGGAGAAAAAGGCAATCCCGCGATTATCGCGGCAAATGTATTAAACCGCAATCAGATAAAAGGGCACATATTAGCGGCAATGAAACTAAATTCCGCTTTAATCCTTGAAGTCGCGGGTTCTCAGCTTAAATACGCGCTTAATGAACAGCAAATAATGAAATACGTGCGTGAAGCAATGGAAGAATTGGATTGTAATATACCTGTTATCGTACACGGCGACCATATACAATATGCCGGCAAATTATATGACCAAAAAGCGATGTTAGTTAACGCGTATGATGGGATCAACGAAAAAGGCGCTTTTAAGAAAAAATATAATGAAATATACGGAAAAGGCGCGTATGAAGGGGACAGTAAGATCTGCAAAGACACAACAAAACATTTTAAAGGTAAAAGTTTATTGGAAATATTAGATAAGCTGAAAATACAGGATAAAGTAGTAAAGAAAGTTTCACAAATCTTAAAAGAAAATAAAGATAAAGAAAGAGCCAATATAGCTAAAGTCAACGAACGCTTAATTAAAGCAGGTTTTACATCTGTTGCGATCGATGCTTCAACTGTATTTGACCAGGTAGCAGTTGACGCGACATTAAGATATTACGCGGAATTCGGCTCTGACAAACTTCAGGAAGTAGCAAGGCTGGAAAGAGATTTTGACCTTCCTCTTGAATGGGGCGCTGATATCCTGAAGATGTCTCCGTATAATACAGACGGTAAGGAAAGACTAGCGCAACTTAAAAAAGAAATAACATTTGAAATGGAAAAACGCGGGGCAGATCCAAAAGATATAGAAAATAAAATAAAGGCATTAGAATCTGCTTTTGGAAAACTTGTAAACGTGGCAAGGGCGAAGGGGTGGAGACCGGATGATGTGATAAACGCATATGATCTTTTGATGGCACAAGTTGCTAATGCCGCGATAAAAGGTGAAGTGGACGAAGATGTCCGTTCTTCTATGTCTGATGAGGAAAAAGCCATGCTGTTACCCACAAGCAACGCCGAAGAAACAGCTTATCAGTTACAGCAATTAAATGAATTAGTTGCAAAACATAATCCTGATCTAAAAGGCATTCTTGGTAAAGAAGTAGAGATCGGGCATGTTGACAGTCTTCAATATAATCCTAAAACCAAACAATGGGAAGCTAAACTTACGCATCCGGCAACTGTAAAAGTAATGGGCGATTATTTAAGAAATGAAGGATTGGAATTTGATCTTATAGCTACAAACAACGGGTCAGGCCATGGAACAACTTATAATGATGATCTTACTCCGAAATCACAAGTAGGAAAAATCTCTCCTTATTTGACAGTTGAGCTTGCCAGAGAAGCCGCGAATTTTAATGCCGCGCCTGCTCAGCACGGTACAAGCGGCAGTGATGACGATGAACTGGGCGGACTTTCAGAATCAGGCGTCATTAAATTTAATATAGCTACAAATTATCAGCAATTACTTCTTAATGTTCTGCATCTTTTGCATAAAGGGTTAACTTGGGACCAGGTGCAGGATAAAGCAACAACAGACAGGGAAAACCTGGTAAATGGTTTGCACGCGGATGTAAGAGCTGAAATGCTGAAATTAGCCAGGGAGTTTGCTGAAGGACGCATTTCTCTTGCGATAAAAAAAGATGACAGTCTTTTTATGCAATTCATGAAGAAAACATACCTTTGGGGGATCAAAAATGGAAAAACCGCGGCAAATTCGCCTGTAAAAGACATTGCTAAATTACTCGCAGTAGAGTTTAAACGAGTATTCGGAGAAATGGACCGGGACCTTTCACAGCTTGAAAGGATCAAGAGTTTTATTTCAAAACCTGTTGCAGTGCAGGGATCACATGATCTAAACATTGCAAGCATGACAACTTCGATAGTTAACGCGGTAAGTTTAGGGGACAAACCAGTCGCACAGGTAAGAGTAGATGTTGAACTTGAAGGCGGAGCAAAAGCGCATTTTGTAGTACCCGCGGGAACTTCATCCGGCAGTGATGAGGCAGATACAATCAACAAAAAGAATGGCCCTTTGGCTCTACTTGCGAAAGAAAGAGTCAATGCTGTCTTTGCTGAAATAAAGAGATGCGGATTAAAAGCAGACCAGCTTAGTGATATTGCCCGGCTTATGCTGGATATGAGTAAAGACATGAGAGCCCATGGTATAAATGAAGGCTTAGGCGCGGAAGTAACGCTTGGTGTGCAGACAGCAATTGCATGGGCATCTGCGCGTCAGCAGGGCCTAGAACCATATGAAATGCTGAGACAGCAGTTTCCTGATATTGCGGGCCAGGGCGTGCCGAAAACAAAAATTCAATACAATATAACTAACGGTGGTGAACACGCTAAAAATGACCTGGATATGCAGGAATTTATGGTCGTGACAACAGGTAAAGATATTATAGAATCGAATATAATGTGCGATAAAATTGACCGCGCATTAGGAGAGATATATCAGGCACTTGGATTAGACTCGGATCCTGATGATAAAGGCGTAGGAGCACTTCGCGGAAAAGAAGGCGGATACAAGATAGAGAATTTGAACAAAAATAAATTAGCTGAAATATATGATAATGCCGCGAAATATACTAAAGCAACAGGAGGATTCTTAAAAGTCGGAAAATTAAAAAAACTGGGTGTGCATGAATTTGTATTGAATTGTCTGATCGCGGCAATTGAAAAAGCAGGATATAAAGCAAATAAATCAGGAGAAATAGGAACAGCCTCGCTTGCTTTTGACCTTGCGGCAACTTCAATGATAGATCCAGAGGCAAAAGCACAGGGGGAATTTCTTTACGATTGTGAAGGTGAAAAGCTCACGTCAACACAATTGGTAGACATGCTTGATAAATGGGTAGGTGCATATCCTATAGATTCAATAGAAGACTGTCTGGATGAAGATGACTGGGACGGCTGGATGTATGCAATTGAGAAACTTGGAGACGATGTTCTTCTGATAGGTGATGACCTTTTAGTAACGCAGGCAGGAAGGCTCATGGAACTTATCAGACGTATGGACGCGAAAGGCTGGATAGATAAAAAGACAGGTAAGATAACCAAAAAAATGGCTGTTTTAATAAAACTCAATCAGAATGGTTTTTTAACTACAGGTATAAATGATCCTGCTGATAAAGACGGTTATTTAGGAACAATGGAAGTTATCCGTTTAGCAAAACGTTTTGGATTTGAAGTTGTTATATCACACAGATCAAAAGAAGCTGAAGCTACGGAATATGAAGTATCTATAGCTGAAGTTGCCGCGGGAGTGGATGCTTATGGATTAAAATCAGGAGATCATGTGCAGGCAACACGCGGTGTTAAAGAAGACAGATACGCTGCTATTCATGCCAGGGAAAAAGCAAAAGCACAAGGTGAAACAGTAAAATCCAACCTGGATATTATGGATATAAAAACATCAATTGTTAACGCAAAGAGTTTAGGTAAAGATCCTGTCGCGCAGGTAAGAGTTGATGTAACGCTCGCAGGCGGAGCAAGGTCGCATTTTGTCGTGCCTGCAGGAACTTCTTCAGGAAGTGACGAGGCAGATACAATGAAACTAAGGGGAAGAACTCTTGCTGAAGTCGCGAAAGAAAGAGTCGACAAAGTCTTTGCTGAAATCAAAAAGCGCGGGTTACAAGCAGACCAGCTAAGCGATATTGCCCGGCTTATGATGGATATGAGCCGCGAAATGAAACTTCAGGATATAGGAGAAGGTTTAGGCGCGGAAGTAACACTTGGCGTACAGACAGCTATTGCTTGGGCGTCTGCTCGTCAGCAGGGGCTGGAACCGTATGAAATGCTGAGACAGCAGTTTCCGGATATAGCCGGTCAAGGAGTATCCAAGACAAAGATCCAATACAATATAACCAACGGCGGAGAACACGCTAAAAATGACCTGGATATGCAGGAATTTATGGTAGTGACAACAGGTAAAGATATTATAGAATCAAATATAATGTGCGACCAGATAGACCGCGCATTAGGTGAGATATATCAGGCGCTTGAATTAGACGCGAATCCTGATGATGAAGGCGTAGGAAACCTT
The DNA here is from genome assembly GCA_043823005.1 of Candidatus Omnitrophota bacterium. Classification (GTDB taxonomy): domain Bacteria; phylum Omnitrophota; class Gorgyraeia; order Tantalellales; family Tantalellaceae; genus JBDRBG01. Next base: position 20,689 of record JBDRBG010000118.1, read on the forward strand.
CGCGGAAAAGAAGGCGGATATAAAATAGAGAATTTAAACAAAAAGAGATTAGCTGAAATATATGCTAATGCGCAGAAATATACTGAAGCAACAGGCGGTTTTCTTAAAGTGGAAGAGCTTAAAGCCCAGAACCTGGGGATACACGAATTTGTATTAAACTGCTTGATTGCGGGAATTAAAAAAGCAGGATATACGGCAAATAACTCAGGTAAAACAGGTACAGCCGGACTTGCTTTTGATCTTGCGGCGACTTCAATGGTCGATAAACACGCAAAGGAAAAAGGAGAATTTCTTTACAAGTATGAAGGCGGAAAGGTCACATCAACAGAATTGGTAGATATATTACGCAGTTGGGTAGATAAATATCCTATAGATTCGATTGAAGATTGTCTGGATGAGGATGACTGGGAAGGGTGGATGTATGCGATAGACAAACTTGGAGACGATGTTCTTCTGATAGGAGATGACCTTTTAGTAACGCAGGCAGGAAGACTTATGGAGCTTATCAGACGTATGGAAGCGAAAGGCTGGATAGATAAAAAAACCGGTAAGATAACCAAAAAAATGGCTGTTTTAATAAAACTCAATCAAAACGGATTTTTAAGTACAGGTATAAACGACCCTGCAAGAGGTTATTTAGGAACAATGGAAGTTATACGTTTAGCAAAAAGTTTTGGTTTTGAAGTTGTTATATCACACAGATCCAAAGAAGCAGATGAATGTGAACAGGAATTTTCTATTGCTGATGTGGCGGCAGGAGTGAACGCGTATGGATTAAAATCAGGCGACCATGTGCAGAGAACGCGCGCTGTAAAAGAAGACAGATACGGAATAATTGATGACAGGGAAAGGGATAAAGCAAAGATCTTTGGCGGTGTTGTTAATCAGGCAAATCTGCCGAAAGAGACAAAAGCAATTATAATGGATGAAAATGTCATGTTTTCCGGATTAGATGATTTTATAGACCGGTTTATGGGTGCTTTGTATCTTGCGATGGCTACTAACGGAAATCCCGAAGACGCGGAGTATAATATTTATGTTCCGAAGGATCTAAAGAAAGATCAGACAAAAATCGATCTTTATAAAAGAGGGTATGAATCCGCGGCTGAATTTAGAGAAAACAAAAAAATGCCTTTTCGTGTGAACGACGCTCTGAAAACATACCAATATCGACGGATAGTCGGTGTACCATGTACCACCCATTTAATTCCTTTTTAATTCCATCCTGAATAATGAAATTGGTTTAATTCCGATATTAATCATTCCTTTTATTTTTCTT
>JBDRBG010000119.1:0-11484 GCA_043823005.1 Candidatus Omnitrophota bacterium
AGCCGGTGCAACAGTCCCGTATATAACGTATCTATATAACGCAGACGGAGTATTAATAGGGAAAACAGACGATACATCTGAATACACATATTACGCAAATGAAAATAACAGGATGGAAACAAAGAAACTGTTAGTAGACGGAGACGATTTAGCGGGCACGATATATGAATATTCAGATGAAGCAGTAAGTGAGATAGGAACAAACGGTGAATACGGTCATCTGATAAAACAAACCAACCCTGACGGAAGCTATAAAACATTTGGAGGATATTTTGGTGAAAAGAAACCCAAATACATAAAAGAATACGCGCCGGGCGCGACAGATCCGGATGTAACTTACGAATATGATATGCATGGATTGCTTGCAGAAAAGACGGATCATATAACGGGTGATTATTATACATATTTTCCGTATGCGTCAAACAGGATGGCAACAAAAACTTTGCCTGATGGTACGATTTACAAATATTATAATGAATCGTTTTATGATAATAATACCCAGGATACTTCTGATGATTATGGGAGATGTTATCAAAATGTTACCAATTATGAAAAAACTTTCACATATGAAGCTTACTATGTAAATACTGATCTTCCCGCGAAAATATCGGAAGAAAGTATTTATCCGGGGGATCTATATTATTTCTATAAAAATTATACAATCAATTATGACGATGATGCTGATAATGAGATAGGGTTTAGAAAACAAGATGCTGATGGCGGCGCTTCATATGATTTTGTTTTGCAGGACGGGAAATATTATCTGCATAAAAAGATAGATAGCAACGGAACAACTTATTGGTATTTATGGGATGGCTTAGAGACGATCAATGAACTTGGCTGGGGATTGATGTTTTCAACGCCGACTTATTGGAGTCAGGGAAAATGGGTAGCTTATTTGTTTGATCTTGATTCTGAAGATTCAATGAATCCTGAAGTGGATTGGACAGCGTTTCCGTTACAAGAACCTGTTGATAAACCCGGTCTTGGAACTTGGCCTTTGTCAAATGTTGATTATCCGACTGCCGGTACACCAGAGTCTTGTATGATAGAAACGGAATGTGTTGATTATTCTTCGACGGTATCATTTGACGCGGATAGTTTTATTGACTATGTAGAAGAAATGAGAACAGTAACAACAGGAGCTGGTGTTACAATCGCGTTTTTGGATACAGGTATAGATCAGGATCTATTGAATATTGATATTATTGACAGTTGTGATTTTACCGAAACTATTGATTTTGAAAATAGTTTTGATGAGTATTATGCTGATCTTATGACACATGGGTCAAAAACTGCCAGTGTTGTCAAAGGAGAGGGAGATAAAGGGGTCGCTCCCGGGGTTGATGTCATGGATCTTAAAGTTATCGATGATAGCGGAAATATCTCTTCAGAAGCTGTTGCCGAAGCTATATATTATGCCGCAGATAACGGAGCGGATATAATAACAATGTCTTTTAGTTTGTTTCCGATTCATGATAGTTTGAAAGAAGCTCTTGATTATGCTTTTGAAAAAGGCAGTATTCTAATAACTTCTGCCGGGAACGAGGGATCTTCTATATTAGACAATAGTCTTGCTGATCAGGGGAATATCTTAACAGTGGGATCTTTTGATTCGGATGGTAGTATTTGCGCTTGGAGTAATTATGGCACGGATGTTGATTTGTTTGCTCCATGGGATGTTGTTACAATAGACAGTATAAGTGAAAATGAAGCTGGAACGTCTTTTTCCGCGGCATTTATATCCGGGGTAACAGCGCTAATGCTGTCAGAGAATCCTGATATGACGCAGGAAGATGTGTTGTGTAAGCTTAAAAATATATGCGGCGATAAAAGTGAAGATGATCAATATGAACTTTTTATGGCTAAACAATATAAAAACGGAGAACCCCGAGCTAAAGATATTAAAGGCGCTAATGTTATGGAAGTGATTTCGCGATATGAATCAGAAAGAAAAAATCAATCACAGTTTACTGGCGCGCCGATTGTAACGGATATTTATACGGTTTCTAATGAAATGTAAACTATATTATTATTGAGATTGCCGCGGTCGCTCTTGCTCCCTCGCAAAGACAGAATTTGAATTGCGGCACAACCTGAATGACGGGAAGGCTATTTCGCGGAACTCTTAAAAATTTTTGAGAAAGGAGGAGGAAAAAGAAAAATGAAAGGAGCTACATTGGATATGGATACAGAAAAAAGAAAACAACCTAGAGTCAGGGCCCATATACCTATACGGTACCGCAAGTTGCGGGATGGTGCTGTTATCCAAGGAGGCTGTTCACTTAGCAAGAATCTGGGACATGGAGGTATTTGTTTTCGCACGTCAGAGTTTATTTCTATGGCGTGTAAAATTATACTGGAATTAGATATTCCCAGGTTTGAAAAACCTATTAAGGCTATTGCCAGGGTCGCGTGGATTAAGAAAGCAGCTTCGAAGGATGAATATGAAGTGGGTAATCAGTTCATTGAAATGTCGAAAGAAGATAAAGAATTTATTTCTGAATATTTCAAGGAATATACCCATGGCCGAGACGCTGAAACTAGCTAGAACAATATAGAGACTGAAGATTTGAAAAAATTAGTATTTTAGCTAGTGGTTTTGGAAAGGGTGAAGTGTGCAAAATCTTTTGTTATGAAAGCGTTAAGACGGCAAAATAAAAGAAAAAAATTAAAAAAAGCAACCGTAAGTAATGAAAAAGTTGGCTTGTAAAATTGCCAACTTTTGATTCTAATGGTATACTTTTTTCAAATTAAAAAAAAGTTAATACTGCTATTTGAAAATGCAACTTGATTAAATAATAATAGTTTTGATATTGTTTATAAAATGTTTTTTAGTGATTGGAAAATACTAAGGTATAAAATTGAGGTGTTGTGCTATTTTAAGGCTAACTTAAAAGGAAGAAAAAAATATGGAAAACATTACCGAGAAAAGAAAATTTTTGAGGGTTGCGACGCATATTCCAGTGAAGTATCGTAAGTTAGGTGATTCTGAGGTAGCACTTAGAGGATGTACAATTACAAGAAACTTGAGTGAAGGAGGTGTTCGTTTTAGAACGCCGGATTTTATTTCTAGGGCATGCAGGCTTATTTTAGAGCTGGATATGCCTATGCTGACAAAACCTATTAAAGCTATATCTAAAGTAGCCTGGATCCGAAAAACCACTTCTGGTGAAGATTTTGAAATAGGAAATCAGTTTCTTGAAATGTCGAAAAAAGATAAAGAACTGGTTTCAGAATACGTCAATAGTCTTACGCATTATAATGACGTTGACAGCGTTGAAGATTTTTCTTCAAAATATGATAACTCAGAGTTGCCCGCGGAAGGATAAGAGACTTTATTCTTAAGCGGGATTAAAATACAAACTTCTATCAATATGAGGGCTTATTAAGCTCATCTTCTATTTAAAGCTTGCCTTTTGTGTCTATACAGTCCTTTATACAGTCTTTAGAATTGACAATTTCAGGTCATATGAGATAAAATACATACTTATCTGTCTGTTATATAGTCAATCTCTTTAAAGTAAATATTTTTACAATAAAAAAGCTTGTATGTAATGAAATTTCAACTGAAAATATTATTTATATTATTAATTTCTCTTTTAGTCTGGGAAAACGATTCTCAGGCGTTTTGGGTATGGACCCCTAAAACTAACCAAGCGGTTAATCCTAAATTTGCCGTTAAAGATACTCCTGACGAACAATTTGATTGGGCTATGCGGTTTTTTAAGAAATATGAATTCTCGCGCGCCGCGGATGAATTTATCAGGCTGGTTGAATCTTATCCTGATTCTGATCTGGCGCCGGAAGCTCAATATTATGCCGGTCGTTCTTATGAAGAGATCGGTAAATATCTTTATGCTTTTGAAAACTATCAAAAAACTCTTGAAAAGTATCCGTATACTAAACGTATGGAAGAGATATTGGAACGGGAATATAATATTGCTAATATATTTCAAAATAAAGAAACTTCTAAATTAATGGAAATGGAACTTTCGTTGTCGCTTGAAAGAGCCGGGGACATATATGAAAAAGTTGTTGAAAACAGTCCTTTCGGTGAATACGCGGATAAGTCTCTTTTTGAAGCCGCGGGATGTTATCGTAGAATGCTGAACTATAAAAAAGCTATAGAAACATACGAACGCATAGTTAATGATTATCCTGAAAGTAAGTTGGGGATTGAGGCTAAATACCAGTTGGCTTATACAAGATATGAATCGTCTTTAGGCCCGGAATATGATCAGGAAAGTACTGACGAGGCGATTAAAGAATTCAAAGATATATCTAACAACACAGCTGTTCCCTCAATAGCAAAAGAAGCAACTACGGTTTATGATGAACTTACTGCCAAAAAAGCGGATAGTGAGGTTAAAATAGCCGAATTTTATGAAAAAAAGGGTAAATATCAAAGCGCTCTTTTTTATTATGAAGGAGTAGTTTCTAATTTTGCCGGCACTCCGGCTGCGGAAATAGCACAAGGAAAAGTGGAACAATTAAATGAAAAGGTGAAGAAATGATACGTTTTTTTATCGGAATGTTAATCAGCTGTTTTTTGTTTCTGCCTGTAGGATGCGGGTATACTACGGCTTCTTTACTTCCGGCTGAATTGGATTCTATTTATGTCGAAGATTTTAAAAATGATATAAATCCGGCAGGGGAAATTTCAGATAAAAGGGCGACTTATACTTATCGTACGGGCATGGAAAATGATATTACAAGGGCTATAATTGATAAATTTATTTATGATAAAACTTTGGATATAGAAAATAAATCAAATGCGGCTCTTTTTATGAAGGGAGCGCTGAAAGATTTCAGGCAGTCAACAGTAAGTTATAATACTGACAGTCAGGCCGAAGAATATAGAATGGAAATTTTTGTTGATGTTGAGGTTTATAATCAGCTTACCGGAGAGCTGATGTGGGAGGAAAAAGGGTTTCTGGGTGAGATTACTTATGCGATAACAGGCCCGAATTCTATAACGGAATCTACTGCTGTAACCAATACGATAGCTGATCTTGCTCAAAGAATATTAGAAAGAACCGTAGAGGTTTGGTGAGTTTATAATATGTATTTGTCTGCTATCTCTTATCAGGGGATTTCAAAAAGTACTTCATTTGTCTTGTCTTGAGTCGCTAAAACTGATTTTTCACTAGATGCAATTAATCGTTTCTCAGAGGTTTTATGAATTATTTAATAACAGGTGACGATGAATATATAAAGTCTTCGGAAATCAAAAAAATAAAGAACAATTTTTTGACTCCACAGGAAATAGACCTTAATTATTCGGTATATAATTTTGATGAGATTAAAGAGGTTATGGATTCACTGGGAACAATGCCGTTTCTTGCTTCTAAAAGAGTGGTACTTCTTAATAACGCGCAAAGACTTTTAAAAGATGATATGGAAACGGTCTTTTTATATTTAAAAAGAAATTCAGATACAAACGTGTTGATATTATCAGCCGAGGCTTCTTTTGGAAAAACTAAGTATTCCAGGGAATTGGCTTCTTTAGTAAAGGTTATTAAGGCGGATAGGCCGCGTCCTTTGGAGTTAAAAAGATGGATCCAGACTTTTTTGAAAAAAGAAGGGATACAAATATCGGCTGAAGCTATTGATCTTCTGGTAGAATTAAGAGGCACGGATACTGTGGGTGTAAAAACAGAAATAGATAAACTCATTTGTTTTTCAGACAGCAGGAAAATAGGGCTTAAAGATGTCGAGGATCTGGTCGGGCGGAGTGTTATGGAGAGTATTTTTAAATTAGTCGATGCGATTAACTCGAATAACGGCAAATGGACTTTTAAAGTTATTAATGATCTCTATGGGCAAAAAAAACAGCCGCATGAGATAATAGGTTATTTAGGCTGGTATCTGAGAACCATTCGCAAAATCAAATTTTTGGCCATGAGAGGTACCAATATTTCCGGGATCTCTGTGAAATTGGGATATTCTCCTAATTATACGGCCAGGTTGTTTGATCAGGCTAAACAATATTCACTGGACAAAATAAAAAGCTGGATGGATCTTATTTTTGAAGCGGATTATCAGATGAAAACAGGACAACGGCAGGCCAGGGTAGCTCTTGAAATGGTATTAGTATCATTTTTAAAAGTGGTATAAAAGTTTTTTTGATTCTTTCTATAGCGAAGGGTTAAAAATTTAATCCTATACGAGTCTTTACCAATAAAGCTTAATCTTATATAATATTTAATATGAAATTGTTGCAGGATCGTCCTATAGGTATATTTGATTCCGGAGTGGGAGGACTTACGGTTGCCAGAAGCATTCGAAGGTATCTTCCTGCGGAAGATATTATTTATTTCGGAGATACAGCAAGGGTTCCTTATGGGAATAAATCTCGAAATACTATTATACGGTTTTCACGTGAAATAATGGATTTTTTGATGAAAGATAATGTGAAAGCCGTGGTAGTAGCTTGTAATACCGCGTCTAGTCTGAGTTTGTCTTCTTTGAAACTAATTTATCCTGTTCCGGTTATAGGAGTTATAAAGCCGGGGTTAAAAGAAGCAATATCAATTTTACAGGCGAAAAGAATAGGTGTTATCGGTACTAATTCGACGATAGAGAGCCTGGCATACGAGAAAGAGGCCCGGAGGATAGATCCTGCTGTTCGTATTTTTTCTAAAAGTTGTCCCCTTTTTGTTCCGTTGGTAGAGAACAGATTTGTAAATGATGAGATTACAGAACTTGTCGCGGAAAAATATTTAAAAAATTTTAAAAATAAAAAATTAGATGCTTTGATACTGGGATGTACTCATTACCCTATTTTGAAAACAGTTATCAAAAGAGTTTTGAATAATGTACAGCTTATCGATTCTTCATATGCTGTAGCTCGCGAAATTGAAAAAGTGTTAAGAGAGAAAAAGATAGCGTCTGATACCGGTAAAAAGAACGGCAGTATGAAGTGTTTTGTGAGTGATGATGCCGAAGGGTTTCGTAAAACTGCCGGAATATTTCTTAAACAAAGGATCAAGGTTAAAAAGGTAAATTTATAATGAGAAATATCAAAACAAAGGATATCGAGAGGATAGTTGAAAAACTGTGTGTAAAAGCTAACATGATTCTTCGAAAAGATGTTTTAAATGAAATAGAGCGGCTTTTTTCCGGGGAAAAAGCCGGAAGTTTATCTAAAAAAATGCTTGGCGTGCTTATTGAAAATGCCGGGATTGCCCGGTCCCAGAATGTTCCTCTTTGTCAGGATACCGGTATGGTTGTTGTGTTTATAGAGTTAGGGGAGGATGTCAGGATATACGGCGGATATTTATATGAGGCAGTTAATAATGGAGTAAAAAAGGCTTATATTGAAAAAGGGTTGCGTAAATCAGTAGTAGATGACCCTATCAGGAGAAACAATACCGGGACTAATACTCCGGCTATTATACATATAGATATAACTAAAGGTGAAAAGCTCGGTATTACAGTTATGCCAAAAGGTTTTGGCAGTGAAAATAAAAGTAGTATAGCTATGTTGAATCCGACTTGTAGTGTTGATGATATAGCGGCATTTTGTGTGAATGTTGTGAAAAAAGCGGGCCCGGATGCTTGTCCCCCCTATGTATTGGGCGTGGGAATAGGCGGGACAATGGATTATTGCGCTTTGTTGGCTAAAAAGGCCCTGTTAAGGCCGATTAATAAGGATAATTCTAAAGTATATATCTCTGATCTTGAGAAAAAAATAAAAGACCGGGCTAATGATTTAAATATAGGGGTAATGGGGTTAGGCGGAAAAACAACGGTATTAGGCGTTAATATTGAAACAGCGCCTACTCATATAGCAGGTATGCCGGTTGCAGTTAACCTTTCATGCCATGCTTTAAGATCAGCCAGAGCGGTAATGTAAATAGTCGTTAGTCGTTCGTCGTTAGTCGTTCGTCGTTAGTCGTTCGTCGTTGGTCGTTAGTAAAGAGCAGGGGCGTGACTTGTGCCCGACCGAAGAAGGGAAAAAAAAGTAAAAAGTTTATATTTCGTCATTCAGGTTGTGGTGCAATTCGAATTTTGTCTTTACTGATTTCGTCTTTGCGAGGGAGCAAGAGCGACCGCGGCAATCTGTTTAGTGAAGAGTGTTTTGTGAACGGTCAATAGTGTAAGAAAGAACTTATGAAAAAAGTAAAACATATAAAAACTCCGTTAAGTAATGAGGTGATAGCCGGACTAAAGGCCGGGGATGAGGCGCTTCTTTCGGGCGCAATCTATACGGCAAGGGATCAGGCGCATCTCAGGATGTCTGAGATGATAAAAAAGAAACAGGCCCTGCCTTTTATTCTGCAAGGAAAGACTATTTATTATTGCGGGCCGACACCATCTCCCGGTAGAATAATAGGTTCATGCGGCCCTACGACTTCAAGCCGTATGGATTTGTTTACTCCTGAAATTTTGAAAAGCGGAGTAAAAGCTTTGATAGGTAAAGGAACAAGATCCCGAGAAGTAAGAGATGCTATTAAACGCTATGGCGCTGTATATTTTATCGCGCCGGGCGGAGCCGGAGCTTATCTTTGCGAGAAGGTTGAAAGTTGTGAATTAATAGCTTTTGAGGATTTGGGGCCTGAAGCTGTCTATAAGTTGGAAATAAAAGATTTCCCCGTAGTTGTAGCGATCGACAGCAAGGGGAATGATATATATAGTCGTTAGTCGGTGGTCGTTAGTAAAGAGCAGGGGCGGGCCTTGTGCCCGCCCGAAGAAGGAAAAAGTGAAAAGTTCAGAAATATGCTAACATAGAATCGTCATTGCAAGGCACGAAGTAGATGAGTGCCGAAGCAATCTCAAAAAATAAAAGTCCGAAGGACATATAAGAAAGGAATAATATGAAAAGAAGTGATGATAGAACACCGGAAGAGATGCGCAGGATAAAGATAAAGACAAATTATATCAAGTATGCCGAAGGGTCATGTCTTTTTGAGGCAGGAGATACAAGGGTTATTTGTACTGCAAGTGTTGAGAAAAAAGTGCCCGGTTTTTTAAAAGGACAGGGAACAGGATGGATAACATCAGAATATGGAATGCTTCCAAGGTCATGCCAAACGCGTATTGCAAGAGAAGCTTCTAAAGGGAAACAAGGCGGCAGAACCCATGAAATACAGCGTCTAATAGGAAGAACTTTAAGAGGCGCGGTAAACATGGATATGCTGGGCGAACGGACTATTTGGATGGATTGTGATGTTATTCAGGCAGACGGAGGTACGCGTTGCGCCAGCATTACCGGAAGTTTTATAGCGTTATGTCTTGCTCTTAATGTTCTTAAAAAGCAGGGTGTATTTACAGGACAGGCTGTGCGTTATTTTATAGCAGCAGTAAGTGTAGGAGTCATTGATGAAAAAAATTATCTGGATCTTAACTATGAAGAGGATTCCAGGGCTGAAGTAGATATGAATATTGTCATGACAGATTCAGGCAGATTAATAGAAATACAGGGAACAGCGGAAAGAGAACCGTTTACAAAACGGCGCATGAATAATATGCTGGACTTAGCTCAAGGTGGTATAAATGATCTTATTAATAAACAAAAAACGGCATTGAAAGGGGTGGTCTAATGGTAAAGGTCCTTATAGCAACACATAACACGAAGAAGAGAAGTGAATTGAAGACGTTATTAAAAGAATTGCAGGGGGTAGAGGTGCTGAACCTGAATGATCTTGATATTGATCCGCCTATGATCGTAGAAGACGGGAAAACTTTTCGCCAAAATGCCGTGAAAAAAGCAATTACTATATCCAGATTTTTTGATGGATTGGTGTTAGGCGATGATTCGGGATTGGAAGTGGAAGCTCTGGACGGAAAGCCCGGAGTCAGATCAGCCCGGTTTGCCAGGAAAGAAGCTACTGATACGGAGAACAATAAAAAACTTTTAAGACTTTTAGATAATGTGCCGGCAAAAAACAGGGACGCAAGGTTTGTTTGTTGTATTGCTATGGCTAAAAAAGGAAAGCTTTTGGGAACAGTGGATGGTTTTGTTAACGGTGAAATTATTCCCAAACGCCGCGGAAAAAACGGGTTTGGTTATGATCCTCTTTTTGTGCCCGAAGGCTATGATCAGACCTTTGCGGAAATGGAAGCTGTACAGAAAAATAAAATAAGTCATCGAGCTCTTGCTTTGAACAAAGCCAAAACTATAATAGAAAAATATATGTAAAATATACAGTTTATTTATTTGTTAATTTTCGAAGCTTTTTTGTCTGCATTTTTCCTTGAAGCTCCGTATAATACCAATTACGTTAATTAATTTCTCATTGTCATTCTCCGACTTAATCGGGAAATCCAGAATCCAAGAGGAATAGAGTTTTTTCTCTGTATATTGAAATGGGTAATTATTTTCTGTAATTGGTATAAAATATACCCGAACAAGATCGACGAAAAGACGCAAGTCCTTTCATTACAGTCATTTGCGATAATTTAATTCTGCTTCAAGCCGAAACTGATGGACTTTTCATGGTTTTATTAAAACATTTTTACAAGGGCTTGTTTTCCTGTGAAAGTCATGCTGATTGGTACGCCCGACAGGATTCGAACCTGTGACCCTCTGCTTAGAAGGCAGATGCTCTATCCAACTGAGCTACGGGCGCATATTTGGCCAATTTCTGGTGCGGATGAAGGGATTCGAACCCCCACGGTAAAACCACTGGCTCCTAAGGCCAGCGCGTCTGCCAGTTCCGCCACATCCGCATAATATTTATAAAAATGGTCGGGAAGGTGGGATTCGAACCCACGGCCCCCTGCTCCCAAAGCAGGTACGCTAGCCAGACTGCGCCACTTCCCGAAAAACAATATCAATATGTATCTATTAAAAATAAAACACTAAATTAGTTTGTTAATTATATCAATGGAGTTTTATTAAGTCAAGTCTGCTGTTGACAAAGGCTATTTTTATATTGACTAAATGTTAATAAGCACATAAAATAATATACTATTCTTTTTATAATGGTGGGCGTAGCTCAGTTGGTAGAGCGCCTGACTGTGGCTCAGGTGGCCGTGGGTTCAAATCCCACCGCTCACCCCATATATTACCCACATGCGAACCAACGCTCTCTTGAGCCACGTTCGTTTGAAGGGATAGAATTATCTGACGGGAAAGCGATAGAGCCATCAGAAATGTTTGAATATATAAGGCATATAAATCGATATGCTTTAGTAAAACCCAGAACTTATTGGTATGAGTTCCCTTTTTTCATTATTATAAACGATGCGAGACAGAAGTTTTGCTTGGGAAATCGTCCCGAAGATTTAGCTTATATTGACACTATCACGCAAAGAGCTTTGAATAAACATCAAACTTATCTTGATCGCTTAGAGCGGTTCCCTCTGGATAAGGCAGAATATTATTTGAGATTAAAGGAAGTTCGCGGTATTAACACAGTTAGAGGACTTTCTGAGGTTACAGGAGAGGATTGGTCATGCATAGCCAGAATACTAAGAACTTTGAATCTTCCAGAACCAGTCAAAAACTTCCTAAGAAGCAATAAAAATGATCCT
>JBDRBG010000120.1:0-31855 GCA_043823005.1 Candidatus Omnitrophota bacterium
CTATGAAATCCCGGAACAAAAGATCCTTGCTGTTAAAGAAAGAGTAAGAATGGAACTTGCGCATAGATTACATTTAAAAGCCGGGTCAGCTAATGCTAAAAAAGAAACACGCGAAATAAAAATATGGTCAGGTTATGCCGGCCCAAGTCAAGAGGGTATGTTGACAAAGATCTATAAAAAGTCTCAAAAAGATGTTTTCAAAATAGGGTTTGATAGAGTAAAAGAATTGATTGAATTTGCGTGTAAAAATAAGGATAAAAAGAACAGCATTACAATACTGCCGTATAACCTATTAAGCGGAGAAGATAGGAAAAGACTTAACCAGAGTAACGCTCGAGTAATTTATATGGATCTTGAAGAACAGGAACTTGCTGCGGATGAGATAATACAGCTTCAGGCTATAATTGCCGCTGGCGCGGCATATTTGAACGAAGATGAATTGTCCTTTTCTAATTTGTATAAAATATTAATTGATGAAGATAAAGATCTAGGGATAAGCGTGAAAGAGTTGATTCAAAACCCAGCTCTGGCTGTTAATTATATATTTAAAATAAAGGTCAATAAAGTCGAAATAGACGATATTAAATATCTTAATAGAAGAATGGAAGAATTGCTTACTTTCGCATAGGTTTTTCGCCATTGCGAGCGACCAGCGGGAGCGCGGCAATCTCAAAAGAGGGTATAGACCAATTATTTACGCTATACGATTTTCAATATCTTACTTTTAATTCAAATTTTTGACTGCCTGAAGTTATTATTACTTTGTCCTGAAGAATTTTTTGGATAGTAAACTCGTCTATCGTATCACCTTGTTTAAGCATTGTACCATTGATTATTGCCTGAGGCGAAGAAGGTGAATACATAATGCCGTTTAGTCTCGGTAATGTTTTTGGTGTTGTTGTTTGCGGAATAACCTCGGCCTGTTGCGCTGCGCTGACTGTTCTAGAATTAGAAATAAAAGGTTCGGGTGTTCTTTTTGAAAGTGAAGTCTCTTTTTCCGCGGAAATAATCGGGGTTGGAGAGTCAAAGGAGACGGTTGTTTTAGAGCTTGTTTCTTGTTTTGGTGTCGTGCCCGGTATAGTTTTATTAGAAGACAAAAAAACATAAGTAATGCTTACAATAGCTATAACGGCAAGGGTAAATGCCGGGAAGATAAACGCGGGAAATGTTTTTTTTGATTCTGTCTGTTTGTCGTTTGAGACAAATCGATCTGTTGAGTCCTTTTTGTTTAATGTAAGTTCTGTGGACGTATTACCTCCAAAGGAGGGGATGTCCGTCTCTCTTAGTTTTTGCGCTTTTTTTAATGCTTTGGTTATAATGCTCATGATTTTTATGTGTAGACAACGCTGAATTGTCCTTCGATTTCTTCTATGCTTCTTTGTATTAAATCATGCTCTATAAAATTTGTTTCACGTACAAATCCGAGCAAAAGGGCCTTGTCGCATATAATGTTTATTATTCGCGGAATCCCTTTAGTGTAATTATAAATATGGTCATAGGCTTCAGGAGTAAAACTTACCCTATTATTATTGCCGGCTATATTCAGACGGTGTTCGATATAACGCTGTATTTCATGTTTGCCAAGGGCGCGTACGTGAAAACGAACACTTATGCGTTGTCTGAGTTGTAAGAGATCAGGAGAGTTTAATTTGTCCCTGAGCTGTGGTTGTCCGACAAGGATTATTTGAAGAAGTTTTTCTTTCTCGGTTTCCAGATTTGAAAGCATTCTTATGGTTTCAAGGGTTGATAGCCGCAGATTTTGAGCTTCATCTATTATCAGTACGGAGTTGTTCCCTAAAGCGAGTTGTTCCAGAAGGAAATCATTTAATTGGCGGATAAAGATTACTTTACTGCGGCGCGCGGGAAGTATGCCGAAATCATTTACTATTGCTTCCAGAAGCTGAGTTTCCGGAAGATTTGAATTGAATACAATAGAGGTTTTTGTTCTTTCATCGAGTTTATTTAAAAGAGCTCTGCATAGTGTGGTTTTTCCAGCGCCGACTTCTCCTGTTATTTCAACAAAACCTTTACGCTGGTTGATGCCATAGAGAAGGTGGTTAAGGGCTTCTTTATGCGTGTGGCTTAAATAGAGAAAACTCGGGTCGCTTGTTACGTTAAAAGGATTTTCTTTAAGTCCGTAGAAATCCAGATACATTATGAAAGCCTCCCCTTTTTTAGACAGAGATTTGATTTGTTTAATTAACAATATTATACCTTTAAAAAATTCCGTGTCAAAGGGAAAACATGTCGGTTGACAGTTGACAATTGGTTCGTTGATGGTTAACGGTCAACTGGCTATATGTCAGTCAACGGTTAACTTTACAAGTTTTCTTGTCTTTTTATAATTTTCATGTATAGTTTATATTGTTATACAGGGTGGGGGGATAAAAAAGGGTTTCCCATCAAGTTATCATTCAAATGCTAAAAGGCGATTTGAAGAAGAAAGAGATGTATAGCAAGTTTTGTTGCAGGGATATTAGGGCCTGAACTTGACATCCCAAAATGCGCATGATATACTTTTTTTAAAATTCAAACGCCATTAAGAAGAGGAGGTGAAAATTATGCGAAAAGGACTTAAGATTTTATTTGTTTGTTTAGTCGCCATAGCTATGGTAGGGATGGCTACTCAGTGTTATGCTCAGGATCCTGCGAAGAAACTGGGAAGAGGTGTAGCGAACATACTGACAGGTTGGGTAGAACTTCCTAAAAATATCTATGAGACTAGTGTTGAGGAGAACATGCTTTCCGGCCTTACAATGGGACTGGCAAAGGGTGTAGGGATGACAATCGTGAGAACAGGTGCCGGTGTTTATGAAGCTGTAACTTTTCCGTTTCCGATACCGGAAGACTACCAGCCTGTTCTTGAACCGGAATTCGTATTTAGTGAATGATTTTGCATCAATGACTTGATATATAACAAAAAGGAAGGGGAGTGATCAAAAGTCACTCTCTTTCTTTTTCTGTGAATAGTTAAGGGGACTAAAAGAGAAAAGCGGAACTATCCGGGTACATAATAGTAGACTTATTTTATATATTTGTTATAATTATAATTAAAAATAGGGGGTGATATGGCTGAACAGAGAAAATATATGCGGTTTAATGTGCTTATGGATGCGATATGTCGTACCGGAGGTATGTTTAAAAAGTTAAAGATAAATAACTTCAGTAAGGAAGGTATCGGCATTATAGGAAAACATTCATTTAAACAGGGAGAATCTCTTGAATTGGAAATGACAATACCGGGAGATAATGTGCCCGTTGTTTTAGAGGGAGAGGTCGCATGGGCAAGTGATCCTGTTTCAGACAGTTCCCAGTACAAAGGCGGCATTAAGTTTAAAAAAATAAGCAATGATGATAAGAGTAGGATACTGGAATATATTTATCAGGAATGGATTATGCCGGATAAAGATACAACTAAATAAAGCGAGGTGAACGGACATGAATTTAAGTGACGAACAGAAGGAAAAAGACGTAATAGAGGAAAAACAGGACGATACGTCAAAAAACGAAGAAAAAGCAGAAGCAGTTAAATCTGAAGAAAAACCGGCAGAAGAGAAGGTTGAGCAGGAAAAAGAAGAAAAAAAGGAAGAAATACCTGCTAAGGAAGAGGTTGTTTCTGCTGAACCTGCGGCTGTTGACGCGGAACCTAAAAAAGAAGCAGTTCCGGAAAAAGCTAAATCTGAAGAAAAACCGGCAGAAGAAACGGTTGAGAAGGAAGAAGCTAAAAAGGGAAGTGCGAAACAGCCTAAGCAGACTAAACCGGCTAAGCCGACAGAATGCGCCGGGTGTGGTAAAGCCTTGCTGAAAAAATCATGGTATTATCGCAATGATTCTTTTTATTGCACGAAAAAATGTTATAAACGCAAAGTTGAAGAAGATCGTAAAAAAGCGGAAGAAGCGAAAAAAAAGGCTGAAGAAGAGAGTAAATAATTTTCGCGAAGAACGAATCATGCCGGGAAAAATACTTGTAAGCAAATGTCTTATAGGGACTCCATGCGCCTATGATGGAAAAGATCGGTTGGATCTTTCAGTCGCAAAGATATGCAATTTTTTTGGATATTTAGATGTATGCCCCGAAACAGAAGGGGGCTTACCGTGTCCTCGGGAGTCTTTTGAAATTAGAGGCGGCACAGGTGAGGATGTATTGGATGGTAAGGCTCGGGTTGTTTCTGTTTCCGGCAGGGATTGTACCAGAAATTTTTTAAAAGGCGCGGAAATAGCTTTGAGAAAGGTTTTGGAATATAAAATAAGGACAGCGATTTTTAAGGCACGCAGTCCTTCCTGCGGTAAGTGCGCTATTTATTCCGGTTTTTTTGATGGAAGTATAAAGCCGGGAAACGGAGTAACAACCGCGTTGTTATTAAGAAATAAAGTCAAGGTTTATTCGGAAGAAGATCTTGACTTTTTTTTTGCTGACGAATCTTTCCAAGAAACCGGATGCCGCTAATAACGCTTTTTTTATATATTGAAAAAAAAGAGGCAGATGTTATAATAATACCATCATGAAAAATGAGTGTATTTTTTGTAAGATAGTTAATCGGCAGATAGAGAGTACTATTGTTTATGAGGATGACGATATGGTTGTTTTTAAGGACGTTAATCCGCAGGCTCCGGTACACCTTCTTTTAATCCCTAAAAAACATATAGAAACTCTTAATGATATTTCATCCGAAGATACCGAGCTTATCAGCCGGATATTTTTACGGATCAGGGAGGAAGCGCATAAAAACAATATTAGTGAAGAAGGGTATCGTGTAGTTATCAATTGTAATAAAGGTGCCGGCCAGGAAGTTTTTCATTTGCATGTTCATCTTCTTGGCGGAAGAGATTTTTCATGGCCGCCTGGCTAATAGCTGTTAAATGGGAGGCTAAAAAAACAAGATAAAATCCTAAATGCAAAACACTAAATTCCCCGCCAAAGGACGGGTTCAGTCTACCCGCTTTTGGCGGGTCTCAGGCGGATAAATAAATCCAAAGGAACAAAACTAAAAAACAAAACCAAATAAGATTTTGAGTTTGAATTTTGAGTTTGTTATTTATTTAGAGTTTAGTGTTTAGTGTTTTAGTCTAGTTCGCTACAAAACAAAATGCATATTTTGTTTTATTATAGTCACAGTGAATAGGCGGGCAAAAAAAATGGAGGAAGATAAATGGGAGAAAAAGTGGAACGAAGAAGATATCCCCGTATAAGAGATGAAAATGTGTCGGTTAAACTTTCAGGGGAGGGGTTTAATACGATTACCCAGAGTCTTGATATAAGCGCTTCCGGGGTATATTGTAAAGTAAGTCAAAAAATACCTTTGATGACAAGGGTGCAGGTGATGCTTGTTATTCCCGGAAAGACGGGTTCGGCGGCTTCTAGAACGATGAATGTTGACGGTGTGGTGGTAAGGGAACATCCGGTTAAAAAGGACGGCAAAATACAGCATTATGATGTGGCTATTTTTTTTAATACCTTGATGCCTAAGGAACGCAAAATATTGATGCAGTATATTGAGCGGAAAACAAAATAATATCTAATTGCAGATTTATGGTCATTACGGAGAAATTCAATTTAAGCACAAAAGGTAATACTGATGTTGTTAATATAACAGAAGTTTGCGATAGGGTTATTGGAAAAAGCGGGATAAGAAACGGTGTTATTACGGTTTTTAATCCCGGATCAACCGGGGCCATTACTACGATAGAATATGAACCGAATCTGGTTGAAGATTTTCAGGATGCACTTGAGTTGATAGCTCCTGCTGATAAGGTTTATAAACATGGCGAGACTTGGGATGATGACAATGGATCTTCACATATACGTTCAACGCTAATAGGCCCATCTATTACTGTTCCGTTTGTTGATGGCCGGATGACTTTGGGCACCTGGCAGCAAATTGTTTTTTGTGATTTTGATACCCGCCCTCGTGAGCGCTGTTTAGTCGCGCAAATTATAGGAGAATAATATTTTTAACCATGGGTGATATAGAGAGACAGCGAAAAGTCAAATTGATCGCCAGTATCATATTTCGAGATGAAGAATGTTTGAATTATGCGCAGCGAGAATTGAAAAGGTGTTACGGACGAATAGAACCTTTGCTGGAAAAGGTTCTACCTTTTGATTATACGGATTATTATGAAAATGAATTCGGCAAACCTCTTAAACGTAAACTAATATGTTTTGAAAAGCTTATAGCCAAAGACGGTATTTATAAGATAAAACTTGCGGCTAACAGAATAGAGCGCGGAGCTAAAAAGCACAATAAAAGACAGGTTAATATTGATCCCGGATATGTAACAGAAGCGAAACTGGTTTTGTTGACTACTAAAAATTATACGCACAGGATATATTTGGCCGGGGGAATCTTCTGTGAAGTAACATTGTTTTTTCAAAACAATACCTTTAATCCCTGGAAATGGACTTATCCTGATTATGGTTCAAAGGAGCTTATTTCATATTTTAATAAGGTAAGGGAAGTTTATATGCAGAATATAAAATAGTGAATGGAAGAGTCGTTTGTCGTTAGCAGTTAGTCCAGAGGGAAACCACAGAGGTAAAATAAAAAAAGAGAAAAAATCCTAAATAAATCCAAAAGGCAAAAATTAAAAACACAAAAGTAAATAAGAGGAATAGTTTTTTGGATTTGGAGTTTTAAGCTTTTAGTTTATTTAGTGTTTAGGATTTAGAGTTTAGGATTTTAAGTGCTTATTTTAGAAAAACCTCTGTGATTCTGAGCCTCTGCGGTGAAAAATTCTGTAGGAATCGGATATCCCAAGTGTACACGACATACGCCTTGATGGCGCTGTTCAAGGGTGCAAATATGTTTATAAAGAAAAAAAATTTAGTTGTTATAATATTTTCATCAGCCGTTATAGCGGTTGTTTTTTTGTCTACGCTTATAGGGTATAGTCTTTATCTCCAGTGGAAGAAAGATGCTTTCGCGTTAAATTACCGTAATTCTATATATCGATTGACTGCGGAATTGTTTAGAAATAACGTAAACTTGTCAAATATAAATGTTGATTTGCGGGATAACGGTCTTTTCTCGGCGATGCCGATTTTGGAGGGTAATATAAAAAACGACACAGGAAAGATTATAACATCTATTCTTCTTGAAATATCTTTTTCAGAACAGGATGGGAGCATTATTTATAGAGATTGGGTTTATCCTATGGGAGGAGAGCACGCGGAAAAGTATTGGGCAGAGACACCTTTGTTTTCTGCGCGGAAACAAGCCAGGACGGTTTTGTCTCCGGGGGAAGGGATAACGGTCAGGCATTTGCTGAGAAAATGTCCTCCGGAAGTCGTTGCTCTGCTTTCCGCGAAAACGAATTTCGCGAAAAGTGGTACAAGTCATAAAATTAAATTTAATTATACTATAGAAGGTTTGAGTGTATTATGAAGAAACTGGCAGCAATAGTAATTGTATCCGGGATATTAATAGTCCTTATTGTGGCGCTTGCTTTTTTTTATATTGATTTTAGCGGGCACAGTTCTTTGAGTTATAAAATTGTCTCCGGCGAAAAGATACTGGGTGAAATAAGTATTGATAAATATGTAACAGAAGACAAAATTGCCTATAAGTCGGTTACAAAAGATTTTTTTTCTTCCGGATATCCGATAGTAAATGAGAAATTGTTTTTAAAAAAACAGAACAGGGTGCCTGTAAAATTTATCAGGGAGGTTATAGGAGCCAAAGGTTGGAAACGGTTGATGCTTTTTGTTCTTGAAGACGGGAAAAATAATTTTTTATTTTTAGAATATCCTCGTTTTATGGCGTTAGAAGATATAAATTCAGGCAAGAACAAAATATTGTTTTCGTCCGGGGATATTATGTTATATATGCCGTTGATGGATAAATATAATTTTTGGAGAAGAGGGACACAGTTTTTGGATGTTTTGATTCTTTTAGAAGAAACGGTTCCTCCTGTAAGTGATCGGGTAAGAATAAAGTATATAACGGATGAATATATACCTGTAATGGGGCACAGGGCCGAAGCTGAAAGATTTGAAATCAGTTCGGAACTTTTACCTAAAACAACCTTATTTCTCTCTAAATATACGCGTCGTATACTTAAAATTGAAATAACAGGAAAAGACAGTTGTTTTGTTCTGGATAGCTGTATTGAAAATCCCGCGAAACGTTTGGTAGCTTTATGGGAAAAAAGCAGTGCTTCGGATATTTTTAGCGGACTTGCGGCGGGCCGGGCCAAAGCGGGGAGAGATAAAGCGGTTAAAGACGCGAGTGTTGAGGGTTTTGCACAGGATTTTTTTAAGGCTCCGGACAAGAAAGACATATTTTTTGAAAGTAAAAATATTATACTTTCCGGAATGTTATTTTTACCTAAAGGCAAAGGACCTTTTCCCGGAATAGTACTGGTACCTAAAGAATTTTCGCGTACTAACGGCGAACAGGCTTTAGTTGATTTTTTTGCTGAATTTTTATCTCGGGAAGGGTATGTTGTTCTTGTTTTTGATAATCCGGGCCAGGGGAAAAGCCAGGGGAGTCGGACAGGGATGAGTGAGATGTTAGGGATAGAACATATAGTAAACGCGGCAGGGTATCTTAATAAGCTTTCTGATGTGAAAAGCGGAGATATAACTTTGATAGGCCATGAAAGTTCCGGATATCTTGTTTTAAAGGCCGCTGAGGCGGTATTTTTTATACGATCGTGTGTTCTTTTGAATCTTCCGATTTGTGGGGAAAACATGCTTTTCCAGGAAGCGTCAAAGCAGAATATAGGGGCGTGTCTTAATGACGCGGGGTTAGGATCTTCTGCTGATAAAATTATCGAAGATCTGGCTGAAAGGGCCGGAAGACATCAGAAACAGGTGGTTTTGTCGAATGATGAATTTTCTTTTTTCGCGGGGATAAAAGTCCCTGTTAAGGAATATAAATCTTTTCTTACAAGAAAGATCCGGGATGCAGTGTTATCTTTTAAAGGACCGATACTGCTGATTTGGGGGAGAGGATACAGATATTTTGATTCGCAGAGTGTGTCTGGTTTAAAAGAACCGCTTTTGCAAACAAATAATGCCAGTAAAATTTCTGTTTTAAAGAATTCAGGAGATTATCTTGGGGGATTTAAACGGGGAGACAATTCAATTGAATTTGAAATAGATGGTGATTGTGCCAAATTAATAAAAAATTGGCTGAAGTCGAATCCGGGAAAAACAACAGAAGAAGCGGATACGGTTATCGCGGAATCTTTTTTCACTCCGAGTCCAGAAGCGAAACAGTAACAAAATTTATGTATAATAATAAATAGTATAAAAGGTTTACAAATCCTTGACTGGTTCCGTACGATGTGCTATACTCTGCCCGATGGTCAAAATGAAGTTAAAATTGCCTGAAAGAAGACGCTTTATACGGGTAAAAGTTCCGTTGAAATTAGTCGTTAAAAGCGGCAGCTGGAGCGATATTGTTATTACTAAAAATATTTCTCCAGTTGGATTGAATTTTGAAGTTCGAAAAGCACTCAAAAAGGCAGCTTCTTTAAAAATGGAGTTGTATCTTCCGTTACAAGACACGCCGGTATATCTTGAAGGAAAAATGGTTTGGCAGCGAAAAAAGAATCTGGAAGACCAGGCACCTTATATTACCGGGGTTGAAATCCTGAAGATTGAAGAAAAGAGTAAAAATTTATTTTTAAGATACGTTTGTGATCTACTCTATAATTCTGCTTTTGAGACACGGATATAAACAAATCCCTAATTTTTTCCAGGAGGTGTAAGTTGCGAATAAACAGTTTGTTAATGGCTGTAGTTTTGTGTGTTTTTGTTTCAGGTTGTGCGGATATAGATGTGCCCGGTCCGGGACAATTGTTACGAGGGCCGCTGGGAGAAGGTTCGCTTAAAGTAGGCATGTCAAAATCCCAGGCAATTTCGATTTATGGAGAACCGGATAAAAAAGGAAGGGTTGTTTCAGGGGAATGGAAGGGAGAAAGGGAAGAGTGGATGTATAGCGCAAGATATCCGGTATTACCGGTAAATGCGGGATATTTAGCAGAAAATCTTTATTTGTATTTTGATGATGACAGAATAACTAATATGAGCCAAAAATCTTTGAGCCAGATACAGGAGGAAAAAAGTGGTTACGCAGAGCCCGTTAAGTGATATTACAATTTCTAAAGCTATTATAGAAACTTTTTCGGATAAATTGATAAAACATCTTAAGATAGACGTAGCGATTGCCGGAGCCGGTCCTGCCGGGCTTGTGGCGGGGTATTATCTGGCTAAAGCAGGGGTGAAAGTCAGTCTTTTTGAAAGGAAATTAAGTATTGGCGGCGGTATGTGGGGCGGTGGTATGATGTTTAACGAAATTGTTGTTCAGGAAAGCGGGAAAAAGATACTAAAAGAATTCGGTGTTCCAACAAAAAAGTATAAAGAAGGCTATTATACCGCGGATTCGATTCAGACAGTTTCAACGATCTGTTCAAAGGCTACTTTGGCGGGATTGAAGATCTTTAATCTTATGGAAGTGGAAGATCTCGTAATAAAGAGGGACAAGGTTCAGGGATTTGTCATAAATTGGTCAGCGGTGAGTTTGGCGAATCTTCATGTAGATCCTTTAAGCATTGAATCTAAGTATATTATAGATGCGACCGGACATCCTTGTGAGATTTCAAGACTCTTGGAGAAAAAATCAAAGATCAAGCTTTTAACAAAGACCGGCGGGGTGATTGGTGAAAAATCGATGTGGGCGCATACAGGAGAACAATCCATGCATAGTAATACTAGGGAAATATTCCCAAATGTTTATGTTGCGGGTATGGCCGCGAACGCTGTTTTTGGAAGTCCGCGTATGGGGCCTATTTTTGGAGGTATGTTGATTTCGGGAAAAAGGGTAGCGAGTTTGATAAATAACAGGCTTAAGTAGATAATACTGGAAGAATACGGGCAGAAATAACAGGATAAAAACATGGAGGGAATTAAACGCAAGAGCGCACAGGGAAAAAATTACAAGAAAAGACATTGCTCTGTGTTCTTTGTGGTTAAATTTTGACAATAGCATCGGGATATAAAGGGAGGCATAATATGCTGCGTAATTTGTGTAAATCAAAAATATCTAATGTAAAAGTGACAAGCACTGAGCTTAAATATAACGGCAGTATAGGTATTGATAAGGAAATAATAGAAGCCGCTGATATTATGCCGGGAGAACAGGTGCATGTGCTGAACATGAACAATGGAGAACGTTTTACTACGTATGTAATAGAGGAAAAGGCACAGTCCGGCAGGGTAGTGCTTTATGGACCGGCCGCGAGAAAAGGCGAACCTGAAGACGAAGTGGTTATTCTTTCTTATTGTTTAATGGAAACCAAAGAGAGCCGTAATTTTAACATGAGAGTGGTTTTGTTGGGGAAAAACAATCAGTGTAAGAGTAAATAATGGACGTATCAGTAGTTAAAAAATATCCGGATCCGTGTTTGCGGATAAAGACCCGGCAGGTTGATAGTTTTAACGGTGAAATAAAAAAAACACTTAATTTAATGGCAGATACGATGTATCTCAATCAGGGTATAGGGCTTGCGGCGACTCAGGTTGGATTAGGATCAAGTTTTTTTGTGGTGGATGCGGGAGATGGACTTATAAGTTTTGTTAATCCTGTGATTATGGAACGGTCCAAAGAAAAGTCAACAATGGAAGAGGGCTGTCTCAGTCTTCCCGGGGTAACGGTTAATGTCCGTAGACCGGAAAAGATAAAGGTGCGCGCGCAGGATAAAAATGGGGCGTATTTTGTCCGGAACTTTGAAGGGCTTGCGGCAAAAGCTGTGCAACATGAGTATGATCATCTTTGCGGAAAGTTGATTGTTGATTATTTGGATCCGATAAGATATTTTTTAGCGAGAAGACGGCTTAAAAGTAAAAAAGTCAAACAAACAAAGAGAACATGTGAGGTAATTTGCCATGTTGGAAAAGAGGATACAATCGGAACTAAAAGAGGCAATGAAGAGCCGGCAGACGATTAAGCTTTCTGTTTTACGTATGCTTCTTTCGGAAATGAAAAATAAAAAAATAGCGGATCGTACAAAAGAACTTGACGATGAAATGATTATGGGACTTGTGCAGAAAATGATTCGTCAGCATAAAGATTCCATAGAACAGTTTAAGCAGGGAGGAAGAGATGACCTTGCGGAAAAAGAGGCGGAAGAATTAACGATATTGGAAAGATATTTACCCGAACAGATGACAGCGCATGAACTCGAAAGTATTGTTTTAGAGGTGATTTCGCTGGAGGAAGGAGCTTCTATAAGGGATATGGGAAAGATTATGAAGGCTGTTATGATTAGGGTGAAAGGACGTGCTGAAGGTAAACTTATAAGTGATATGGTAAAACAAAAATTGCAAGTATAAACTAAAAGGAGGCATAATGAAAGGTGTAAGTATTTTAATTATCGCGTTATTTTTAGTCTGCGGCATGGCGGAGGGGATTGGTTTCGCGCAGGAGAAAAGTTTTAAAAAAGCTTCAGAAGAAGCGGCTAGCGCGGCTATTAATTATCCCGCGAATCTTGTGAATGAAACAGTAAAAGTAGTCGGAGACGCGGTTCGAAATACCGCGGAAGTTGTTGTGGATACAGTAAAGGTAACGGGAGAAACTCTTGCCGGAGACGGAACGAAAGCTCCTGAGATAATTGCTACGCCTGTAAGCGAGAGCGCGGAAACAATTAAAGATGCAGTAGTTGGCATTGCGCAAGTTCCGATGAAGGCAGCGGAGAAAACAGCTGACCAGATTAAGTGATGTTAGTAAACATTTTAGAAAATAGTATATCAGGGTAGATTTGATAGGTGAGTACTGTAATTTTTTTTTTATTATTATTGGCTTCTGCTTTTTTTTCCAGTGCGGAAACCGCATTTTTATCTCTTGATAAAATAAGGCTGAAGCGGATCGAAAGTATGGTCCGTCCTTCAGCCTTACGCGTAGTTAAGCTTCTTTCCGATCCGCATAAGCTTTTGATTACCATACTTGTCGGAAACACTTTAGTAAATATTGCGGCAAGTGCTGTTCTTGCCGATTATTTTTACAATGCCATGGGAGAAAAAGGTGTTATTTTCTCTATTGTTTCAATGACGGTTGTTGTGCTTATTTTCGGAGAAGTTACGCCCAAGATGTTCGCGTTGGCCAATAACGAGAAAGTTTCATTTTTTTCTTCGTTTCCGTTAAAACTTCTGGAAGTGATATTTGCTCCTATAAGGATAGTTCTGACCGCTATTTCTCATGCTATAGTCAAAGGAATCGGGGTAAAAATTTCGACGGAACATCCGAAGCTGACAGAGCAGGAAATACGTTCCTTTTTTTCTTTGAGCCGAAAAAAGGGGGTTGTGAAGAGAAAAGAGAAAGATATGATCGACAGTATTCTTGAATTCAAGGAGCTGAACGCGGCTGACATAATGACTCCGCGTATAAATATCATTGCGCTTGATCTTACGCAGAAAATAAACGAACTTATTGACAGGATAAAAGGAAGTCAATTTTCCAGATTTCCGGTCTATTTGCATACCCTGGATAATATAGTCGGAATAATCCATTCTAAGGATTTTCTTCTTAATCAGAAAAAAGCCATAGGAGATTTTGTCCGAAAACCATTTTTTGCGCCTGAGAGTATGAAGATAGATGATTTGCTTAAAGGACTTCAAAGAAAACATACTCATATGGCTATTGTAACCGATGAATACGGAGTTACGTCGGGAGTAGTTACTATTGAGGATATTTTAGAAGAGATAGTAGGCGAGATACGGGATGAACTTGATTTTGAAGTTCCGATGGTGCGTAAACTCGACCAGAAAACGTATGAGGTGAACGGTCAGGCTCATATAGATGAAATAATGGACGAGACGGGACTTTCTATAGAAACCGAAGAAGTGGATACCATAGGCGGATATTTTATGCTGAAAATAGGAAAGATACCGCGGGCAGGAGATAAGATCAATTTAGGGGATTTTGTTTTGATTGTAAATGATGTTTCTAAAAACAGGATAACAAGTTTGACCATTACAAAAAAAACAAAAATCGCCTGATAAATTTAGTCTTTTTGCGGAGACATAACCATGATAATGCTTTATACAATACTGATTATTGCCGCGATAGGTATACAGGCTTTTTTTACGGCTTCAGAGATGGCGTTTACAAGTTTAAGCCGTGTAAAATTAAGAGCATTCGCGGAAAGCGGAGATAAAAACGCTTTAAGACTTCAGAATTTTTTAAAAAAAGAAGGGATATATCTGGGGACTACGCTTGTGGGCACTAATATTGCTGTTGTTATTTCTTCTGTTCTTGCTACGCGCGTATTCGCGGAATATGCGGGTACAACGCTGGCTCCGTTTGTAGCGACGGCTCTTATGGTTCCTGTAACTCTTATATTCGCGGAAATAGTTCCGAAAATAATTGCCCGGCAATTTTCTTTTCCGCTGGCGCTTAGAACAACAGGTCTTATAGGTAGTTTCTTTCGTTTGTTCTATCCTGTAATAATGACGGTAAATTTTGCGGCAAAGATTTTATTGGCTCCGTTTGGCAAAAGAAAAGCCTATAACGAGGTAACGCTTACTAAAAGTGATCTTAAAAGGATCCTGCTTTTAGGTCACGAAACAGGAGAAGTAGAAGCCGATGAGGTAGAACTTATTCATAAAGTTTTGGATTTTGGTTCAAAAAAGGTGAAAGATATAATGGTTCCATTATATCGTATTGCTTCCATAGATTTTAAAGATACTATAGACAATTTAAAAAAACTGGTTTCACTTACGGGTTTTTCGAGAATTCCGGTTTATAAAAAGAATAAAAATAGTATAATAGGTATTGTTACTATTTATGATGTTCTTTTTGAACTTTCTATTACTAAAAATAAGATTAAGGATTTTATTCGTGAAACCGTTTATGTTAATTGTAATGATGGTCTTGATATAGCTCTTACTCGTTTGCGTCATAGAAAACAGCCTATGGGAATCGTTGCTGATGAAAAAGGGAAAATACAAGGGATCATAACAATAGAGGATATATTAGAAGAAATAGTCGGTGAAATAGAAGATACAGGATAGAAATTATGAATTTAGTATTTGTTGTTCCGGTTATAGTTGTTATAGTTATTTCTGCGTTTATCGTAAAAATTGCGGCAGTAGCGTTAAATCTTACGGGATTGGACGAAAAAAGGGCGTTTTTTCAGGCGCTTTCCGCTTTTACGGGAACAGGATTTACCACAAGGGACTCTGAGCTTGTGGTAACCGATGATATCAGGCGGAGAATAATAGTTTTTTTGATGATTCTTGGTAACGCTGGATTGGTTTCCGTAACAACTACTTTAATCCTTTCCTTTATGAAAGGGGGGTTGGCTCCGGTTCTTATTAATGTAACGCTTATACTTTTAGCTGTATTAGTTATAATAAAGGTTTCTTTGAATAAATCGATTGTAAGAAAGTTGACAAAAAAGATACAGGAAAAACTTATTAAAAGTCCGACTTTTACAAGGCGTCCGGTTGAGGAGATCCTACGGCTTGCGGAAGGGTATGGTATCGCAGAGGTAACTTTACCCGAGGCTTGTTCTGATATAGGAAAAACACTTTTCGAATCTTCGTTCAGGCAAAAAGATATTCTTATAATCGCGATAGAACGGGGATCCAGCGTTATTCCCGCTCCGCATGCGTCTGATAAGCTTTTGACGAACGATACCTTAATATGTTACGGAAAATTAAGGAATATCGCGGAGATTTCGCGTCCTTTGAGCAAAGACTGAAAAATTTTGATACTTAAAAAATCTCTGTGATCTCTGTGGTTAGCTTTTAATAATAGACTATTTATGGAGGAATAAATGAAAACATTTTTTGCTGTTATCTTACTATTTATGATTGTTGGAATACTTGCCGGATGCGGAGAAACTATTAATGGAGTTGTTAAGGATTCTCATCGCATAGGGGCGGGGGTACATAAAATATTTGTAAGAGATAAATAGTAATTCGGAAAAAACATGCAAAGAGCCGCTGTTTCAGGCCCCGCAGTTTAATCCTAAATCGGTATATTTTTTTATTATATGAATTCTTCCTTTGCAGAAAAACGTAAGATCAAAAGTATAAAAAGAATATTGCCGTTTTTTCGATCTGCGCTTAAAGATTGTGGGCTTTGTTTCAGGAAATGCGGAGTAAATAGACTGAAGGGAAAAAAGGGTTTTTGTTCTGCCGGATCCAAAGCGGTTATTTATTGCTATGGGCCCCATTTCGGAGAGGAACCGCCTTTATCCGGGAAAAATGGGTCAGGGGCGATTTTTTTTTCAGGATGCAGTATGAAATGCGTTTATTGTCAGAATCATAGATTCAGTCAGAACCTTTGTAGCGGAAAAGAATGCTCGAGTCGTGAACTGGCCGCGATTATGATAGAATTACAGCAGCAAGGATGTCATAACATTAATCTGGTTAATCCCACCCATTATATGTCTACTATTATAGAAGCTTTGGAATGTGCTTATGAAGAAGGATTAAGGGTTCCCCTTGTTTACAATACAGGCGGGTATGATTCTTTTGATATGATCAGGATGCTTGAGGGGGTTATTGATATATATTTGCCTGATATGAGATATTCGGATGATTTTCTGGCTGGGAAATATTCAGATGCAGAGGGATACACGGAAAATAATAAGACTTTGGTCAAAGAGATGTATCGACAGACTGGCCTTTTAGCATGTACAAAAAACATTGCGCGAAAAGGACTGATTATAAGGCTTTTAATATTACCGGGCGCTGTATCCGGAACAGAGGAAACGCTTGAGTTTCTTGCGGGAGAACTGGGACAGGGAGTATCTATAAGTGTGATGAGCCAGTATTATCCGGCATATAAAGCTAAAGACTATATTGAGCTGTCACAGGGAATAACGCAGAAGGAGTATACTAGCGTAATGAATCAGATGGAGAAGTTAAAACTTCGTATGGGATGGGTTCAGCCTTTTTCCGCTGATTTTGATGAACGTTTCGCTGGAGAAAATTTAAATAGTCATTAGTCGGGGGTAGTTAGTCGTTAGTATACGGAATTTGGACAGGTGCTTTATTTAAATAATACTGTTTAAATAATACTTGACGTATTATGTGCTTTTATGAATAATAATAAAGATACAGTGTTTGTGTTAAAAGGGACAAAGGCGTTCCAAGGGAGAAAGAATGCCTTTGTCTCTTTTTTTTTGATAAGAAATAACGATTTTATTCTAATGAAACACTAATAATATAATTATTTAGGAGAAGGAATGCATAGGATTATACAAAAAAAACAGCTTAATCCGGAAATTTGTCTTTTAGAGATAAAGGCCGAAGATATTGCTTCTGTCGCATGTCCCGGGCAATTTATTATATTGCGTATAGATGAGCAGGGAGAAAGATTTCCGTTGACCTTATATGACTGGGACAGAGAAAAAGGCACAGTTACTATTGTATGTCAGGCTATCGGAGTTAGTACAAAAAAACTATGTTCTCTTGAAATCGGTGATTTTATTTTGGATATCGCGGGTCCGCTTGGACATGCCGCGGATCTTAAAGCCGCGGGCAAAGTTATATGTATCGGAGGGGGTGTAGGCACGGCTGAGGCTTATCCTATAGCAAAAGCTATGAAAGAAAATGGAAATGATGTAACTGTGATCATCGGAGCCAGAACAAAAGAACTTGTTCTTTGTGAAAATGAGATAAGACAATTTTGTGATAAAACATATGTTACGACAGATGACGGTTCTTATGGGCAAAAGGGTTTTGTAACGGATATTTTAAAGGACCTTTTAGCTAGAGACAAGTATGATCTTGTTTTTGCCATAGGTCCGATTGTTATGATGAAAATGGTATCTCTGATGACAAAGGAGAAGAGAATAAAAACGCTTGTTTCTTTGAATTCGGTAATGATAGATGGTACGGGAATGTGCGGCGGATGCAGAGTGAAATATAATAATGAATCAAAATTTACATGTGTGGACGGTCCTGAATTTGACGGCCATCTTGTTGATTTTGACGATCTTACGCGGCGCCAGGGACGGTATAAGGATAAAGAAAAAATAGCGCTGGATCATTACGAGGAAAAATGCCGGCTAGGTTTAGATAGTCGTTAGTCGTTGGTCGTTAGTTGTTAGCCCAGAGTAGGGGCGGGCCTTGTGCCCGCCCTAAGATGGGAAAAGATAAAAGGATAAAGGAAAAAGTCAAAATAAAAATACGGGGACATGCCTGAAAGAGACAGACTTCTTGGGTAAGGAGAGAGTTAGAAGTCTGGACCTTACAGGCGTGTCCCCACTGGGTAAATCTTTAAGAGAGGCATAGAATGAGAGAACAAAGACCTGAGGACAGAATAAAGAACTTCAAAGAAGTTCCTTATGGGTATAATGAAGAAGAGGCAATAAAAGAGGCATCAAGATGTCTTCAATGCAAGAACGCGCTTTGCGTTAAAGGGTGTCCGGCGGAAATCGATATTCCCGGTTTTATTAAAGCTATTAAGGAAAGGCGATTTTCTGATGCTATTACTATTATTAAAAAGACGAATAATTTGCCGGCAGTTTGCGGCAGGGTATGTCCGCAGGAAGATCAGTGCGAGAAAATGTGTGTGCTTTTAAAGACAGGCAATCCTGTAAATATAGGAAGCCTTGAACGTTTTGCTTCGGATCAGGATATAAAGGCAAGGGCAAAATGCTTGGAAAAACCCGATGAAGGAGAAAAAAACGAAGTTGAAAATGTGTGTGCAAAGAAAGTTGCTGTTATCGGAGCAGGTCCTGCCGGTCTTACATGCGCGGCAGATCTTGTAGGAATGGGTTATAAAGTAACGATATTTGAGGCTTTGCATAAACCCGGAGGGGTTTTAATTTACGGTATCCCTGAATTTCGTCTTCCCAAAGATATAGTTGCGGATGAAGCCGAAGGGATAAAAAAGCTTGGTGTTGATATTAAACTAAATAATATAATGGGCAAGATAAAAGGAATCGACGGATTAAGAAAAGAAGAATTTGAAGCTTTTTTTATAGCAACAGGCGCGGGATTGCCTTATTTTATGGGGATAGAGGGAGAGAATCTTAACGGAGTGTATTCGGCGAATGAATTTTTGACAAGAGTGAATCTGATGAAAGCATATAAGTTTCCGGAATATGATACTCCTGTAAATATCGGAAAAAAGGTAGCGGTTATCGGAGCCGGAAACGTGGCAATGGATTCCGCCAGATGCGCGTTAAGACTGGGGGCGCATAATGTAAAAATAGTTTACCGCCGTACAGAGGAAGAGATGCCCGCTCGTTTAGATGAGATACATCATGCCAAAGAAGAAGGAATAGAGTTTCATCTTTTGACTACTCCTGTAAAAATAATCGGAGATGATAACGGAGAAATACAGAAAATGGTTTGTTTGAAAAATAAACTGGGAGAACCGGATGATAGCGGGAGAAGGCGTCCTGTTTCGATAGAAGGATCGGAATTTGAACTGGAAGTCGATACAGTAATAGTCGCAATAGGTAATGGCCCCAATCCGTTACTTTTAGACACAATTAAGGATATTAAGCTCAAAAAGCGGGGAAACATAGAAGCGGATGAAGACGGCAGGACAAGTGTTGCGGATATATTTGCCGGAGGAGATATTGTTACCGGAGCGGCAACAGTGATAGCGGCTATGGGAGCAGGCAAAAAAGCCGCTAGAGCTATTGATGAATATCTAAAAAAAACATTGCAAATTAAAAAGAATAATTAGAGCGAACTATAAGGTTTCAAAGACTGAGACCGATTTTTTTTGTGAGAGCGAACAGAGTAAGTTCAAGTACAAAGCAGTACAAAAAAGGAGAAGAATATGCCAAGAAGAAATGATATCAAAAAAGTGTTAATAATCGGATCAGGCCCTATAATTATCGGACAGGCGTGTGAATTTGACTATTCAGGGACTCAGGCGTGTAAAGCTTTAAAAGAAGAAGGGTATGAGGTTGTTCTGGTCAATTCTAATCCTGCTACGATAATGACGGATCCTGAGACTGCTGACAAGACATATATTGAACCGCTTACTCTCGAGAATGTAGAAAAGATAATAGAAATAGAAAAACCTGACGCGCTTCTTCCTAACCTGGGAGGACAGACAGCCCTTAACCTGGCATCTTCCCTTTATAAGGCCGGTATTTTGGAAAAATACGGAGTAGAAGTTATAGGAGTAAAAGCTGATGCTATAGAAAGAGGAGAAGACAGGATTGCTTTTAAAGCTGCTATGGACAAATTAGGCGTACCTATGGCTGCTTCAGAACCTTCGCATTCTGTTGAAGAAGCGGAAGAAATAGCGAAAAAACTGGGGTTTCCTGTTGTGCTTCGTCCTGCCTATACAATGGGCGGCACGGGCGGCGGAATAGCGTATAATCTGGAAGAATTAAGAACGATTGTAAGCCGCGGACTTAGCGCGAGTCTTATAGGTCAGGTTTTAGTCGAAGAGTCTGTTTTGGGATGGGAAGAGCTTGAACTGGAGGTTGTAAGGGATCATGATAATAAAAAAATAACCGTATGTTTTATTGAAAATATCGATCCGATGGGAGTTCATACAGGGGACAGTTTTTGTTCGGCGCCTATGCTTACTGTTCCGGAAGTTCTTCAAAAAAAGATGCAGGATCTTTCGTATAAAATAGTCGATGCTATCGGAGTTGTCGGAGGGACAAACGTACAATTCGCTCACAATCCGGAAGATGACAGATTAGTAGTAATAGAGATTAACCCTCGTACGTCCCGTTCTTCAGCGCTTGCTTCAAAGGCTACGGGATTTCCGATAGCAAGAGTTTCAACAAAACTGGCGGTAGGAATAAATATGGACGAGATTCCTTACTGGAAAGAAGGTACGCTTGATAAGTATGAGCCGAGCGGTGATTATGTTGTTATAAAATTCGCGCGTTGGGCTTTTGAAAAATTTAGCCAGGCAAAAGATACTCTTGGTACGCAGATGAAAGCCGTAGGCGAGGTTATGAGTATCGGCAAAACTTTTAAGGAGGCATTTCAGAAAGCTATACGTTCATTGGAAATCAAACGGTATGGTTTGGGAGATGTAAAGGAATTTAAAGAGCTTTCAGCCGAAAGACTAAAGGAACGGCTTGTTTCTCCTTCAAGTGAACGAATATTTTTGATATATGAAGCTCTTAGAAAAGGAGTTACAATAGAAGAGATCTTTAACCTTACGCATATAGGCAAATGGTTTATTAATGAAATGAAAGAACTTGTGGATTATGAAGAGGAGATTTTGAAATGCGCATGGAAAGAACTGCCGGAAGAAAAACTTGCCAAAGCTAAGGAATGGGGCTTTTCAGACAGATACCTTGCGGGCCTTTTTAACGTAAAAGAAGCAGAAGTAAGGAAACAGCGTATAGCTATCGGAAAGAGCGGACGATATGAGGCCGTACCCGTAAGCGGGGTTGAAAACGAGGCTTATTATTATTCTACTTATATCGCGGAAGATTCGGTTCCTGTTTCTTCTAAGAGAAAGATAATGATACTCGGCGGCGGTCCGAACAGGATCGGGCAAGGTATTGAGTTTGATTATACATGTGTTCACGCGGCATTTACTTTAAGAGATGAAGGGTATGAAACCATTATGGTGAACTGTAATCCGGAAACGGTTTCGACTGATTATGACACATCGGAAAAACTTTATTTTGAACCCGTAACAGTTGAGGACGTTCTTACTATATATGAAAAGGAAAAGCCTGAAGGGGTTATTGTACAGTTTGGAGGCCAGACACCTCTTAATATCGCTCAGGAACTAAAAGAAGCGGGCGTAAATATTTTAGGCACGTCACCGGAAAGTATAAATCTGGCTGAGGACAGGGAGCATTTTCGTGAAAAAATGATAGCTTTGGGAATCCCACAGCCGGAAAGCGGTATAGCGCGTTCTTTAAAGGAGGCTATTTTAATAGCTGAAAGAATAGGATACCCTCTTATGGTAAGGCCTTCATATGTATTAGGCGGAAGGGGTATGGAGATCATATATGACGAAATAATGCTTAAAAGATATGCGGAAGAAGCTATAAAGGTGAGTCCTGAACATCCGATGCTTATAGATAGTTTTCTTGAGAATGCCGTTGA
Organism: Candidatus Omnitrophota bacterium; assembly: GCA_043823005.1. GTDB lineage: Bacteria > Omnitrophota > Gorgyraeia > Tantalellales > Tantalellaceae > JBDRBG01. The sequence continues at coordinate 22,016 of JBDRBG010000120.1, forward strand.
AGCAGAGGTAGACGCTGTTTCTGATGGTGAAGATACTTTTGTCGCGGCAATTATGGAGCATATAGAATTAGCCGGAGTGCATTCGGGTGATTCTGCGTGTGTTCTTCCTTCCCGCACAATAAAAAAGGAGCATCTTGATACAATCGAAAAATATACTCAGGCAATAGCAAAGGAACTTAAAGTTGTGGGGCTTATGAATATTCAGTATGCAATATGCGATGATAAAGTCTATATACTGGAAGCAAATCCGCGCGCTTCAAGGACAGTTCCGTTAGTTTCAAAAATAATAGGTATACCCATAGCGCGTATAGCTACAATGCTGGTTTTGGGTAGAAAAATAAAAGATTTTTCCGGTCTAAAAAAACAGGATATTCCGTATGTTGGAGTTAAGGAAGCTGTTTTTCCTTTTAATATGTTTCCGGAAGTAGATCCTCTTTTAGGTCCTGAGATGAGGGCAACCGGAGAAGTTATGGGCATAGCGGATACTTTTGGAAGCGCTTTTTACAAAGCTCAAGAGGCTACCGGCGTAAAACTTCCGGTTGAAGGAAACGTCCTCCTTACGGTTACTGATAAACATAAAGCCAGCGTACTTCCAATAGCAAAAAGCCTTAAAGCTATGGGCTTTAACCTTTATGCGACAGAAGGCACAAGTAAGTTTTTAAAGGATAACGGTTTGGATAATACTGTTGTAAAAAAACTGCATGAAGGACGTCCGAATTTATCGGATGCTATCAAAAATAAAGAAATAAAGCTGATTATTAATACTCCTGCCGGGCGCAGTAGTAAATATGATGACAGCTATATAAGGATGATGGCTATACAGCACAAGGTGCCGTATATTACTTCTATGGCAGCAGCTGCTGCCAGTGTGGAAGGGATACGCGCTATGAAGACAAGCACCATATTTCCGAAAGCTTTGCAGGACTATTATCAGGAACTTTCAAAGGGAGTGTTTAAGATGGATTTGGATACGGTAAAAGCTTGTTGATTAACGGCAAAACAACAGACGCATGATAAACGCGCCATTAGTTTACAGATTGGTATTAAAATATGGAAATATCTACATGCGCTAAAAAAGAATATTGCGGTATTTTCGGCATATTCGGTCATGAAAATGCCGCTATGTATACCTATCTAGGCCTTTATTCTTTACAGCATCGAGGGGAAGAGTCCTGCGGCATAGCGGTTTCAAACGGAAAACGGATTAAGCAGAAAACCGGTATGGGACTTGTCCAGGAAGTTTTAGGAAAAGGCGGGCTCAAAGATATTAAAGGGCAAACAGCTATAGGACATGTTCGTTATTCTACAACCGGTTCAAGTATAATACGTAATGCCCAGCCTTTTATGATCAATCATAACAATATAGCTATTTCTATAGCGCATAACGGTAATCTTATAAATACTTTGGATCTGAGGCGTGAACTTGAGGAAAAAGGAGCTATTTTTCAAAGCACTATGGATTCTGAGGTAGTACTGCATTTATTGGTGCGTTCAAAAAAACAGGCATTTGAGGAAAGGGTTATAGAGGCATTGGACCAATGTGAAGGCGCGTATTCAATGCTGTTTCTTACACACGAGAGTCTGGTGGCAGTAAGGGATCCTTATGGTTTCAGGCCCTTGTGTTTGGGGAAAAAAGACGGATCATATGTTTTTGCCAGTGAGACATGCGCGTTTGATATTATAGACGCGGAGTTTATAAGAGAGCTGGAACCCGGAGAGATCGTGATAGTAGATGAAAAAGGGCTCCGTTCGAGTAACCCTTTTAAAGAAAAAAAGAATGCCGCGTGCATTTTTGAATTTATATATTTTTCCAGACCCGATAGCTTCATTTTTAATAATAGTGTTTATCAAATACGTAAGTCTTTCGGGAAAAAACTCGCGCGAGAATATCCTGTAGACGCTGAGATGGTAATATCTATTCCTGATTCAGGGAATTATGCCGCTTTGGGTTATTCTGAAGAGAGCGGTATCCCTTTTGAAATGGGAATGGTAAGAAACCATTATGTGGGAAGAACGTTTATTCAACCTTCGCAGGAGATGAGAGAGCATGGTGTAAGGGTTAAACTAAATCCAATAGGAGCAGTACTTAAGAACAAAAGAGTTATAGTCGTCGAAGACTCGATTGTGCGTGGTACGACTACAAGCGGGAGGATCAAAGCTTTGAGGAAGGCAGGGGCAAAAGAAATTCATATGAGGATAAGCTGTCCGCCTATAAAATTCCCGTGTTTTTATGGAATAGATTTTCCAAGTAAAGAAGAATTAATAGCGAATCAATTGGCCGGGATAGAAAAAATAGCTGATTTTATAGGCGTGGACAGTCTGAAGTATCTCAGTCTGAACGGGATGCTTGAAAGTATAAAAAATAACGGAACTAGTTTCTGCTGCGCGTGTTTTAACGGGGAATATCCTGCGGGTATTCCTGAAATTGTTTCCGGCAAAGAATAGAGTTTTAACAAGAAAAAAAACGGCATAAAAAAATAAACCGCAGAGGACACAGAGCGAAAAATATGTTTTCCTTCGTCTTTGCGAGCGCAGCGAAGCAATCTCGATGAAAGTATTATTATATCCATTACGATTGCGCTGGCTGTTTGAATAACAAATAAGCTATTTTGCGAAAAGAATTAACAAAGGAGTTAAGCGTGGTAAAACAAAGAGGTTTTGATAACGATTTATATTTGAAAGAGCAGGCAGATGCTATACTTGAACGCGTTAAAAAATTCGGAAATAAATTATATCTGGAATTCGGCGGTAAAATAATATTTGATTATCATGCTTCACGCGTCCTTCCGGGATTTGATCCTAATGTGAAAATGAGACTTTTACAGCAGCTCATGCGTAAAGCGGATTTATTGCTTTGTATATACGCGGGAGACATTGAAAGACGTAAGGTCAGAGCTGATTTTGGTATTACTTATGACGTGGACGCTCTTAAATTAATAGATGACCTGAGAGAATGGGGCGTAGAAGTTTCAGCGGTTGTAATAACAAGATTTGAAAATCAGCCTGCGGCTAAAATGTTTAAAAATAAATTAGAGCGCCGCGGGGTTAAAGTATATACGCATAAATATACCAAAGGATATCCGACCGATGTTGACCTTATCGTAAGCGACGAAGGGTATGGAGCTAACGATCATATTCCAACAGAACATCCGCTGGTTATTGTTACCGGTCCGGGGCCTGGAAGCGGTAAACTGGCTACATGTCTTTCTCAGTTGTATCATGATTACAAAACAGGAGTAAAAGCAGGATATGCTAAATTTGAAACGTTTCCTATCTGGGATCTTCCGCTTAAGCATGCTGTGAATGTTGCTTATGAAGCGGCTACTGCTGATATAAAAGATTTTAATCTGATAGATTCTTTTCATCTTGAGGCTTATGGCGAAGTATCTGTTAATTATAATCGGGATATGGAAGCTTTTCCCGTACTTAAAAGAATACTTGAGAAGATTACAGGAAGAGCGGCCGTATATAAATCTCCTACTGATATGGGTGTAAACAAGGCAGGAAAGGGGATAATTAATGATAACGCGGTAACCGAAGCTTCGAAACAAGAGGTTATAAGAAGATATTTCAGAGCGGCTTGTGAACATATGGCCGGATTTTCCGATAAAGATACGGTTCAACGCACGGAACTTCTTATGAAAGAGCTTGAAGTGAAAGAAACTGACAGGGAGGTTGTTGTGCCTGCCCGAAAAGCCGGAGAGGAAGCACAAGAAACCGGAAAAGGTAATGAAGACGTTTTTTGCGGAGCCGCTATACAATTAAAAGACGGGACAATAGTAAAAGGGAAAAATTCCCAGCTTATGCACGCGAGTTCAAGCCTGGTGCTGAACGCGATAAAAACCCTTGCGAAAATACCGGATAACATACATGTTTTAGCGCCTAATGTTATAGAATCCATAACGAATCTTAAAAACAACATATTAAATACTAAAAGTATAAGCCTTGATCTCGAAGAGGCTCTTATAGCTCTAAGTATAAGCGCGGCGGCAAATCCGAGCGCGCAGGTTGCTATGGAAAAACTAAAAGAATTAAGAGGCTGTGAAGTACATATTACTCATATGCCTACTTCAGGAGATGAGGCAGGTTTACGTAAATTAGGCGTGAACCTTACCAGTGACCCGCAGTTTTCGAGTAAAAGTTTATATATTTCATAGATTCTAAAGGGCCGGTCATTTAGAATTTTATAAAATAGGAGGTGCAATGGCTCTTGAATGGTATGAATATTATGCATTGATCAAGGATATAACAAATCTTAAACAAGAAATAGCAGTTTTGAAAAATGAGATTACTAAATTGAAAAAGGAGATCAAAGCGCTTAAAAAAAAGTAATATTTAAACATACAAAAAACTCTAAGGGCAGTTTTCATTTTTTACAAGCATAATGAAAACTGTCCTTATTTTTTTCTAACAGACGTTTTATATAACATCAATATTTATAGGCACTTAACAGTTAATTGCTAATTCGCGCGTAACGTCTTTATTTGTAGATAGTTACATAAAGCGTCTGTAATTTCTTGAAAAAGTTTGATTTGTAGCCTGATCTGTCATATAATAATATGTTTATTATTAAGATTAAGTCAACAAAAAGACAAATTGCTGAGTTTTAGGATTTTTTATGTATAAATGGAAAAGTAGTATCATATTAAAATTTATAGCTTTATTGATTACAGGGTTGATCTTACAGCAGGATGTGGTGTGGGCTGTTGGAGATGTGTCTGAATTTTTGGGCAAATCTTCGGCAAATTCTTTTCTTCCTGCAAACAGTGCGATAAAAAATATTAACATTTCAAAGGACCTTGCTCAGGTTGATGAAAAAATGGATCTTTCTGATGCCGCTGAAACCATAATCACTATTCAAGATTGTCATTCCTCGCTTTCCGCTCAATATTCCATTGTAAATATATTACAACAGCTTTTTACAGATTATGATATTGATCTTATTGCTGTTGAAGGAGGATCTGATCGTATTAATACCGCGCTTTTAGGAACTTGCCCGGATAAAGAGGCAAAAGAAAAAACAGCCGCGTTTCTTATGAAAACAAGCCGGATATCCGCGGGTGAGTTTTTTTCAATCCTGAATCAGGATAAAGTTGCGTTGTATGGAGTTGAAGACAATGACCTTTATCAAAAAAATATAAAGTATTTTCAAAAAATATATGCTGTGAACCGCGAAAAGAAGGAATTCGCTTCTTTTCTTATAAACGAATTAAAAAAAGCAGAAGATAATGTATATTCCAACGAACTCAGCCGGTTTGTATTTAAATCACGGTTGCATAAAAAAGGAAAACTTTCCTTTCAAATATATTGGGATTTTTTAACGGAAATAGCTGATAAAAACAATATAGATCTTAAAGAATGCCCGAATATCGAAAAACTGACGTCTTCCATTGAACTTGAAAAAAGAGTTGATTTTGGAAATGCCGCTCTTCAAAGAAAAGAACTGGTCGAACTTTTGTTAGGCAAAAGCACAGAAGATGAATTAAAGCTTTTGGCCAAAAAAGCAATATTTTTTAAGCAAGGAAGAATTACAGAGTCTTCATATTATAGACAGCTTTTTGTTCTTGCCGAAACCAAGGGCATAAATACAGAAAAATATAAAGATCTCATCGGTTATATCGATTATATATCGTTTTCTAATAGTTTAAATATTCTTGCTATTCAGAAAGAAACAGAACTTTTAGAAAAACAAATTATTGAAAAACTCTTTCTTTCAGAAAAAGAAAGAGAACTGTATGAACTAGTCAGGTTTACGGAAAAACTTGGGGCATTATTTGAATTAAAATTAGACTCAGATGGATATAAGTATATTTTAGAAAAGAGAGAAAGTATAAACTCCGGAGATTATTGCGCCTTTTTAAAGAATAATCGAAATATAAGCGAAGACAATATTTTCGTTTTTCTTAGCGGCCTGGAAGATAATCTGGAGTTTTACAGGATAGCTGACGAGCGGAATAAAGCGATGATCGCAAATACTGTCAAAGCTATGCGCAGTCAGGGTAAACAAGCAGCTGCGCTTATTTCGGGAGGACATCACACTAAAGGCCTTACTTCTCTTATGAAACAGAACGGCCTATCATATCTTATCTTAATGCCCAGGTTTGCTAAAGATAAAAACCGTCCTTATGTAACTGTTTTAACGAAAAAGAGAGAGCCGTATGAAAAACTTTCGCGAAATGGCGCGTATGACTTGGCACTGCCTGTACTTTCAGGATCAACTGAAATATCCAAATTTGATGAAGCTATAGTTTATATGTCAGCACAAATAGTGCGTTCAGGTCTTTCTTTAGATGACAAAAAGCAGAAATGGATAAATTCCTATAAAACTGCATGTAATACGTTTTCATCTGGGGATAATTTTATTTTAATCGAAGAATTTGAAAAACGATTAAAAACCGTTCAAGTCGATGTTCAGGAAGAGTTTTGTATAGTTACGATTGCAGATAAAAGATATCGTGTAAATGATGAAAGTGTAAAAATGTTGGATGATGCACGAAAGAGTAAAAAAACAGTAACAACTTTAATGTGGATAGAGAAATATTTGAAAGAATTGAGCTTTCTTTCTGAGGCAATGGGATCACATATAGGAACGTTTTACGGGGTCGGACCAAATAGAATGCTGGTAGTCTCATCAATTTTTGCGCAGGAGATACTAAAAGAAGTAACAGAGAGACTTGGTTTTTTAAAAGTAAAAGAAGAGTACACTCAAAATATCCGGAATCTAAAAATAGCTTTTTTTGATTGGGATGATACGATTATCCGACAAAAATTGGATATATTTAAAAGTTTTGAAAAAGAATATATTGCAATCGGAGGAAAAAAAGAAGAGTTTGATTCGTTTCGGAGAAAAATAAAAGGTATGCCGTTTTCCGAGATATTTGATCTATGTGATGAAATAGCAAAAAAGAGCGGAAAAGTATTACCATTTAAGAATGCTAAAGAGTTAAAGAAAGCTGTTCGAAGAAAAAGACGCAAAATTTTTAAACAAGCAAAAAGATCTGTGCCTTTACTTATTGAGGGAATAGAGGATTTTTTAACGGACTTACAAGGAAAAGGAGTTCTTTTATATGTCATAAGTCTCGCTCCTAGAGATGAAGTTATTCAGGAAATAAAAGATTTAGGCTTGGACAACTATTTTTCAGGCGTTTTTGGAAGCCCTTCGAATTTGTTGGAAAAATTAATATTACCAAGGACAAAGTCTGGATATATTAGAAAAATACTAAAAAAGAAGAAAATTTCCAGTAATAATGCGGTAATGTTCGGAGATACAATATTTGATGCTGTAAATGCGGAAAAAGCAAGAGTAGATTTTATCGGACGTACAGAGGATCAAGAAATAGGGCAGGATCTTTTAGAGAATGGAGCAAAGTTAAGAATAAGGGATTATAGAGACAAAGAAGGTTTATTAGCAAATCTTGCAGAATTAAAAAGAAAAGAGAATTATAAGCTAGCAGAAACTTTAAAAATAGCTTTTTTTGATTGGGATGGGACAGTGACTGATACACATATGGTAGCATTAAAGGCTTTTAAACGAGTTTATCTGGAGATAGGAGGAAAAGAAGAAGAATTCCTTCCTTTTTGGAACGAAATAGACGGCAAATCAGGAGCAGAACAAGTTGAGATATATAGAAGTATTGCCCGCAAAAACAATAAACCTTTTCCATATAAAGACGGAGTTGATTTTGTTGAAACTATTATACAAATACGGCAAGAGATTATGGAATCGGATTTTCAGGGAGAAATACCTCTTGTTAAGGATATTGAAGAAGTTTTTAAGGATTTATACCGGCAAGGAATAGAGATCCATATTGCAAGCGGATTATCAACTAAAGAACTCCGGCGTCAAATGGAAGAACTGGGCCTTGGTAAATATTTTTCCGGAGTCTTTGGAAGCGCTTCAAATTTTCGGGAGAAATACACTTTACCAAAAACAAAAGCCGGATACATCACAAAAACACTTAAAAAGAAAAAAATCTCTTATAATAATGCGGTAATGTTTGGAGATACTACATCAGACGCTAAAAATGCCAAAAAAGCAGGTGTAGATTTTATCGGCCGCGCGTTTGATGCGAAAAGAGAAAAAGAACTTTTTTCTGAGTCTGCAAAAATTGTAGTGAAAGATTACATGAACAGAGAGAGACTCTTACAAAACATAGAAAATAACTTAAGCGAGAGTATTGAATTGGATAAAAGCATTGCGGAAATTTTTTCATCTTCTTTTATCGGAAAACTAAAGAAGTTTTTGCTTGCAATAAAGAAATCCATTTTTTTGGCAGGATTAATACTGCTTATAAGGCCTTTAATTGGACTATTAACACCTCCTCCTGCAGGTATATTTTTAGAAAAATCAGGGATTTCAAGAGTATACTCAGCGCCGACGCAATCATCTGTTATTGTGAGGAGTCCTTCGACAGGCGCTCAGGACGACGAAGCAATCTCAAAAACAGGCCTGAAAATTTTCAAAAAAATAAATAGATCTCTAAAACATAGTCTTTCAATGCTTGTACCGCTAATGTTTGTTTTTTCATCTTCACTTGCCAGGGCAGGAGTGATAAAAGACGCTATTATGCCGTTAAATTCACCGGGCTGGATAGGATTGGGCATGATGGCTCTTAGTATTATGGGGCTTATAGCTATTCTGCTGGTAATTAATAATGAAATTTGTAGGGGCAGGTTCCAAACCTGCCCTAACAAGGAAAAATTCCAAAAAAGAGGTTTGTTTTTCGGAGAAAAAGGCAGGATCAAGAAATTAAAGTTTCTTTTTGTGCCGTTGATACTAATTATTATGCTGGCTGTGTTTATGAACAAAGGCAAAAAACCCGAACATTATGAAGATGTCAAAAGAACTGTTTTACAGGATCGAATTTTTAAAAAACTTGTTTTGAATAAACAAAAAGATCAGGGAGACAAGAGCCTTACAAGTACAAAAGATCGCAAAAAGGGTCCTTTGAAGAAAGGGAAAAAGCGCGCGGAAAAAAAGATAAAAAAACTTTCTCGGGAAAATTTCAAGTATCTTTGGGGGGAAGAACGATTGTTTGATGATTGCGGACGGCCTTTTGAAGGTATTACAGCGGAAGGAGTAATAGAGCATTATAACTATTTTAAAGATAGTAATGTGCCGCATCCGGCATATGTATATAGATTTTATCAACCGCAATATGATAGTCAGGGTAATTTAATAAATTCAATAATGATGAGAGGAGAAAAATATGACAAGAGAGGTAATCTTATAGATTTGCAAGAGAGTGGAATTTTTTCAGATGGAAGTAAATGGAAACAGAGCATTGATTTGCTTGATAACAGGACTCATTACAACGAATATTGGAAAGATAGCCATAATTTAAGAAAGTATATCAGATTTGATAAGTTTGGGGGTGTTGAGAAAGTCTCAAATTATGATGAAGAAGGAAATCTTGTTAATGAATATGATGGATACGGACGTGTACATTGTGAAACTTTGGAAGATGGGTCTGGAATAAGAAACCATTATCCAAACGAAGATTTTACTCTTTATCCTGAAGATATAGTTTTCTCAGATCCTAACGGTGAAATTACCAAAATACTTAAAAAAAATCCTAAGACAGGTGAAATTCGAGAAGAAAAAGAGAGAATTTTTAATGAAGACGGTGAATATACAGGAGCAATTATTCGGGATGGGGAAACCGGTGAGATAACGAAAAGAATTGACCAATTTGAAGGAGGAAGAACAGAAATATTTTATATGGAAGACGGTTCTTTTATTGAAGTTGATTATGCTAAAGGTACTTTTTACATAAATGAGATAAGAGAAATCGATTCAAATGGAACATGTGTATATGGAGAAAATTATCAATCTGAAGG
>JBDRBG010000121.1:0-3024 GCA_043823005.1 Candidatus Omnitrophota bacterium
GGTCGAGAATAAGGAGATTTATATCGGCGACAGGATTGTATTGAAAATATTTTCCGGGAATGTTTCCGAATATGATATGGATTTCCCTGAAGTTCCTGAAGATGTCGGTGATTTTTCTTTTATCAGTTCAGAACCGTTTAAGCAGGGGTTTGGAAAAAAAACAGTTGAAGGCAGAAAATATATAGTAACGATATATGAAACCGGTACGCGTGTTATTCCTCCCGTGCATGTAAGATACAAACAGAAAAAAGAAACCGAGTGGCAGATGATTGATAGTCCGCAGGTGCCTCTCGAGGTTTTGACCATGCTTGCGGAGGACGATAAAGATATAAGGGATATAAAAGCGCTTATTCTTTTTGGTCGTGCCCGTAGGCGAATTCTGATAGGGTTGTTGTTTGCGGTTTTTATTCTTGGTTTGGTCTGGTTTGTTTTATGGCGCAAAAAAAGAAAAGAGAAAAAGTCTGCTCAAACGGAGAAAAAAAGATTTGCGCATGAAATCGCGTATGAAGAACTTGAACGTCTTAAAAGTATGGAACTTTCTGCAAAAGGACTTATAAAAGAATATTACATAAGACTTTCTGATATCTTAAGGCATTATTTGGAAAACAGGTTTTCTATCAGATCGCCGGAAATGACAACAGAGGAATTTATGGAGTTTATAAAAAAGTCTCCCAAATTAATAAATGAACATAAAGGGCTTTTAAAGGATTTTCTGGTTCATTGTGATATGGTTAAGTTCGCGAAATACGGTCCGACTCAATTGGAAATGATCGATAGTTTTAAAGCCGTGAAAGGGCTGGTAGATCAAACCAGGGAACGAGAAGAGGAGGGAGCGGAAGATGCTGCGTCTGGCTAGTCCATGGATGTTTATTCTGTGTTTTATCATTCCGGTTATGGTTTATTTCTTCAGAAAGAAGAAATATTCTATTCAGAGCTCTTTTCGTTTTTCCGATCAGGGTTTTGTTAAAGGGATAAACAAGTCTTTCCGGATAAGGCTGAGTGAAAAACTTATTTATTTGCGTTCATTCGCTTTGTTTCTGGTTGTTATAGCTCTGGCAAGGCCGCAAACAGCTATTGAGGAGACAAAAGTATATGTTGAAGGGGTAGATATAGTGCTTGCTGTTGATACTTCCGGCAGTATGAATGCCATGGACTTTGAGATAGGCGGTAAACGGGTAAATCGGCTGGAGGTTGTAAAGGATGTTGTTAAGGATTTTATAGAAAAAAGGCCTAATGACAGGATAGGGATGATCTCTTTCGCGTCTTTAGCGTATACGATCTGTCCGCTTACTCTTGACCACGAATGGCTGGAAAAAAATCTGGGAAGGGTACAACTGGGGATGATACAGGACGGGACTGCTATAGGAGCGGCTTTAAGCGCTTCTTTGAATAGGGTGAAGGATACGGAATCAAAAGAAAAAATAATCATACTTCTTACTGACGGCAGAAACAATGCCGGACGAATATCCCCTGAGACTGCCGCGGAAGCGGCTAAGGCTCTGGGCGTAAGGGTGTATACGATAGGCGCAGGGACAAAGGGAACCGCGCCTTTTCCTGTCCAGGACATGTTCGGGAATGTCGGGCTAAGACAGGTGAAGATTGAAATAGATGAGGATCTTCTCAAAAAAATAGCGGACGAAACCGGAGGGGAATATTTCAGGGCAACAGATACTGAATCGCTTAAACAAATATATAAGCGTATAGATGATTTGGAAAAGACTCCGATGGAAGAGACCGGATACAATATTTACAGGGAACTTTTTGGATATTTTCTTATTCCCGGTTTATTTTTGCTTATTTTGGAGATAATTTTGTCTAATACTGTTTTGAGGAGGATACCATAAATGAAGTTTGGCGCTGTGTATATGTCTGTATGGATGTGGATCGTTCCCGCGATCATTGTTTTTTATGTTATAGCGTTAAAAAAAAGACGGAAGATAACGGAACGTTTTATTTCTTCCGAACTTTTAAGCGAGATTGCCGGTTCTTTTGATGCTAGAAAAAGAAAGGTCAAGAATCTTATTCTTATATTCGCGATTTTTTTTGGAGTTTTCGCTTTAATGCGTCCGCAATGGGGTTTTAAATGGCAGGAAATAAAAAGGCAGGGACTTGATATCTTAATAGCTTTGGATACTTCAAAGAGTATGCTTGCCGAGGATGTTCTTCCCAACAGGCTTGAAAGGTCTAAGTTAGCGGTAAGGGATCTGGTTAAAAAACTTAAAGGGGACAGAGTCGGGCTCATAGTTTTTTCCGGCACGGCTTTTTTGCAGTGTCCTTTAACCATAGATTATGATGGTTTTTTGCTTTCGCTTGATGATGTAGATGTTAATACCATTCCGGTTGGAGGCACTTCCATATCAAAGGTTATCTATACTGCGGCAGAGAGTTATGAAGGCGGAAAGAAAAAAGAAAAAATACTTATTATTATTACTGACGGAGAAGATCTTGAAGGAGGGATCGATCGGGCTATAGAAAAAGCCCGGCTAAGTAAGATCAAGATTTTTTGCGCGGGGATAGGATCTCCGGAAGGAGAAATTGTGCCTGTAACCAATGAAAACGGCAGAAGAGTTTTTCTTAAGGATGCGGAAGGGAATATAGTTAAGACAAAACTTGTTGAGGAACATTTGCGGAATATGGCGCTTAAAACAGGCGGTATGTATGTGCGCGCGAGCGGAGCGGAATTGGGCCTTGATCTGATATATGATGAAAAACTTTCTAAATTGGAAAAAGAGGAATTTAAAAGTAAAATGGAAAAACGTTATAACGAGAGGTTCCAAATACCTCTTGCGCTGGTTTTTCTTTTGATCCTGATAGAGCCGTTGATAGGGGATAATAAAAAGGGTGTTCGATAAAACTTGGCTAAAAGCGAAGGTCGTTGAATATACAAAGGTGTTCGTCTTTGCGAGGAGGCACGGAGTGATGACGCGGGCCTTTGGCGGACAATCTTTATTCGGTTGACGGTTAGTTGGTTGATAGTTAACGGTCAACGAACCAACTATCAACCGTCAACGAAATACGTCTTTG
>JBDRBG010000122.1:0-14588 GCA_043823005.1 Candidatus Omnitrophota bacterium
TCAACATTTATACCCAGATATTAAATTGATTGCTTAAACTTATTATACACATCACTTTCGATTTTGTGAATAAGAACATTCTTTGTCCAACCAAACTTTTTTGACATCGAAATATAATACATCCGTTCCCGGCATTCTTTACATTTGCTCATAATAACCATATGTTTTGTCCAGCTAATTTCTCCAACCAATGGTTGGAGAAATTTATTGCGGCTGTATTCGCGATAAAACTGCCTCATATACCATAAATTCTGTGCTGAAAACCCCTTTGTACCCGGAAACTCTTTTTGAAGATCACAAGACAAAGTTTCTACTACTGCCTTACCCCATTTAAACTTCTTCTGCCGAGCAAAAATCATTTTCCCAATATCCCAATACAAAGCTATCAATTCCTTATTAACCGCTTTAAGCGCCTCATATTGAGCTTTATGTATACGCTCTTTTATAGCTATAAAAAACTTATTATATTCTTGTTTTTGTATACGCTTCAAGATATTGCCTCCACCGTCCCAAAACCTCTGGCGGATTGTTTTCCTATGCCCAGATAATCGGGAATCAAAAAATTTGTTTGAAAAGTACCCTGAAAACATGTCATTTTGATGTTTTTAAAATTTCGCGTAAGCGGCTTTACTTCAAGTCGAATGTTAAGATTGTCGAAATCCGGGATAAAATAATTAAAACCTTTTGAAAGCGATTTAATATTGCCTGCAAGTATTTTTTTGAGAAACAAAGGCCTTTCATGCCGGTTTAATTCAGTATATTTTTTGTGATTTTCCTGATTAAGAGCCATCCATGGCGAAATAAAACGATACAATTTAAGCAAATTTATCTGTCCAAATTCATATTCTTCCAAAATAACTGATTTTTCATTTATTTGAAATCTTTTTTCATTAATCAGCAACTCATCGATATCAAGAAATACTTTTTTAAGGATCTCAATACCTTGCTCCATTCCAATAATAACTGGTTTGTTTTGAATGGTTTTAAACTGGATTAGCGGATAGGCATATCTTAAACTATCGTTCTGCAAATGATTGTGGATAAAAGTATACGCTGAATATTTTGCGGAAAGATAGCCGCGAAATTTAGGAATATCAAAAGCTCGCAAATAAATAGATTCAAACTTGACTCGAATGACCTTTATTTTAATTGTTTCTATATTTTTTGCGGCGCAATCTTTCACAACAAAATCCTATGGCTGACATATAATATCGTATAATGTATCAAAACTAGTTGATTATACCACATTTTTCCAGTTTTTGATATAAAATATTTTGTAATTCTTCAATTTTTCATATAAAAAAAAAGGACAGTGGTTTATTCCCTGTCCCTTTTTTTATATCCTCTGTCTATAGGATTATTTATTGTCCTTCAACTGAAAGCTCAACAAGTTTTGCGTTTACTCCGGGTAAAATATCCAATTTATGCGCGAGTTCTTCGTTTTTAGCTTTGTCGCCTACAAGTTCCAGCACAATAAGCCCGGTATTTGTACAATCATCAAGAACACCGTCATGTATACCCAAACGTGTCTTTATTATACAACCCCATCCGGTAAGTATTTTTTGAACCATAGGAGCTTCTTCTTTACGTTTGTTCACCAAGATCATTAATATGTTTTTTTTCATAATCTTTCCCCTTCCTTGTTTATTAATATGTCGCATGTCGTATGTCGAGCATACTTTTATGCACATCTTCAGATTGCCGCGTCGTCACTCCGTTCCTCCTCGCAAAGACAAATAGAAATAAAAATTAATGGGACTGGTCTCTGCCAGGGTTTACATTTCCACAGGAAACCTGTCCCGCCTGTGTTTCTGTTCAGGGTCGGGATCCCCCTCCTACGTACCCGTATCTCACTTTGTCCTTTTTCCTTTATCCTTTTTACTTATCAGGGCGCGGCATGCCGCGCCCCTACTAACAACTAACTAACGACCAACGACGAACGACCATTTAATGTCTTCTCCGCTCTCCCAACAAAACAAGATGTTTTAATGCCTCTTCTCCTTTAGCAGACATCCATTTTTTCTCAAAATCAGCATCTTGAACTATCTGGGCTATAGCTGACAATGTCCTGAGATGAAAATTGCGCTCATCAGAAGTTCCTGCTATGACAAATACCATATTTACTTTTCTATCCTTAGCCGGAAAGACAATCCCTTTTTTGCATCTGGCAAGTACTATCAAAAAGGTATGTTTTCCCGGTATAACTATATGCGGGATAGCCAGTCCCGGGCTTAAAACAGTACTGCTTTGTTTTTCTCTTTCCATAAGAAGATTAAAAATATCAACTGAATCAGCATTAAGCTCTTTTGAGATACTTCGTGAAACCTCTTCAAAAAAATTCTCCATAGACCTGGTACCTTGAATATCAAGAACCTTGCTTTTCTCTATTACAGCGTCAAACCTGTCTTTTGTTATATCATCTCTTTCGTAGATTATATCTTTAAGCTCTTCTTCCAAAGAAACATCTATAAGCTCTTTTGCGGCAAGTCGTTCTACAAGATGCAGTAAAGCAAAATCTTTTTTTGCTTTTTCTCTGCCGTAAAACCAGAATACGGCCAATCCTGCCGCGAATAATAACGATCCGATAAAAAGAGCTTCTTTGCCCATATTTACAACCAAGAGCCAGCATCCGAATGTACCGGCAATCTGCACCCATGGATAAAAAGGTGATTTAAACCGCGGCTGATAATTCTGCACACCGCTCTCCCTCATAACAATCACACAAAGACAGGAAAATATGAAAGTAAAAATAAGAACAATTGAAGCTACTTCCACAAGAATATATAGATCAAGAAATAAAGCCGTGATCATAAAGATACCCGTGACCAGAATAGCTATTGAAGGTGTTTTAAAACGCGGATTTATCCTGGCAAAAAATTTGGGAATCAAGTGATCCCGGCTAAGCGCCAGAGGATACCTGGACGCTGCCATTATCCCGGCATTAGCCGTTGATATGAACGCGAGTAGAGCCGCTATTCCAAGCACTATCCTGCCCTGTTCTCCCCAAAAAACAGCAGCAGCGTCAGAAAGCGGAGTAAGCGAATTGTCCAGTTTTATAGCCCCAAGCACGCCTACAGTCACTCCTACTACCAGAGCATACAATATAGTTGCTATTAAAAGCGAAATGATCATTCCCAGCGGAACCGTACGGCTGGGATCCTTTACTTCTTCCGCTATACTAGAGACCTTTAATAACCCTCCATAGGAAACAAAAACAAAACCGGCTGTTGAAAAAACAGCCGCAAACCCGCGCGAGAAAAACGGTTTAAAATTAGAAACACTAAATGCCGGTACTCCTTTTACTATATACACAACTAACAGTCCTAATAAAAAAACCACCAGCCAAACCTGAAATATCCCCGCTTTTTTAATGCCAATAAAATTGATAAAAAGAAAAACCAGGCAAAACATAAGGGCTATTATCCGCGGATCCAGATCCGCGATCAAAGCTGTAAAAGCCGCCATACCTACAAGCGCGAAAGAACTTTTAAGTGAGATAGAAAGCCATGTAAGCAGTCCGTTAATAGTACCCAAGGCCGGCCCCATGCTGCGCGTAACATAAAAATAAGTACCTCCTGCTTTAGGCATAGCTGAAACCAGTTCTGCCTGACTTAGCATCCCTGCCATTGCCAGAAGTCCGGCAATAAGATAAGAGACAACAACCGCCGGCCCTGCTAAAGCATGCGCCATCCCGGGTAAAATAAACAACCCGGAACTTATCATCGCGCCTGTAGCGACACAAACAACCCCTATTAAATTAAGCTCTTTTTTAAGCGCCATTCGCCCCCTCTTTTATGTTTTATTCTAAATTATACACTATTAATTGTGAAAATCGAAATAGAGTATTATTGTATGTTGTATACCGCGTATACACTTAGCACACTCATCGAGATTGCCGCGGTCGCTCAAGCTCCCTCGCAAAGACAGAATTTGAATTGCGACACAGTCTGAATGACGATTCAGAATCTCTCACTTTTCCCTTTATCCTTTATCTTTTTTCCTTCCTTGCGTTCGCCGTCAGAAAAGTCCCGAGCAAAATCGAGAGAGACAGCTCCTACCTATAATTTCATAACCATCAACAAACTAACCGTCAACTAATATCATCCACATATATCCGGTCCTCATTTTAGAAATTTCCTTTCAAAGTCTTTTCTTCAAGAACCTTCATTTCCTTTTTAAGATTTTCCGGAAGAGCAAGTATATCTATATCCATAAAACCCCTGATAATTATTGATTGCGCCTCATCGCCGGACATACCCCTTGAACTTAAATATTCTATTTCTTCTTCACTTATTTTACCGATTGCGGCTTCATGCGAAAGATCAACATCCCTGTAATCTGTTTCCAATTCAGGAACAGCATGGATGGTTCCTTGTTCTGAAACTACCAATCCCCTGCATTCCAAATGCGCTTTTACGTTGTTTTTCTCTTCAGCCTTTAGATGCCCTCTGGCAATCACCTTACCTCCGAGACTCACTGCTCTTGAAACTACTTCAGCCTGAGTATTCGGAGCTTTAAGTATCACTCTGGCTCCTATATCCTGTAATGTATCCGGATGTGATAATATCAAAGAATTAAAACTTGCTCGCGCGCCCTCACCCCGAAGTACGGCTGTCGGATACATAATAATCTCTTTTACCGGTTTAAGACAAACATAATTCGACACAAACGCGGCATCCTTCTCAACAAGCGCGACACTCATGGGTTTTACTGAAACATCTTCTTTCCAGGAATGTATCATAGTAAAATTGAGATATCCGCCTTTTTTCACATAAAACTCTGAAATCCCCAGATGAAATCCCTCTTCCGCGGCCGTGGAAGCAGAACATCCTGTAATAAGATATACTTTAGCGCCTTCTTCGACTATGATAATATTATGAACACGCTGTTTAAATCTCTGCGCTTTAAGAAAAAGACACGCCTGAATCGGCAATTCTACAATTGTACCTTTTTTAATACGAATAAAATATCCGCCTTCAGTATCTTCAGGAAAAGATTTTCCAACATACTTAAACGCCTTGCCGTAATATTCACGGATATCCTTGATCTCGTTAAGCGCTTCTTTAATAGGCAGGATCTCTACCCCTTTAAACAGGCTCTGATAAAACAATATTTCATTATCCTGCTGAAGAAAACTTGCCGAACGTGTTTTTTCCGAAAGATCCATACCCGAAGAAGCGACTTTTGCCGCGTCATCAGCCGCTAGAATTTTGTTTAAATTTTTTCTTTCCATGACACTCCTCGCATCGTTCGTATCCTTTTTCTTTTATTTCATTGAACATATCCCCGGCACTTTTCCCGGAACACCATAACTTCCCATTAAGCAATAAACATCCTTTTTGAGTCGCGATATAATCCAATATATATCCTGTGTGTGTAATTATTAACGCCGATTTCCCTTTTTGTTTGAGATATTCATCCAAAACCTTGCCCATTATAGATATATTTTCCAAATCAACTCCTGATTCCGGTTCATCCATCATTAAAAAATCAGAATTCTGCAGATTCACCTGAAAAAGTTCCGACCTTTTCATCTCTCCTCCGGAAAAAGCCACATTCAGATCCCGATCCATATGTTCTGTCAAAGATAACCTTTTTGACAGAGAATCGATTCTTCCCTCACTGTTACATAAATAAGAAGAAATATGTTTCAATTTGACGCCTCTTATTTTAGGCGGATGCTGATGCATAATACCGATCCCCTGCTTTACCCTTTCATCTATAGACATATCATTAATCTTTTCTCCGTTTAAAATGATCTCCCCTTTTTTTATAATATAACCGCTAAATCCCATAATAGTCTTTATAAGCGTTGATTTTCCGCTGCCATTAGGACCAAAAAGAACCATAATTTCACCGGTCCCCACTTTAAGATCGATGTTCTTTAATATTAATTTTCCGGAAACTTCTACAGAAAGGTTTTTGATTTCTAGCATGACAAATCCTTTTTTTGTATATAATACACAACCGCTATTACTTTACGAGATTGCCACAGGCCTCGTTTCCCTCGGCCTTCGCAATGACGAAAAAGAACGTCATTTAGATTGCGGCGCAATTCAAATTTTGTCTTTGCGAGAGAGCTTGAGCGACCGCGGCAATCTATTTGAAACCGTTAGATAATATATTTGTAGCCCTAAACACTACTCAATCTGTAAGCGGTTTAAGACAAAAGCAACACAGTGGGGACACGCCTGTAAGGGCCGCACTTCCCACTACCGCATTACCATAAAGTGTGTCTCTTTCAGGCATGTCCCCGTATTTTTATTTTTATAGTCATTACTCTTCATAGACAAATGAGAAGTCTGAGATACTGCGCGGGTCAGGATTACGCCGCATATAATCTATATAATATTTCGCCATGTCTGCTATACGGGAAGACTCATCTAATTGTATAACTTTTTGCAATTCACTATACGCCTTTGAAAGATTATGATAATGCATATAATAACACACTGCCATATTGTAATGGGCCCGCTGATCATCGGGCCTTAACTTTATTATTTTCCCGCATATTTTTTTAGCATCTCTGTACCGCTTTAACGTAGAATACATATAACAAATATAGTGCAGATCATCGACATAATGGTCTGTGGAATTTTCGTCCAGTTTAGGAAGTTTTTCCATTTTTTCCTGAAAAATATCGATCTGAGCTAATCCTTTTTCGGGCTTTTGTTCAAAAAAATATGCTTTTCCCAGTAATAAATGAGCAATTGGATAATCAGGCGCGATCTTTACTGCCCTGCGAAACAGTTTGATGGCCGCCGGTCTTTTTTTCTCCTGCCAATAGATCATGCCCAGCTGAGTAAGCGCCGCGTAATCCGCAGGGTTAAGAGATATCCTTTCCCTGCAAAGGGCCTCTGCAAGCGAAAACTTTTTATTTTTTATCAGTTCAGAAATATCCTCATACCTTTCAGGAAGCGCCTGCATTATCTCTTTGAGCCGACGAATTTTAATATCATTTCCATTAATACCGCGGCTTTTATAAAGATCTATCGCATTTTTATAATTTTCCCTGGCCTTATCAAATCTGCCGAGAGCGACTTCACAATCTCCAAACGACACAAAAAGTTCGGCATCTTCGGGCGCCGCTTTAACTGCTTTCTCGTAATCAGCAGCAGCTTCCTGATACAACATAGCCGAATAATACACACCAGCCGAAAGCCGGTACAGGCCCGGCACATCCACAGCATTTTTTTTCAACCAGTTAATATGCGGCAGAACCAAAACAGGATAATAATATTTTTCTTCCAAAAAACCGCTAAGCATCATAAAGTGCCCTTTAGTGATCTTTACGCGCAAAATATCACTAACCGTATCCACCGCGCTTTGCAAAGACTTTTCCCCGGACTCCATGCTGGACAAAACATCCCGATTCTCCTCCATTTTAGCCAGCACACCGGTCAATAGTTTTTCACGGTCTTTGGTCAATCGATTTTTTTTCAAAGACTTTTCAAAATATTCCCAAGCTATACTGTATTTCATAAGAGCGTAATTAACGAGCCCAAAAGTCATATAAGATCCGGATTCTTCCGGATAAAAAGCAACTAGTTCTTTCGCGTCGAAAAACGCTTGTTGATAATCTCCGTCCACTATTTTTTTGTCAATTTCAGCTATACGCTTATCAATGCCGTTTTCTCCGCAGGTAGCGTTCGCAGAACAAAACACAACAAGGAAAATAGCCGCCATCATCGTGATAAAACAAGACCTTTTTTTAAACAACCTCACACCATCCTGTATTTAATAAGAAAATATTCAAAAAATCCCGCGCTTATACAAACAAGATTATATAAGTGATGCATCACTATAGCCAGAATAGTAGAACCCGTTTTAGCTTTCGCATAGGTTATTATAACTCCTAGAACAAATAAAGCCGCCATAAAAACTGCATTATCCCGAATCTGAGGATAATGCGCTAAAGTGAACAATAAAGACGTAAGTATAATCGAGACATACATGCCGAAATATTTATTAAGCGCGGGATAAAGAAATCCCCTGAACAGTACTTCTTCTATAAACGGCGCGACAAATAAAGCTGAAAAAATTATCACTATATTCCCGATTATGCGGGCTTCGGGAAATACCGAATTAAAAGGGATATCAGGAACAAGAGGATTTGTCCCGTTAATTAAACATAGTATTATACAGATACCTATATATAAAGGCATCCAGTTCTCTTTTAAATCCGGAAGCTCGCCCGCGAATAATATAGACCGGTTAAAAGATCTTTTTTTGCTTCGGATAAGAACCAGAAGAAAAATAAGGCTTATTATTTTAAATACAATCGTACTGATATAAACACTACTGTAATATAAAAGTTTTGGCTCTTTCACAACAAGGCTTGAATGAACCCTTAAAAATCTTACGATATTCGGACCTATATTTAAAGGATCATAAAAAACAAAAAAACCCATAAGAACAACAAATACCAGAACATCCCACAATGTCCACGGACAAGAAAAAACATTCCGTCCTTTAACGAGAAAAATCAATGCTCTTTTTTTAAAAACAAAAAAGAATCTTCCCACAGAACACAGGTGTCTTTTTCTGCCGTCTTTTATAGATCTTCTGCAATATTTACATCTTATAGCGTTATTTGATATCTCCTGGCCGCAATATGGACACTTCATAGTATATATATAATATCATTATTTTAATGTTGTTTCAATTAAAGGTAAAAATCACCGGAATAATTTTATTGTTATTTGAGATTGCCGCGCCGTTCGCTAAGCTCACGGCTCGCAATGACGAAAAAGAACGTCTTTCAGACGGTGTCGTAATTCAAATTTTGTCTTTGCGAGCTCCGAGCCTTGCGAAGAGTGCGGCAATCTCGCATCAGTTGACAGTTGCCAATATCCGACACCATACAAAACTAAAACTTCAAAAGTATATCCGTCTGAAGCAGATGTTCTTTCTGATCAGGATCTCTTGAAACAGGTTCCGAATAATAATAATCAATACCCAGAATCACATTATCCAAAAGGCCGTAATTAAAGACTATTTCATGCGCTTTTACATCTGTACCGCCTGAATAACAATCTGAATCCGGAAAAGTATCGGGAAAAGCGTCTCTTTCCAAACGTCTATAGTTATATCCTGCTTGCCACTGTTTTTGTTTTTTGACTTTTTCATCTCCGATTTTACAGCCTATAAGAAAACCGTTTTTATTGTTTGCCGGATCAAAATTACATATATAATCCCAAATAACCGCAATATACGGCACAATATCCGAATCAAATATATTATTAAACCCTATTTCAGAACTTACACCTAATGAATCATAGTTATATTTCAAAACACCGTTTGACAAAGTATTGGTTCCGGACGAATAAGATAAAGTTGTGCCTGCTGCATTATAAAAACCATAATAAGTAAGAGCCATTTTAAAGTCCATAAATTTATCAAAAAAACAGGTATCAATACCCGGCTGTATCACATACATAAAAGGATCTGAAGTATCTGTACTGGATTCATCAAGAACAAAACAGGCTGTATTAAAATAAATGTCCGTCTTAGAATACACTTCAGAATTAAACCCTAAAGATACTCCATCCGGATTTATATCACTGTCCCAGATAAAATCCGATGGATGCCAAAAAGGCATCTTATGTATTTTTCCTGCTTTTAATATCATTTCAGAAACAGGCTGATATTGTCCATACGCGTAATCCAGTCTTATGTCCGGTGTCTCAAACGTATTATCCAAAGTTTCATTTGTTGAACGCGGATCAGCGCCTCCTGTAGCAAGCCCTGCTCCGACTTTTACGTTCTCTGTAACCTGTATTTCAGACCCTAACCTGAATCGTATACGCGCCCTGCCGCGAGTCTCGTTTGTTTCACGGTCTTCCCATTGATACCGCGTCCTAAAATCTCCCTTAACCTTTATTTTCTCTACCCATTCGGGAGTTTGTGAAGATTTTTTCTGTTTTTGTTCTTCTTCGGCTATTTCCTTCCTTGTTTCGTCTAAAACCTCCTGAGCGTCCTGACGCGTCAAAATGCCCTTCTCTACCAGCTTTTCTACTAATATATCCATTTCACCCGCATATGCTATTGTTTTATTAAAAAAACAAATTATGAACATAACCGCTACAATGCTTTTAAGTCTTTTCATATCCCTCCCTTTTCAAAAAATTCATTTGAATACATTTTAACATTTGCAATTCTAAGTTGTAAACAATATACGGCAAAAATATAAAAATTAGATTAAGAAAAAAAGAAATTCATAAGGAAAGATCATTTGAGTATGCTGTATATCGCATTCCATTCGTATTCGATTTATACTTTTTTTGAGATTGTCCGCCAAAGAAGACCTCGTCTCTGGCGGACGTTTGCCTCGCACCTCGCAAAGACAGAATCTTTTTTGCAGCTCTCATCCTACCTTTTTCAGGACAAGACCCGTCACTACTAACGACACCCGACCAACGACTAACGACTCTTACACCGGCAAAATAACAATAAAAGACGATCCTTTTCCTTCTTCTGATTCAACCCATATCTTACCCCTGTGTAGATCTACAATCTCTTTGGCAATAGAAAGCCCCAAACCGGTTCCGGTTTCCCTGTCTTCAAATATCCGGTAAAATTTATCAAATATACGGTCTTGTTCCTGTTTTGGTATACCAGGGCCCTGATCCCTGATTTCGACACGAAGATCTCCGTCTTCCTTACCCGCGAAAAATGCCGCTTTTTTACCCAAAGAAGTATATCTAAGCGAATTGCTTATAAGATTCAGAAAAATCTGCTTCACAAGATCCTTGTCAGCTCTAATATGAACAGGAACGTCCTTTATCTCAACATCCATAGAAACCTTTTTCCGAACGCATTCATTCTTGAAATATGCCAGTATTTCATTTAAAAGTTTTTTGACGTCAACCTCTTCCTTTTTCATAGGCATTTTACCGGCTTCTATTTTTGACAAGTCCAGCATATCCGTGATAAACCGCAAAAGTCTTGTTATCTCTTTTCTGGACATTTCTAATATCTCTTTTTGTTTTGTTTCAATATTCCCCAGTTTCCCTTCGTTCACAATTTTTATGCTTTCGCTTGCCATACATAAAGGATTTATAAGTTCATGCGCGACTTTTGCCACAAATTCCGATTTCAACATATCATACCGCCGCAATTTGTCATTCGCTTCTTTAAGCTCTTCAAAAGTCTTCCTCAGATCCCCTGTTCTTATTTCCACTATTTTTTCCAAATGCTGGGTATATCTTCTTATCTCATCTTCTAAAAGCCGTCTCTGCGTAATATCCATGCCTACACCGATCATACCTGTTATCTGATCATTATTATCCTTAAGCGGTTCCAACCGGAGTAATACGGGGAAAAATCCGCCGTCTTTACGTTTGAAGATAATTTCACCGTCCCATTTTTCACCTGAACATATTTTCCGATCAAGTTCCTCTACAAATAAAGGCGGAGTTATCTCTGCCAGAAAAAACTCAATACTTTTATCTTTTATGTCTTGCTCATCATAACCGCTCATAAAAAGTGCGGAAGGATTACTGTAAATAACCCTGCAATTCATGTCCATAATAAATACCATTTCACTGATATCTCTAACCACACCGGAAAGCCTCTCATTTTCCAGTTCACGCAATTTAAGATCCGTAATATCCGTCATAACTCCGGTAATAAAATTTCCTCCTGTTTTTTCATCCCGGGTTATAACAGCAATATCTTTGAACCATTTAACTGTTGTCCGGTCTTTATGAATCATCCGATATACACTCTCAAAAAACCCGCCTGTTTTTTCGGTGCGTTTAAGCGCGGCATTCACTTTCTCTATATCTTCCGGATATATTTGTTTTTGTTTCGATATCCCGGATAAAAGCCAATCTGCCTGATTGAATCCCAAATATTCTTCTACGCGTTTATTAATATAGATAATATTAAGGTCGGGCAATTCAGCGATATATACAACTCCCGGAATTATATCAACCAGATCCCTATATTTTTCTGCCTGCTTCAAAACCATCAGAAGCGAATTCTATATCAAATCCATTCCCGGATAAACTCTCTTTCATTTCTTCCCTAAAATCAGGCTCATCATCCACAAGAAGTACCTTTTTTCTTGTTTTTTGGAGTTTTTCAGGTCAGGAATAGGAATATTATAGGTTTTCATAAAATCCAGGAGATCCTGTTTTTTTATTCTTCTATGACCGCCCGGAGTAATATACGCGTTTATTTTTCCCTCTTTAACCCAATTAAAAACCGTAGTGTGATGTACATTAGTAATCTTTGCCACCTGGCATGTAGAAAAAACTGTTTCCATACTTCACGTTCCCTTTCTGCTTATTCTAAAAATTCTATTTATTCTGAAAATTGTTTCTGGAATGAAGATTCGTATTTCCGCAGCAAAGTCAAGAGAGGTGTCTTTGCAAATGGCCAACAGAAGCGCGGCAATCTTTATGAAAAAAGAATAGGATAGATTATAGAGCACACACTACAATATACGACATGCAACATACGAATTAGTTAATGGTTAAAAATCAGAACCACCTTGAATGTTCCGTAAATAAAACTAAGAAGGGTTTCGATATCCCAATTTTTGTTCCCCGAATTTGCCGGATATACGGTCGATCGCTTTATGAATACTTTCTTTTTTTATTTGGACACCGTCATCTTCAAAAAGATCGGTTTTCCATAAATTTTCCAGCAGATTAGAAGTTCTCACCCCGATAAGACGCACGGGGTTTCTTTTAACATTAAACTCATCCAGTTTATACAAAACATTTTCATAAATAACATTTATAAAATTCGTAGGAACCTCAAGAGTAACAGCTCTTGTATATGTTTTGAAATCGCTGAACCGTATTTTCATACTAATAGTTCTTGCTTTCAGACCTTTCTGTCTTAACCCGGCCGAAACTTTTTCGCATAAAAACATCAATACATCTTTGATTGTGTCCTTATCATTTACGTCTTGTTCAAATGTATATTCATTACTTATCGACTTAACTGTATCATCAGCCTCTACTTCTCTGGGATCTATTCCATTAGCCAGAAACCATAAATGTTCACCGTTTTTACCAAATACTTTTATTAAATCGTTTTTTGTTTGTTTTGCCAGATCACCTATAGTATATATCCCTGCCTTTTTAAAAGCCTCTTTTGTTTTAATCCCTACTCCCCAGAGTTTCCCAACAACCAAAGGGTGAAGAAAATCCAAAACCCGGCCATGTTCTACGATCACAAGTCCATCCGGCTTATCCATATCCGAAGCTATCTTAGCTGTCATCTTGTTAGGAGCCATACCTAAAGAAGCAGTAAGCCCGGTTCTTTCTTTTATAGTTTTTTTTATCTTTCGGCATGCGTCCAACAAAGAACCAAAATGTCTGTAACTTCCGGTAATATCCATAAAAGCCTCATCTATGCTTATAGGTTCTATGTCCGGCGTGAAATTTTCAAGAACATTAAAGACTTTTCGGGAAGAATCTGCATATTTTGACATATCAACAGGCAAAAAAACTCCATCAGGACATTTATAATATGCAATAGATATAGGCATAGCCGAATGTATACCGCATGCTCTGGCTTCATAAGAACACGCGGAAACAACACCCCGGCCTTTACCCTTTTTCGGATCAGATCCTACAATAACAGGTCTTCCTCTTAACGCAGGATTATCCCTCTGTTCACAAGACGCGAAAAACGCGTCCATATCAACATGTACAATATATCTTTTTTTCTGTTGATTCTCCATAATTTTTAATTTTACCATAAAACCTTCCATTTGGGGATAAGACTTTAAGGGATCTGAGTTCAAAATAAAAATAATGGGACTGGTTTCAGCCAGAGTTTACGCTTCTGGAGGGAACCTGTCCCGCTCTGAAACCTGTATCTTTTCCAAGCTTGATAAAAATCTGTAGACATGCCCTGTATCCGAACATGCAAGTGCTACACAGCCTGTTCCCTCCAGTTTTTCAGTAAACAAATTTCAGTAAACAATTTCAGTAAACAATTTCAGTAAACAATTGACACAAGGCATATTTTCCCATATAATTAATTTTACTGAAATCTGAAATATTAATTCTTTCGTTCCTCGGTAGCTCAATGGTAGTAGCGACTGGCTGTAAGAAAAGAAGTGTGAATTTGTTCATTGACAATCGGAAATATGCTGATAGGCGCCATTATCTTATCGAAAAAGTGGATATACTCGAAAACTCACCAAAGTCTTTAAAGAAACAGATAAATGCGTTTTAGTGTGTTCCAATTGTCACAGAGAAATTTACGCCGGATTGTTGCAGCTTCCACGGGAAACCGTGGTTGAAAAATTGGGTGAATTCAGGGAATCCTACGGCAGAAATGCTATGGAAATCGTGAGCGAAGCCTGCTAAAAGAGAGTAAAATGTAAGCAGGAACGTGCAGAGACTAAGGGATGAGGATCTCTACCAATAAGCCCTATTAGCGCCCGATACCCTTTGGGGTAATGAGATAGTCCTACCCTTGCGGAAACGTAAGAAGGTTGTAACCAGTAGGTTGTAGGTTCGAGTCCTACCCGAGGAGCCAAATATGACAATCAGCCGAAACTGAAAGTTTTGGGTCTGATTAACACTCAAACCCCACAAGTTTTAATCGGCTTGTGGGGT
>JBDRBG010000123.1:0-2718 GCA_043823005.1 Candidatus Omnitrophota bacterium
ATATCGCCCGGGACGGAAAACAAACGAAAACATTGATCGTCCGTTAATCGATCTCCCGAATCTTTATACCCCAAAAAAACAATATGATTTTCTATTTCCAAAGCTTCCACCGTAATCTGATAAACGAATAGATACCCTGAAGATCCTATAAGGTCTTTTATTGCTGTGATCTGTTTTCCGCAATTTGAATAATCAAAGGAAATTTCCGCAGGACTTAATTTTTCTTTTTTTGCTCTTTTTATAATTTCTTTTGCGATAGGATGCCCTAAGCGATAAATGTGTTCTTTTGAAGTATCAACATTTCGAGCTATACGATAGGGCCCTGTCGGAAGATTCCCTAAATATTCGAATGGATTCGATCTTAAACAAAAAGCATATCTATCGCTTTCTCGATAAAAATCCGCACAATCGGCAAGAGCATACTTGGTAATATCCCATAACCACTGTTCATACTTGTTAAGATATAAATTCCCTTCATCTCGGCTTATGCGCAATTTTTCGTGAACTTCTTCATCTAAATTTTCAAACACCTTTTGCCGAGTTACTTTCATACGCTCGTCAATTTTTTCTTCTAATTCAGATCGGAGAATGGAAAATTCTTGTTCGATTTCTTCAGTGCGCCTGCATTTCTGATAAATATTCGAAATCCTTTTTTCAAAATCAACGCCTGATTCTATAGCCCCTAGAACATCATCGCTGGCGCCAAAAACACCATTAAATAATTTGAATTTCTCATCCAAAAGCTCATATACTCTTTGATCCGCCGCATTTTTCTTATTTAGAAAATTAACAACGACAACATCATGTTTCTGTCCATATCGATGGCACCGTCCGATACGTTGTTCTATCCGTTGCGGATTCCATGGAAGATCGTAATTAACAACCAAAGAACAAAACTGAAGATTTATGCCTTCCGCCGCGGATTCAGTGGCTATCATAATTTCGGCTTCATCCTTAAAACAATCCACTAATGACGCTCTTTTGTCCGAGGTAGCTGATCCTGAAATCCGATCTGTCCCCTTATATTTGCTAAGCCATGCTTCATAGACTGCTTTCGCATCTTCGCTATTATTTGTGCCGTTGAATAAAACAATCTTGCCGGCATATTCACTCTCTGACAGAAGGCGGTATAAATATTCCTGGGTTCTTCTCGATTCAGTAAAAATCAATGCTTTTCTTTGCGCCCCTAATTCCTGCGCTTTTTTGAAACCCATTTTAAGAGCCTGAATAAGAACCTTTCCCTTAGCATCATGAGTTATGCTCTCAGCAAGCTTCACAAACTCCCTTAAATCTTTGATTTCATCTTCAACAGCTGCGACTTCATATTCACTTAAAAGACCATCTTCTTTTTTCTCATCTCCATTCCATTCATCCTCTATTTCTAATAATTCTTCATAATCTTCCGCTATTTCTTCTTTAAGCGATTTTTTGATCTTTTTGTCTTTTTTAAGGGTACGCTCGAGTCTATCAACTAAAGAGCGAAGTGTCTTTGAAATAGCATACGCAGACGATGCTAAAAGTTTTCTTAAAATAAGCGCAATGAGTTGTCTTTGGCTGGTTGGAAGTCCGTACAGCGTGTCTCTACGTAAATAATCTGACACACATTCATACAACCTTTGCTCGTCTTCTCCTGGAACGAATTCCTGAACCAGCGCAAGGCGGTTGGTATACTGAATATATTCCAATACTTGCCTACGTAAAGTTCTTTTGCAAATAGGCTTGATTCGCTCTTTCAGGTCAGAAAAAACACCGTCATCTGTTATACGCACAAATTGTTCTTTATAGCTTTTTATGTCTCCAAAGATGTGTTCATCAATAAAACTGGCAAGCCCATACAGTTCCATAAGTGAATTTTGCAGAGGTGTTGCGGTTAGAAGAACCTTGTTATTAACGGACTCAATGGACGATCGAATCGTTTTAGCAATTTTATTATCTGTTCTATAAACATTACGCAACCTATGCGCTTCATCGATAATAACCAGATCCCAGTTGATCATACGAATATATTCTTCTTTGTTTCGCGCAAAGTGATACGAACAGATTACGATATTTTCTTTAAGATCAAAAGGATTGACCTTTCCTTGTTTCATGGCTTTATTAAAAGCTGGTGTTTCTAAAATTATCGAAAGGAGAAAAAACTTATCGGCAAGCTCTTGCATCCACTGCTTTCTCAAAGAAGAAGGAACAATAATAAGAATCTTCCTTTTTCCTTCAGCCCATTTTTGAGAAAGAACGATTCCCGCTTCAATGGTTTTACCCAATCCAACTTCATCAGCTAAAATAACGCCTTTTGAAAAAGGAGAACGAAACGCAAAAAGAGCCGCATCAACCTGATGAGGATTAAGATCAACTTGGGCATCCGCAAGAGATACCATCAATTTTTGGATACTATCCGATGCACACCGTTTTGTCAGTTCATAAGCAAAATATTTTGCGTGATACTTAGTTATCATTGTTCCCTCATTTTAACACTAATCTCCATCAGATATTGAAAAAAGCTATTTCTCGTGATTATATCACACTAAGGCTATATATAAAGCAGAAACTGTTGTAAACACACAAGATGTAAGCACAAAAACACAACAAAATAAAATTAAAATAATTGGGGGGATATACTAGCTGTCTTTTTATACATTCGTCGCTTTGCTCCTCAGTACTTCCTGCGGTCGCTGACATAAAAAGACACCTATAAGTACCACTTACTTGACTATTACAACA
>JBDRBG010000124.1:0-17474 GCA_043823005.1 Candidatus Omnitrophota bacterium
ACAAAAAAGGCCTTTTAGCCCGACTGATAGATGAATGTAACGCAAATAAGGATAAAGAGTTTATTTTAAATCTTGAAAATATAGAGGCTCTTCCAAAAGGAGTAAGCGCACAGCTTAATAATTTTTTATCAGCAGGAGAAAAATGGATCCCTGATGCCGAAAAAGAAGAAGACCGCTATATCAAGCTTCCTTCAAACTTAAAGATAATCGCGACTATGAATGAGAATGCTGTGCTTGGTGACGCGGCATTTTATGATCGGTTTGTAAGAAAAACTGTTCCTGCGGGTACACAAGAAGATCTGGTAAGGGCAATACAAAAAAGGCAGCCGCTGTTTTTCTTTAAAAAATCAATTTCTTTATATTTTGCTGACCTGAAAAAACGTTTTAACGATAAAGGATTAGAATGTTCGTCAATGGATATTTTACGTGTTACAGATTATGCGGCAGGAAGATTGAATATAGATATGGGAGAATTAGCGAGTAGGTTGTCCGAGTATATCAAAATAGATCTTCAAGGGCTTTTGAGCGTAGCCGTAGAAGAAACGCTTTTATATTTTCGTGCTTATGCAAAGAACTCGGAAGAAGAAGCGCAATATGAAACGTGCATAAGAAAAGCGGCCGGGGATGTCGGAAGGGACCCTTTAAAAGAACAAAATTTCATTGAATATTCAAAAGATACTAAAGAACTTATTTTTGATAAAATCGGATTAGCGATAAATGAAAGAATAGCTCAAAAAATAGAAGATGCTTTACAAAAAAGAAAATGGCCCAAAGAACCGGAAAAACAGGAAAATATAATCAAAACAGTGTTGATAGATGAACTGGATCTTGTTGTAACAAAAGAAGAAAAAAAGATACTTTCAAGTATTGCCAGAAACCATAAATTCGGTAACGGAGTTATCCGTTTAGAAGGAGTTACAGGCGGAGGAAAGACTTATTCTGCAGAAGCCTTGAGTAAGTTAATGAGGTTTACATCAAAAAAACAGGAATCCAGGCATTTTTATGCTGAGCCTGTTGAAGTAAGCACAAAACTTTCAAAATTTATCGGCACGTTCAAAACAGACGAATATGGATATTATTCTTTGGATCAGCAAACGCATCTTTTGAATATATTGCAAAACGGCGGTGTGACAGCTGTGTCAGAACTTAATACTGCTGTTAAGGATGATTATGCAAAATTAGGATGGTGGTTTATTCAGTTTGCGCGTGGAGATGAGGATATATATCTTACAGAGTATCCGGGCAACGGAGAAGGTGTCGAGCTGAGCTCGAGAATCAAGAGAAGCAAAGAGTCTATAATGATCATTGATATAAATCCTGAAGATTATGAAGCCAGAGGCAGGCTTCCTGAAGATTTGGTGAGTTTTTCTCCGCGTGTTCATGTAAGAAAGCCTGAGCAGGCTGAAATACAGAAAATTGCCAAGTCATTTTTGCGGCATGTTAAAAACGCTGAAGCAAGACGTATAACGGCAAAATTCTTTTCAAATGCACATTTTCTTGTGCAGGAAAAAATAGATGAGGTAAATAGGGTTGAAAAATATCATGCACCGCTTTCTTTCCGGGAACTTAGAAGGGTGGCAATGGCTATTAGCACGGATGATGATAAACATACAGCAATGGAAAAAGCTAAAAAAGCAGTGAATAAATATTATATTTCAGCGTTCAAAGATCCGAAAATAAGAAAAGAGTTCAGGGATGATTGGAAAATTGCAGTTCAAGATATAAAGGATATGGTTAATGAGATTGTATTTAAAGATAGCTCATCGCGTGCTCCGCCCACACTTGTTTTTTCGTCTGCCAAAGAAAAACCTTTTAAAGAATTAGATTCTATTATTGAGGATAGACGCAGGAATAATGAGGATATTTATTGTGAAAAAGTTCTGTTGTCATATTATACAGACAGTTTTAAGCTTTTCGGCGGATATATGCCGGTTTCAGAAGAAGTCAGTATTGAGTGGGCAAAAAATTTTCTTATTCAATATATATCAAAAGATGCTCAAAACAAAAAAAATGCCGCTAAAATCTATAATGAAATTACAGGCAAAAGATTTCCAGCAGAAATTTCAAAACTCCTGCCAAATGAAATCCTTTCATTAAGTACCAGCCTTGATGCTTTGCGAAATAATCAGGATTGGCGTCCAAAATTAAAATATGAACGGGGGATCATTCCCAGAATAATTCATGAAGCAAAGCAGGATAAAAATGAAGAAAAACTGCATATTATTGCATTTGAGAATTTTCACCGTATACGGCCGGGTTTAGCAGTTGCTTTAAATACAATATTGCAAGAAGGGTATTATTATGCCCCGATTTTAAATAAAGAAGTATCAGTGCCTTCAAATGTACGTTTTTTTGCAACTGCTATAAGCGAAACTAGTTTACCTATTTCAATGGCAGAACAGAGCCGATGGGTGAGGATATATAGGGGGTATCAAGAACAGAGCAGTGAAGAGATAGATAATGAGCTGGAAACAGTAATTTTTGATGAGATCAGGAAAAACGTGGAGGTGATACTTTCCGGACAACGAGGAGAAAAAGAAAGACAAAAACTTGAAGAGATTTTGGCAGTTTTTAAATCAGAGACAGATCCTGTTAGAGAATGGGGAAAATCAATTAAAAAAGTTATTAGGGATGTGATTGATTGTGAATTTGTTGAAAACAAACACGAAAAAGATCTGAGTTTTATAAAAAATGCAGTTCGTTCAATAGTGTGGTCGGTGGCATCTGGTTATGAACAGGAGGTGTTAGCGGATGTCATTGATAGTATTAAGAACTGGATATATGGGACCAATCAGCAAAGTTTTATGGAAATAAAAATTAAGCAGAAGATAAATGAGATTTTAGAGCAACGAGATCTAAATCGAAAACTAAATAAGCGGGAGCAGGCGCCAGATGAAGATGGAGGAGATTTTTATGATCATATTATGCTGTTGGAAAAGGTAAAAAGATCTGCGCGAGAGATTTTCGAAGAGTTTCCGGGATTTGAATATATATTCTTTTTGGAAAAAATAGTTGCAAAATTATTTGAACTACCTAAGGATACCTTTTTAGAAGAAAAAGTGCGATGGTTTGATGCAAATATTGAAAAGATCAAAAATCTGATTTTAAAAAAAGCTGAATACGGCGAAAGTATTGACACGTATTTTGAGGAAAACCTATCAAAAGACACTGCGGCAAAAAAAGGCACAAATTTGGATAATCTTTTAGAAGAGATCGATGAACTTATAGAGGTAGAATCTGCAACGTATAAAGCGTTTCAGGAAGATAAAATCGTAGTGTATGAGGGCGCTCCGGGCGGAGGAAAAACTGATATGGCAATAGATGTTGCCAGGCGTATGGGGCTGGACCATTTTGTGTATTCCTGCCACGGTAAAGTGCATTCTGCGGATCTTTTAGGCGGGTTCATGCAGAATGAGAACGGAACCTTTTCACATACAAGTATGACGGATGCAGAGGGGAATTATCCTTTTTGTAAATTTCTTCAAATGCTTACTTATGGCGGAGTGTTCATTTTTGACGAAGGAGCTATTGGCAGGCGTTCACAGGAACTTATTAGCCTTTTGTCCACTTTGGCCAGAGGTGAAAAAATATTTATTATGAATGAGGTTCCCGGACAACCGGCTCAAGGATTAAAGGTGCACAAAGATTTTTATGTGATAATTACAATGAACCCTGCTAATGAAACTCCGGGCAGAGAAGCATTGCCGCTTGAAGTGTATGAAAAAGCCAAAAAGATATGGATATCTAATAAATTAAAACAAGAGTCATACAGGGCTGTTATAAAAAGATTTACTGAAAAAGCATGCAAAAAATACGGCATTGAAATAAACGGTATATTTAAAGGTGATGTTTTTCCTGATGAATTTGCTGATCTTATTTGCGCAGTGCAGGATGAAATATATAAGGCAGTAGGGACTCAGATAAGTTTAAATGAGAATCAGAATTTGCATCTGGTAACTTTGCGCGACATGAAACTGACTGTAAATATTTTTGTGGAATATATAGCAAAAGGTATGGCAGTAAGTGAAGCGTTGCAATTGGCTTTGCGTGTTGTTTATGTTGCTCAATTTGAGAAAAATAAAGACAGGGGTTATATTTTTTCTCAAATTAAAAAGATGCTTTTTTTGGATACCGGCAGGTATCTTGTGGAGTTTTTGAAGAAAAATGATATAAGGTTAAATGAGTTTATTAAGAATTTTTCTCAAGATTTGAATGAAGGTATACTGGATCAGACTTTACAAGATGCAGATATGTCCGGGGGATTTGATAAAACGATTCAGGAGCCAGGAAAAAGAGAAGAATTACAGGGACTTTTGCCGAAGGGGATCAGTGTAGATGCTCTGGATAAAGAAACAAGTTTTGCTGAGCCAAAGAAACTTAAAGATGGAAAAATAACTGTAGAAGAGGCTGTAAAGGGACAGAAAGGGATTTATCTGCAAATGGCAAGTATCGATAGACAATGGCCGTGGGAAAAAATGAAAGAAATGGACTTATACGAGGACTTTTTAAAGGACGATCCCCGGGATAGATTCCCAAAAATTTGTAGTAAAAAACTTACAGAAGACGATCTTGCCTGCAAACAAAAGATCCTTAATGTTGGGAAAATAAGCAATCTTCCTTTGGACGCACAAACAAGAGCCGAAAATGGCGAAATTTTTATGTATGAGCAATCTTTAGAAGACGAACTAAAGGCCCTAGGAATTTATAAACATGAAGCTTTAGATGAGTTTTATCAGGTCTTTGAAAGTGGCATGGAAATTTTTAAGCGGATAGATAAAATTCACATAAACGGGAAAGATTTTTTAGTAACAAGTTGTGGGGATGAAACAATCAAAATCTGGGATTTTTCAAAAAACAAAAGAATTGTTAGAACTATTATGGGATGTACAGGGGCCTTGGATTATATGAAAGTTTTAAATGTTAAAGGCAAGGATTATATCTTTTTGGGGAAAGATGATAATGGTTTTGTAAAACTCATGGATTTAACTTTAAATGACGAAAAAGTGATCGGAGCTCGGTTAGATTTGCCTCAGGTTAAATCTGCGGATATTATGACTATAGACGGAGAATCGTATATTGCAATTGCATGCGGGGGTAAGCATGTCCGGCTTTGGGGAGTTTTTAACAACAGTTCTATAATTATCAAAGGACTGGAGAAAGAAATAATCTCTGTTCTCAGGATGAAAGTGAACGGAAAGGATCATTTGATCACAATGGAGGGAAAACACGGGTATGTGGAATTGTGGGATCTGTCTCCGAATGAAGAGAAGATGAAACCGTTTAATAAAATCAAGGTAGGAGGGGTACAATATATTGTAACAACAGACAGGAATAACAGTATAAAAGTTCAATGGGCAGAAGCAGATGGGCGAGTAGGTATAATTGAAGACGGAATTGTTGCGCATAGGCCTATGGTTGTTGTGCGGAATGGTGAAGAATGCCTGGCTATTGCTACAGAGATGTTGGCTCTTGGGCATAACAAACTTAGAACAGATATTCAGATCTGGGATATTTCTCATCCGGAAATTCTTCGTGTGGAATTCTTGATGGGAGGACATTCTTCAATGGTTACTGATGTCTGTAAAATGAGCCTGGGGGAAAAGGGAGTAGTAGTTTCAGGCGGAATGGATGGAAATATCAATTTTTGGGATATATCAGAGCCCGGAAAAGAATGTTGTAAATCTATAAAAATTAAAGATGAAAAGTATTTAGATATAGTTCCTTTAACTGTGGATGATCATAATTTTCTTATAGCATCAAGTATGAATAAAAATTTTATATTTCTGGACATGGCGCTTGAAGAAAAGCTTAAAGCGGGCCGTGAAATAAGAGATGTATGGCAGCAGGAACAAATTGATGAGGCTAAATTAAAAAAACAGGAAAAGCGGAGTTTAGAGGACTTGTTGCCTCCGGGTATTAGCCTGGAAGACATAAAAAATAAAAAACTTGCGTTTGCTGAAGAGCGCAAGGTTTTAGATAGAAATCTAACTGAGAAGGAAAGAAATGAAGGGTATGTGAATAGCTGGAAATGCGATTTTGAGGAAATTGAAAGAATGGATTATGGTGATTTGGACGGTGAGGCTTTTGATGTAGATATAGATGGTGGGGTAGTTTTAACCGGTGAAAAAGCGCCGGTTAGAAAGCATATTTGTTTATTAACAGAAAAAGAAGGTTTCAGCACAGCAGAACTTGATTTGATGGCAGAGACAAAGAAAAAAGAAATTGCGAACGGTGAGGTATTTGTTTATACGCAAAAATTAAATATTTCGGATGATATTGGATATAAGCTGGTGGATAATGCTGAGACAGAGGATGAAATGAGGGAATTTTATAAAGCCATTGTTATTAAAGAAGGTTCTATGCCAATATCTTTGGGGAAAATAACTATTGAAGGAAAAGAATTACTTGTCAGCGGGCATACAGACGGAAGCGTAAAAATTTGGGATATTACAGCAGATACTGTCAAGATATTGTATGGACATTTATCAGGAGTTGAATATTTGAGTCAGGTAAAGATTAAAGGAAAAGATTGTCTTGTTTCAGCCGATAATTCCAGAAATATAAAGATTTGGAACTTTGCAGAAGATCAAGTGATATCCTTAAAAACAGAGGGAGATGTAATTGCGCTTAAATCTCTATGGAGGAAAGGCACCGAATATGTTGTATCTGCAAGTAATGAGGCTATTGAAGTATGGGACATATCAGAGTCTGAAAATGAAACCGAGATAGTTATAAGACCAGACAAGGGCAAAATTACTACTATGGCTGTTTTGGACGGAGGGATTGCTTTTGCGGATGATAAAAAATGGGTTCGTTTTCTGGATATTAAAGAGGGATGCTTTAACAAAACTAAGCTTGTTAATGAGATTAGTGAACTTGTTACTGTGAAAATAAACAAAAAAGAACATCTTGCAATGTGGGATTCGAAAAATACATTAAGCATTTGTTGCTGGCGGAAAAAGGGTGAAGTTATGTTGTTCGGAAACATTGCGAAAGGGTCTTATTCGAACTTTGGTGTAAAGGAAAATGTTGACGGGACAGAACATTTGATAATAGGATCAGATCTAAGCGGTATAAAGATTCTAAATGTGGAAGGCAAAACAATAAAAGAATTACCGTTAAAAGGGCCGCTTATAAATTCTTTAGGAGGCCTTCCTGTTATCGAAATTAACGGACGGAAACATTTGGTATGTTTATGCAAAGAATCGTTAAGAAGTAAGGGAACAACTATTACATTTTGGGATCTTGAAAAAGAAGGAGCTATTAAAAAAGCGATCGAAGATCTGGAGGCTCTGGAACTTTTAGAGCTTAAGCACGTGAGAGATAAAAAGAAAGAGCATGAAATGCCTCTTGAAACTGATGTTTTAAAAGGCAAAGTCGCGCCGCAGGATCTGCCTGAACAGGACTCTATAGTTGAGTCGCGTTATGCTTTAAGAGCCGGGGGCAGAGTTCTATTGATAATGCAGCCCGGAGCCAGGGAACAAGTGGTTCTTAATGAAACTGCAAGGCGTGAGAACATTCAGGATACAGCGTCAATTGAAGGCAGTCCGGCGCTTACTGTCTATGATATGTTTGGCGGGCTTGCGCCTGTCCTTAAGGGGGAAAAGCGTCAAGATAAGAAAAAAATAGTTTATAAAAAAGGCTTTTTTACTCGGCATATGCTGAATGAGGCTGAAAAAAAACAGTATGACGAAGAAGTCAGACTGGGGAAGAAACATGAACCGGTCCTTTTAGTTATCCACAACATAGATTCAATTCCGGAAAAAGTCAGGGCGGCGGTAAATAATCTGCTTCTTAATGGTTATATTGAAGTGCCGCAAGAGGGCAGATATTATCTTCCGGACCATGTTAAGATCATGGCTACAATACACTCAAGATCCCAGCAGAATTTTTCCAGCGCGTTTCCAAACAGATTTATTAAGGTAAATGTGAATGCTATGGAAACACGGCATTTTGGAGTCTCTGAGTTTTGCCGGTATTGTATAGGAGCATATGATTTAAATAAAGATGTTGCCAGGCAAATAGAATGG
Organism: Candidatus Omnitrophota bacterium; assembly: GCA_043823005.1. Taxonomy (GTDB): domain Bacteria; phylum Omnitrophota; class Gorgyraeia; order Tantalellales; family Tantalellaceae; genus JBDRBG01. Next base: position 8,031 of record JBDRBG010000124.1, read on the forward strand.
CTTTATTGCATGATAAAAAACCTTGAAAGCAAGGGATTTGTTTGGCCGTCAGGCAATGTGTATGATTTTACGGTAAAAGACGCGCTTACTCATGCTAAATTTGTTTCACTGGCAGTCGAAGAAAGGCGCAGGTCCCGACTTTCTTTGGAGAATGAAGATATATCACAAATATTTATTCGAGAAGCAATGCGTTCATACGGAGCAAGGCTCAGGCAATATAAAATTGACCGGCACGAATTTGTTGAATCGGTTTTAAAACTTCTTTTCAAGGAAGATCTTGATATCCATGAGGTTATAGCGTCTGATATTACACTTTTGGACGGCAAGCTTGATTCACTTTCAAATATTCCGATAATGCCTTCAAAAGAGGGGCTTCATCCGTATAATGTGGATAAAACTTACAGGTTAACTTTGGTGAGAAGTATAGTAAAGACTCTTTCTGATATTATCAGAGGATTTCAGGCAGGAAAAATAGTTTCTTTAGCAGGGGAAACCGGTGTAGCAAAAACCACAATGGGCGTTGTTATCGCAAAACTTTTGGGACTTAAATATTATATTTTTAGTACGCATAAGGAAGCAAAGGCGTATGACATAACAGCGGGGATCAAGGCTTCGGATGACGGTTCTTACAAACTTGAACTTTCGGAGTTTGCTGAAAAACTAAAAAAAGGAAATACAGTATTGATCGTGGATGAAGCTAATCTAAAGCCGGAAATACTATGGATATTATCGGGAATAGCCCGGGGAGAGAAACAGTTTACTATTGAAGTTCCCGGAGATGATCCTTTGCGTTTTGAAATAGGCGAAAATATCTATGTTATGTTTACGATGAATCCGGAACGATACGGCGGAGACAGAGGGCTGGTCCCTTTACCGTTAAAAGAGGATGCGTTTAATGTGTGGACTCCGGCAGAATATGAGGATAATGAACTTTTTGCTATTGTTAACGAGTTTTTTGACGGTCTTAGTATCCTGGATAATGTGAAAACAGTGACTAAACAGGAATCAATTAGCCGTGGTATGGATATCGAAGGAAGACTCTTTGGTCTCAGACAATATCTGCGGTATGAATATTCAAAAATACTAATAGATAATCTTTTAGATGCCATAGATGAAAAAGGGCATAAAAGCGGACTTATGAGTTTTATGACAAGTTTGAAGGATCAGGAAACCGCGGACAAAGGGCTGGAAGAGCTCAGAGAATTGGAAAAAGAGATATTAGAACGCGAAGAAGTTCAAGAGAGAATAAGGCGGATAAGAACAATTGTCGGGTCATTGTGCCCGGATGTAAAAATAGTTTTTAGTTTATTTAAATGGTGGAGCGCTTCACCGGACGGAAAGATCATAAATGTACCTTTATATGAGCTTGTTTATCGAGAGAAAAATCCGGAGAAATCACGAAGTAATGAAGCCATAATCGGTCTTATTCTTCATGAGATCGGGCATAAGTTCTTTACTCCGGATCATGAAGAATATAAAGAGATAATAGCATCTATGGATAGGTTGGATTTGGAGGAACATCAGTTTCTTTTAACTTTAACCGGGGATAAAGATAGCCAGGATGCTGATTTCTTTAGATTATGGAACACAACAGAAGATGTTCGCATAGATCATATGAAGGATCCAAGACTTCCCGGAGCCGAAAAGTATATCAATGCGATGAACAAAGAATTTTTCTTATCATGGATTACAGAAGACCAAAAAAGAAAAGAAATATTTTTAAAAGCGATAGAAACAAAACCTTCGGCGCTTTTTAAGGGAGAACTTTTGTGTTATGGGTATAACGGTTCTTTTAGCGCGTATTTTAAATATTTGCCCGAAGAACTTAGAGAAGATTTGCAAAAAGTTGCTGAAATTGACAATAACCCGTTCCACAGGGCAACGATAAGCGATCTGGTAAAAATTGATTTTAACAAACTGAACAATGATGAAGATTTTATAGAAGAGAAGAAGCAAAAAGCCGGTAAAAGCGCGTATCTCTTGATCAAAGAGATAAATCCGCTTTTCCAAAAATGGGTTGAAAGAGATATTAAAGTGAAAGATGAAGATGACATTTTTGGAAATCTTCCGAATTTCGCGTGTGTTCCGCCGGAAATGTTAGAAGACAACGGGAGTGACGGAAAAGGTTCATCATCTCAAAATGTTATTGTATCTGAAGGCGGAGATGTGGTCAATGTCGGCGAAGGAGAAAAGAAACAGAGCAAATCAAGCTCGTCTAATGGAAAGGGAAAAGGAGGGCTTGCAAGCAGGATGGAGACTTTTGAAAGAGCGGAAAAAGCTATTCAGAAAAGGTGCGGTGAACGTTTGCAGGGAGAACCTTTTAACAAAAGGCTGGCAGAAGTCGGGCCTTTAGGGAAAAGGCTGGCAGAAGGATTTATTAATATTTTCAGAGTTCCTGAAGAGCCTGAAATAGAAGAATCGCCCTTTGGCCGGATAATAAACATTATAAGGTTTATTATAGGCAGTGACGCGCCGTTTGACGTTGAATTTGAGTCGCAGGGAAAGACTGACGTTGCTTTGGGCATAACAGTTGACGCAAGTACGAGCATGAAATCGTTTTTTGAAGCTTTGCGCAGATTAAGCGCTATTCTTTTATCCAGTTTTCAGCAGATAGGAGATAAAGGGGAGTTGTCTATAACCGTGGATACAAAAATGCCTGAAACGATCAAGGATTTTATTGAGAAGTTTTCGCAGGATGAGTTGAATGGCGCTCAGAAAAATATAGAAGATAAGATAGATGAGGGTGGTGATGGGATCCATCTTTATGATTGTATTATGGAGATCATAAAGAAATATAAAAATTGTAATAAACAGAATAAAATCGAAATTATATTTACAGATGGCTATGATTCAGGAAGCCTTATAAGTAAGGGGAAATATCAGAAAGATCTATGGGAATCTAAAAAAGAACTCAACTGTTCAGAAAGGCTTGATAAGGCGTTTCAACAAGCCGAGAAAATGGGGATTGAGCTTGTAGGTATAGGTTTTAATACAAAGGGAACAGAAGTTTTTCCGAGTTTTGTGCAATTAGACGCAGATGAGCCTGACGCGATAGTCGGCATACTTTTAAGTCTTGCCAGAATAAAAGTACAGACAGGCAAATGTCCAAAAGGAGATCTAACCGAACTGTTTGATTTTAAGCAAGGAGGAGTGATAGCCCGGGATACAATGAAGAGAAGGCCTGTAAAAACTATTAAAAGATATACAATAGCAAAAAGCGCGGCATTGCCAAAGAAAAATATAAATAAAGACAACGGAAAACAAATACTATCCGGCGGTAGTTTGGATCAGGATATAAAGAAAGAAGATTTTGGCGTTCAGGAAATGGTGGAAGCAAGCCAGCAAGTATTACCGGAAATATGGAAAAATACAGCGCAGGATATAATAATTCTTCCGCAGACTGAAATATACAAATCGCAGGAAGAATCAATACGCAGGCAGATACGTAAAATCGACAAAAAATATGAACAGACAACAAGTACTTTTGCCTATACTTTTGATGATCAATGGCAGGAACATTTAATCGCGGAACTTGAGAAAGCAGCGCGCGAATTTTTAGAAAAATTGAGATTGTTAGAAGACAAGGCGCGGCTTTTATTATATGTACCGGATACTGTCAATGATGTGATGTTGGAAAAAATATTAGAAAAAGCGGGGATTGATAAAGAAATAGGAGAGAGGATAACTATTATCAGAGAACAGGGATTTTGCAAAGAAATACCCATAGATGTAGTAATGCATGTTATACTTGGTAAAGTACTTCTTAATTATGAACGTTACCGGAAAAATGATTATAGCGCTGAGATGACAGCCGGTGAACAGACAAAACTTATAGAATTTGTCAAAACAATAACAGATCCGGATGTTACGATTAATTTGAAGCTTTTAAATGAAATGCTGGACGGAAAGATTTTTTTTAAGGCACGAAAAATGGATTTTCAATCTATAAAACTCTGGAAAAAGACCCAGGCATATATCCTGCGCTCAGCGTAATTTAGTCGTTAGTCGTTTGCGGTTCGTAGTTAGTGGGAGCCCTCTCTGAGGGCGAACTTTATCTGTCGTTGAGGAGACCAAAGGCCGACGCGGCAATCTTGATTGATGTTTGCGTGACAAAATCTGTTTTGCATAACTACATTGCGAATTAGTAAAAAGGAATAATTCTTATGGATAAAACATATTTAACAGCATATGATGACGCAGTTGCTTTGTTGAAAAATTTAATTGCTGATAAGGAACATAATTCAATAGGCTTTTTTGCTTCTTCAGCGCGAAAGGATAATTATAAGCGTCTTTTCGCGAGAGACGCTTTTTGGATATGTATGGCGGATATTCTGACCGAAGAGGACATGCTTATTCAAGGGTGCCGGGACAGTTTTGGGACTCTTTCGAAATATCAGCGCGAGGATGGCGCTATTCCCAGCAATGTTTCTCCTGAAGGAAAAGTAAGCTATGGAATAATTAATCCAAGAATAGATCCTACGACGCTTTATATCATAGGATTCACGAGGTTCGCGAAACGGCATCCGCAGGAAGGGATAGTAGATAAATATTTTGAATCCATCAAGAGAGCTGTCGCGTATCTTGAAAACAACTGGGAGAATAAGGAGTATGAGTTTTTGTATATTCCAAGGGCAGGGAATTGGGCGGATGAGTATCTTCAGCAGGGATTTGTTCTTTATGATGAAGTCTTATGGTATATAGCGCTTTCAGAGTATGCGGATATGCTAAAGATGAAGGGCTGCAAAAGACAGGATATTTACAGGAAAAAGGCGGAAAGGATAAAGAAAAACATTCGGGAGAGGTTTTGGATAGGAAACATTGATTATACTCGAGAAACTATATACAGCAAAATATCCGAAAAATTTGATTTTAATAGTGCAGGATATTTTCTGCATTTTTATTTTTCACCCCGGCCGGAAGCGGCATCATTTCAACATCCTGTAGGTATTTTTGACGCTTTTGGTAATATCTTGGCTATGCTCGCAGATATTCCCACGGAAGAGCAGGTAGATAAAATTGTTAATTTTATCGATGAGATTTCACAAAACAAATATCCGCTTGTTCCGGCGCATTATCCGTTTTTTCCTGAAGAGACGTTTAAATCGCAGAAAATTCACCAGTACCGGTTTAAAGAGTTTGTCGGACATTTTCATAACGGAGGGTTATGGGCATGGTATACAGGAGCATATGTCGCGGCGCTGGTAAAAGCCGGACGTGAAATGAAAGCTCTGAAATTTTTGAACGGCATAATCAAAGCGAATAATGAAATAAAAGACGGAATGAATTTTTATGAGTACCATACGGGCGCGCGCGCGAAAGTTGACCTGGAGATAGTGAACTCTCAAGGAATAGACTTGTATCTATCGGCGAGAATCGCGGAGCTGGCGAAAAAAGCAAGATCAATGGTGCTTGTTCATTATGGAAAAGATCCGGTAGACGCAAGCAGTGATATGTCTTTAAGGGCTCTTAAAATTAAGTCCGGAGATAGAATAAAAATAACAGCAGTCGGTCCTGATTCTCAGGAAATAGTAAAAAAAATTGCAGAGTTGAAAGAATATGATTCAACCCCGTTTTTTAAGTACGAAAAACTCAGTATAAAAAATAGTAGACCTGGCGGAGCTCCCTACTTAGGAGTGAGCGCAGCGGCATATATTATTGCGTACAAAGCATTTTTTGAAAAAAAGATCCTATTTGAGGATGTTTTAACTAAATAAGGAGATGAATTGAAAATCCGGCGTCTTGCGTTAGTCTTTAAAAAGTTGAATTTGAGCAATTTTTGATATACTACATCTATGTGGGGAAATGGGGACGGGTGTGAAATTAATCCCACACCCGTCCCCATTTTAATCCCACACCTGTCCCTTAGACGGTGACAGGCGATATGTTGCAATTCAAATTTCGTCTTTACGAGGAGCGACAGCGACGCGGACAATCTCAAAGGAAAAAGCTCCATCTGTCTTTGCGAGGGAGCAAGAGCGACCGCGGCAATCTCCGGAAGCGGGAAATCGAAACAAGGATATTGATTTCGCGACAATGGCACAAATGGCCTTTTCGTTCAGCCGCAATTTTTTAACGCTTTTTTTCGAACTTTTTAAGGTGTTAAATGAACTCGCCCTCATTGTTTGTAAAGAGGAGTTCGGGCTCAAACATCATTTAACAATAATCCTTAAAAAGTTGTAAAAAAAGCTAAAATTGCGATTCACACAAAGCCCAATTGCACCATTTTATAATAGGTGAAATAGGGACGTTCCAAACTCAATCCCACACCTGTCCCTCAGACAGGAAACCTCCTTCGTCATGTTACCATTGCGAGATGCGAGCTATGCGAGCGTTGTGGCAATCTGTTAGGTAAAGTGTCAACTTTTTTTAGCACGATACACATTACCGTGTTTTTTGCTTTTGGAGTGGAATGGGGATATGGAGTCGGTTAAGCCCCAAAAAGTTGGATTTGTCTTGATGTATCCTATAATACATCCATGAAAAGAAAGTTGCTTAACTTATCTAAAAGATATATTATCCCATTTTTTTTAATAATAATTGTCATTTCTGTAATAGGCAGGTTGTCAAAGGACGGTTTTTCAAATAAGAAGTCTTGTAATTCCTGTTATTTTGTGCGTGGGAATTGCATAAATGATGAAAGTATTTTTAATTACTTGGTTAGGCAAGAAAAAGTCAATCCAGTGCCTGGATTAGGAGAATCTATTAAAATAGAGGCATTGGCTATAATGTCCAGCAGCCAAAACCCTGCAATAAAAAGGAAAATAACTGCTGAATTGATCCGAAAGATGCTTCTATTTGAAGAGGAATTTAATTTAGATGAAAAGGATGAAAAAAAAGCATGTACATTGCTTCGTTCTGAAAAATATCGAGTAAGAAAAGATCTTATTGACAAGGATCTTGATATTATGCAAGCAGTTACTGAAGAACAGTTCAGTCTAATTGTTAAGACACTAAAATATGAGAATTTGTCAGAATATGAGAAAGCAGAGCAAGTTTTTTTCAAGAACTATCCGGATTTAATCCTGGACAATGATGTGCCTTTGGAATATTTTCAAATTGATCTAATGATGGCAAGAGTTTTCACATGGCTGTCTCTTTTAGATCAAAATATGATCTTTGAAACCGAGATTCCTGAGCCGGAAAGAAAAATTGTAAAACATATAAGCGATGCTTTGGCAAAAGAGCATTGCACATATTTTTTTAAATTTTTTAATATAGAAAAACGTTTTCTTGAAATACAAAAGATCTTGAATAAATGGCAGATATTGTTTAACTTGCCGAATCATCAGAATAATCCTGAAGATTTTGATATGAAACAGATTATAAGAGAGCTGGAGCTGGGGGATATAAATGTCAAACTTCGCGCTTCAGCGAGATTGGCTCAGCAATGTCCTTTATCCAGCGAACCGTTATTGGTATTGTTAGATATATGTAACAACTGGGAATCCTGGATCGTAAAAGACAGAGGACAGGAATTGATTGAAAATGTTCTTTTATGCATAACAAATATGGGATCGGGAGCTAAATCCGCGGTTCCGATATTGCTGGAAATACATAGAAACAGGAAAGGGTTAGTAGAAGCAGTTGGCTTTAGATCCGTGACAATTAAAGTTATACATTTTATTGGATACCAAGCAAGAGAAGCCATTGTTCAAAGTCTTAGTTGTTGTTCTTTGGACGAAGATAATTATCTTATCCAAGGACTTTTAAAGCAGGTAGAAAGGGCTGGACAATGGTCTATGCATGCAGTAATAGATGAAGTGATAAAAACAGAGAAGCTAAAAAAACAAAGAAAAGGTGACAAGGCTTCTGTTTTTTTTAGTCATGTACGGAAAAATCCTTATGTATATTTGCCTTTGCTGGAAAAAATAGAAGCAGAAATAGCAAACTTACTGCCCAATGGAGCCAGAGTTTTAGATCTTATGTCCGGGTACAATACTTATGTCCCTGAGTCGGCAAGAGCAGATGAAATCGTTGGAATAGGGCTAAATAACGTAGAATTAGGGCTAAATTCACGTCTTACTGATTATTATGTGCAGGATCTGAACCAAACCACTGATATTAATGTGGAAGGAGAACGTTTTGACGCGGCAATTTGTGCTTCCGGAATAGCTTATTTGGAAAATCCTCTTAAATTATTTGTTTCAGCCGCAAAAGTTCTAAAACCAGGGGGTTTGTTGTTAATAGCTTTTAATTTTAGTTTTTACAATTCAGAGGCATCAAAAGAGTGGAAAAATCTATCTGACGTTGAAAAAATAGATTTTGTCAAAAATAATATCAGGAAAACTACTTATTTTCAAGATGTTAGCGATAAAATTCTAGCCTATATAGACGAGAATAAGGCAATAATAATAGATGAGATGATAGTTGTTACTGCACGGAGAAAAAAAGACAAAAGCTCCTTAATTAGTTTTTCAGAAAGAAACAAGGAGAATAACCGAAAAGAATTAGATATAAGAGTTTTTCATAAATATATAAAAAATGGATTTGTCCGGATTGAAAATCTAATCAGAAACTGTGTTATTAATGTATGTGTCAGCAGATTAGCCGGGATCAGTCAACGGTATTGCGATGGTACAAAATTATATTGTTGTGTGCCTGTTGAAATTGTAAAGAGGTCTGCTGATAGTTTAATGGCTTTAAAAAGGCTTAAAGGATTACGAGATAAGGTGTCTTTTGAGTTGATAGTCAGTGGAGTAACTGCGAGGGACAAAGAAGAGCTAAGTCTTTTAAACAGGAAAGATATAAGAAAAATACTAGGTTTTCCTGAAAATATGACCGTTACCATGATAGAAGAGAATGAGATTCAACTGAAAATGGGTTTACTGCTTGAACAAGAAGCAGAAAAGTTGAAGAGAATAAGGGCGATAAAAAGTATCTGTTTATCGCAGACCAAAGCGAAGAAATTATCCGCCGGTGAATATATGGCTATTGTAACAGAAGCAGAAGAACAAAACCAGGCAGAGATACTGCAGAATTTACTTAAAGGAGAACTGAGTTCTCAAATATCCATACGTGTACTTGCGCAAGCTGATTCGGGAAAAAGTATTTTGTCTTTTTCCGATATTCTTTCAGACTGGCTTGAAAGCATTATGAAAGGCATGCATTCTACAATTAAGATAATTTTACCACGCATAATGTATCCGTCAGAAAAGTTAAAACAGCTTAATGATGCTGTTAACAGTTTTTGGAAAGTATTGGCTGCTGCATAATTAATAGTTAATAGTAGATAGCGGCGTGCCAAGAAAAGCTCTTTAAATTCTAATTGAATGAAAGGAATCAATCACGGGAATTGCCTGTAGTCGTGTAGCTTGAGACTGGACGAATGGAGTAATCTGTTGCGTCTGAGCAGTCTGACAAACCTTGAACAAGTCAGGGGAGGCGAACCGGCAGGTCGTAACGAAAGTGAACTTATAGGTAGCCTCGTTAACTATAAATTGGCAA
>JBDRBG010000125.1:0-2379 GCA_043823005.1 Candidatus Omnitrophota bacterium
GAAATACAGCTACGACATCTACGGCAAAGTAACCATCCGCAATGCTCAAAACGAAATACTCACCGAAAGCACCGTAGGCAACCGCTACTTCTTCACCGGCAGAGAACTTGACGAAGAGACAGGCTTATACTATTATAGAAATAGATACTACGATCCCGAAACAGGCAGATTTATTACTCCGGATCCAATCGGTTACGCCGGCGGAATAAATTTATATAGTTATTGCGGCAACGATCCGGTGAATTGGATTGATCCGTGGGGATTATATGGGGAAAATATGAGCGGTCATACATATGATAAAAATTTTGATGGTAAAGCGGATGGAGCAGGGGTTGATTTGAATGGAGATGGGGATACAGACATGAGTGGGTGGGATAGTGATAATGATGGCAATATGGATTCAATGGATGTTAACGGGGATGATAAGGCAGATTTTACATTAAAGGATACAAATAATGATAATGTTCCCGATGGTTTTAAGGCAGATACTAATGGGGATGGGAAAACAGATTTACAAGGAAAGAACGTGCAAGCTGATGATAATGGAAATATAATTTCCGGTGAATTTACTGATGAAGAAGGCAATGTTACTGTTATATCGCCCGAGAATAAAACAAATGGATGTTGAAATAAAAAACATCCTATACCCTATAAGGAGTAACGAATGAGGAATAAAAGAAGCGCACATATAATATGTATGCTTTGCTTAATTATAACATTAGTTCAAACACAGTTAATATATGCTTCTGACGAAAAAGAAAAAAAATTATATTTTGAAAAAGCTGTTTTATATAACGAACAACAAGAATGGGGTAAATCGATTTGGTATTATAAAAAATATTTACTAGAAATAAGTAAAAACGATTCAACTTATTATGATGTATTATATACGATAGCCCATATATATTATAAAAAGCTACAAAAATATTATTATGCATTAGAAATATATAAAAAATTATTGGGCAAGCTTGATGAGGATAGAAACCAAATCATAGAAGAAATAGTTAAAAGATTAGAAGACAATAACGACGGGGATTTGTTTTTATATGCGTTTGAACACGATTTAAATTTATCCGACCATAAAAGTTTATTTAAAGAAATAAATAACCTTTTGCCGGAAGAAGCAGAAGTTTATTATAAATATAAAAGAGGTTTTGATGGAACATTTAAAACGTTTAAGGTTGTATATACAAGGGGCATGGTAGAAGTTTTAGACGATCGGGAAAATAAAGTTGTAGTAATTTCCTTAGAAGAATTTATTAAATTATGGGCTAATTTAATATTAATTGAATGGTACGATGTTCCCGAGGAAAATGCTATTATTTTAGGCCCCCCAAAAAGAACTTTTACAAGCGTACCCTCTTATTTAGCCTATGATGTAAGTAGCGTCGAGATAGTTGTTAAGGAAAATGGTCAACAAATTAAAGCAATCCATATAGCTACATTGGAACTCGCTTCAAAGGAGTTGAGAAATATTAATAATTATTTTCAGGTTATTCTTAGTGGAGAAAAATAAAATTTAGACAGTTAGTGTCAAAGTATCAAAGTATATTTACGACGGTGATAATTACGGTTCTTTCTTAAATAAAGTGGAAAGCTCATATACGCCATGGAATACATGCAGAACTTATTCTCAAGAGAAGGAAAAAGAGTTTGCAGACGAGGGTGAGAAAACAACTCCTCCCGAACGTAATGCTTCAGGATACTCATCAGGGGTGATTAGTTCATCAGCAGTGATTTCTTCACCAACAACTGTAAGTGAACCTAATAGTCCACTCTCGACTTCGACAAATTCTACATGTAACAGATAAAAAAAGGAAAACTATGAAAAAGTATTTATTATCGTTTGTTGTATTTATAATTGCAACAATTATTCATTTCATCGTACAATTTATAACGTGGGCTTTTGTTCCCGGAAATACAGCGTTTAAACAAGCGGATTTAACTATTTGTAACATGTTTTGGGAAATTTTTTCTTTTCCGCTTCTTCGGTTTTTACCATATGATATAACTAATGCATTAGGATTAGGCGTATTATGGATAAATAGTATTCTATGGGGATTGATAATATCTGTTATTATATTTTTATGTTTAAAAAAATTTTAATTTGTAAGGTACTGGGGTCAACTTGAGCCACCCCGGATTTGACAGACACCCAAAAAGCATACTTTTCTTTGACTCGCTGTTTTTCCCGCTTGATACTTTGACACGCTTTTTCTATTCTCCATTCACCATTGAACCATTCACCGCTTTTAATCGGCAACCGCACCCCCGCGGAACAAGCAAGATTAGAAGCCCTCAGCAATGAAAGGAACAAAAGAACCGGCGGCAAAGAACCAGGAACCGGCAGCGGCCATGAACCAGAGAAAAATGTCACCG
>JBDRBG010000126.1:0-4910 GCA_043823005.1 Candidatus Omnitrophota bacterium
TCACGTACGGTTTGATGAGGGGATGCTGGAAACAGGGTATGGACAAGATAATGAGGCACTCCCAAAGGAAACGGGGAGAAACAGAAAATACAAACGTTGTCCTGAAGCCATTGCGCCAGTGTTCTACTCTACAATGGTGAAAGGTAAGAGGAGATTGCCGCGCCGTTTGCCAGGCTCACGGCTCGCAATGACAAAAAGAACCGTCTTTGCGAGGAGCGATAGCAACGCGGCAATCTCAAAGGAAAATATTATGCCGGATAAATTTTATGATGTTATTATTATTGGCGCAGGGCCCGCAGGCATAACAGCCGGGGTTTACGCGGCGCGTAAACGCATGGATTGTCTTATTATAACTATTGATATAGGCGGTCAAACAACCTGGAGCGGGGATGTTGAAAACTATACAGGATATCAGTTTGTGACCGGACCGGAACTTGCGGCTAAATTTGAGGAACATTTAAAAAATTATAAACTTGAACTTAAAGAAAATGAACCGGTCATTGAGATGTATAAACATGGAGACATTGTGGTTGTAAAGACCGCTAAAGGCGAATATAAAGCAAAAACTGCTATAATTTCTTCGGGGAAAAAATCAAAAGAACTAGGTGTAGCCGGAGAAGAAAAGTTTAAAAATCGCGGACTTACATATTGCGCTACTTGTGACGGCCCGTTATTCGCGGGAAAAGATGTTGCAATAATAGGCGGAGGAAATTCCAGCCTTGATGCGGCTCTGCAATTAGTGAAAATAGCGAAAAAAATATATATTATAAATGTAACCGGTGAATTAGGCGGAGACGCTATAATGAGAGACAAAGTTATTTCAGATGAAAAGGTCGAAGTATTTAATAATTCGCAGGTTACTGAAGTTTTCGGATCGAAGTTTGTTGAAGGCATCAAAATAAAGACAGCCAGTGAAGAAAAACAAGTTAAAGCAAGCGGTATTTTTGTAGAAATAGGGCTTGAACCTAATTCTTCTTTTGCTAAAGAACTTGATAAAAACGAAAAACAGGAAATAATAATTAATTGCCAGACAGAAACAAATATAGAAGGGGTATTCGCCGCCGGAGACGTAACAAATGTCATTGAAAAACAGATAGTAATAGCCGCCGGAGAAGGTGCTAAAGCCGCACTCAGGGCGTTCGGGTATCTTGCAAGGAAAAAATAATCTATGATCAGTTGAAAACTGACAGTGAGATTGCCGCGCTTCTCGCTTGGCTCGAAGCTCGCAATGACGTCTCTTTCTGTTATTGCGAGGGCCGAGGCAAACGAGCAAGTGTTGTCATTGCGAAGGCCGGGGTAAACGAGGCCCGCGGCAATCTCAAAAACATATAATGTAAAATGTGAGATGTATAAACAATTACTTGAACAGTATAAGAAGAAAAAACACGAGATCCAAAACAGATTGCAGGATTTTAAGAAAAATTGGAACAAATCTGATAAAGAAATATTCAGCGAACTTTGTTTCTGTATATGCACGCCTCAGTCAAAAGCAGTTTATTGTGATAAAGCTGTTTCTCTCTTAAAAAAAACAGGCGGCCTTTTTGATTCCGGGTTAAAAGGAATAAGAAAAGGCTTGGATAAAGTCCGTTTTCCTAATAACAAAGCCCGTTACATAATTGAAGCGCGTGATCTTTTTCGTATGAACGGAAGGATCAAGATAAAGCAAAAGATAAACACCTGTGATATTTTGAAAACCCGTGAATGGCTGGTTGAAAAGGTTAAAGGTCTCGGATATAAAGAAGCAAGCCATTTCCTGAGGAATATCGGCTTTGGAGAAAATCTAGCAATTCTTGACGCGCACATATTAAGGTGCATGGTAAGATACAAAATCATCAAAAATATCCCGCCAAAGATATCTAAAAAAAAGTATCTTTTCCTAGAAGAAAAAATCAAAAAATTTTCAAATAAAATCAATATTCCAATGGACGAACTGGATCTTTTGTTCTGGTCGTCTGAGACGGGGAGGGTGTTCAAGTAAAATGAGACCACAAGTTACAAAGCGATTCTCGCTTTGTAACTTGTAAGGTCGAATTTTATTGCGAGGAGCCTTTTTAGGCGACGCGGCAATCTCTGCACATCAGGGACGGTTCTGAAATCAATCCCACACCTGTCCCTTTAGGCTTTTGTGCTTGAAAAAGTACCACACCCCAGATGGGGACAGGTTTCCTTTAGGAGTATAAACCCCGGCAGAAACCAGTTCCCGTATTTTTACTTTTATTAGAGATTGCCACAGCGCTCGTTTGCCTTGCGCTTCGCAAAGACGAATTTGGTTGACGGTTGACCGTTAGTCTGTTGACGGTTAAACGATCAACGAACCAATCGCCAACGGTCAACCAGCAATATCTGTGTGCATCTAATTGTAAAGCCCCCTTAAAATATGATATACTCCTTTCATGTATTCATTAAAACAAGACGAAAAAACCGGGGTGAATTATAGGTGCTGGGAAGCGGCGTCTACGGAAGCAGTGCTTTTGTTCGTGCATGGGTTAGGTGCTTATTCAGCAAGATGGGATTTTACTGGCAAGTTTTTTCTTAAACAAAACATTTCTTCTTATGCGATAGAATTAAAGGGTTTTGGGGAAGATAAAGGTCTTAAAGGTCATATAGATTCTTTTAATACTTATTTTAATGATATTCGCAGTCTTATAAACATCATTTTTAATAAACATCCGAATACGAAAATATTTCTAATGGGAGAGAGTTTAGGCGCTCTTATTTCATTTATGTTCAGCTGTAAATATGCTGGTATTTTTAACGGCCTTATATGTATATCGCCTTCTTTTCTAAGCAGGATGAAAGTATCTTTTTTAGAGTACGTTCGAATATTATTTGCTGCTTTTTTTAGTCCTTGTAAACAGTTTAATATGCCGTTTGATTCTGCTATGTGTACACAGGATAAAGAGTATCAAAAGATAATGGATGAGGATAAACGCGAACACAGGCTGGCTACTGCGCGGCTTCTTATGTGTACTTTATCAGCTCAGATACGCGCTCTGGTTTTTAAGACACAGATAAATATTCCCGTGCTTTTTCTTTTAGCAGGAGAAGATAAACTTGTAGATCCACGCGTAAGTAAAAAGGTATTTCAAAGGCTTAAGGCAGAAGATAAAAAAATGATCGAATATCCGGATATGTATCACGCTCTTTCCATAGAATTAGGCAGGGAAAAGGTGTTTCAAGATATTGTTTTGTGGCTCAGAGGTAGGATTAAATAGTGAATGGTTGAAGGAAAAAGGAGCGGAAGTGAAATATATACTTGCTATAGATCAGGGGACAACCGGGTCAAGGGCTGTTGTTTATGATAAAAGAGGCAGACAAATTGTGTCCGCGTATCAGGAATTTAAACAATATTTTCCTAGCCCGGGATGGGTGGAACACGATCCCGAAGAGATATGGCAAAGCGTATACGGATCTTTGGCTAAGGTATTTAAAAAAGTTTCTCCGGTGTCTATTTCTGCTATAGGTATAACCAACCAGAGGGAAACAACTGTTGTCTGGGACAGAAAAACTTCAAAACCTGTGTATAACGCTATTGTATGGCAGTGCAGAAGGACTTCTGTCAGATGCGAAAAATTGAAAGCTAAGAATAAAGAAAACACTTTTTTTTCAAAAACAACAGGCTTACCTATTGACGCGTATTTTTCAGCTACAAAAATAGAATGGATATTAAAAAATGTTCCCGGAGCTTTAAAGAAAGCAAAACAAGGGAGACTTGCGTTTGGTACTACAGATACATGGGTGCTCTGGAAACTTACAGGCGGAAAAAGTCATGCTACTGATTATACTAATGCGTCGCGTACAATGCTTTTTGATATCAATAAATTGAACTGGGATAAAATCGCTCTTAAGAGATTCAAAATACCGGAAAATATCCTGCCCGAAGTAAAAGCTTCGTCCGCGGATTTTGGGATAACAATAAAAAACTGTGTAATACCTGCCGGGATTCCTATTCGCGGTATAGCCGGAGATCAGCAGGCCGCGCTTTTTGGCCAGACGTGTTTTGAACCCGGAAGTATAAAAAACACATATGGAACAGGTTGTTTTGTACTTATGAATGCCGGCAAAAAAAGGCCGGTTTCAAAACACGGTCTTATAGTTACATTGGGATGCGGTAGTAAAGGCGAGCCTGTGTATGTGCTTGAAGGCGCTGTGTTTATTGCAGGAGCTGCTGTTCAGTGGCTGCGTGACGGTTTAAAAATACTGCGTAATGCCGCGGATTCGGAAAAAATGGCTCAAGACGCAGGGGATAATCACAATGTTTATTTTGTTCCCGCGCTTGTAGGGCTTGGCGCGCCTTATTGGGATCAGGACGCGCGCGGAGCAATTTTTGGTATAACCAGGGGAACTGATCGTAATCATATAGCAAGGGCCAGTCTTGAAGCCATGTGTTATCAGACAAAAGATGTTTTGCGGGTTATGGAAAAGGAATCTGGGTTTAAGATACATGATCTAAGAGTAGACGGCGGAGCCAGCGCGAATAATTTTTTGTGTCAATTTCAGGCTGATATACTTGGTATTAATGTAACAAGGCCAAAAGGTATAGAACTTACTTCGCTTGGCGCCGCGTATTTAGCCGGATTAAACACAGGATATTGGAAAAGCGCTGATGAGATAAAAAAATATTGGAGTACGGACAAAGTTTTTAAGCCGAAGATGAAGAAAAAGAATGCTGATGAGCTTTATAAAGGCTGGCTCAATGCTGTTAAAAGAACGCTTTCGGATAATTAACAGGAGTAAGTGTTTAATAATAACTAGTGAATAGTGCGATAGTGGCGTGCCAAGAAAAGCTCTTTAAATTCTAATTGAATGAAAGGAATCAATCACGGGAATTGCCTGTAGTCGTGTAGCTTGAGACTGGACGAATGGAGTAATCTGTTGCGTCTGAGCAGTCTGACAAACCTTGAGCAAGT
>JBDRBG010000127.1:0-26764 GCA_043823005.1 Candidatus Omnitrophota bacterium
TTCAGACGGGAAGTTTTTTCATGCATAGAGGATAATCAGTGAATAGTAGTTAGTTATTCGGTTGACAGTTGACGGTTAGTTGGTTGATGGTTAAGGGGAAAGGCTTTTGACGGGTAAACAGTCAACGAACTAACGATCAACAGTCAACAAACGGGTGATTTGATAGTGTATAAAAAGTATTAACTTTTTCGGGACAATACAATTTAATGTTTAAGGAAACTTAGTATGTTTAAAAAAATTTTTCACACAACAATTATGGTCAGTATGATAGCTGTGCCGACATATTTTTTTATGCAGGGATATTCGGGTAAAGAAGCTGTTGATAAAACAGTCGTGTTGACCGAAGACGAAGAATTAGAAAACGAGAATACCTTGGAACAGAAACTTATGTCTTTTACTATAGAAGGCGGAAGTCCTAAAGGCGCAAGGCAATGGCATCTGGAAGCTGTTTCAGCGGATATAGTCGGTGAACAGATACACCTGGAGACTCTTAAGGTTATATCTTACAGTGAAAACAGCACTTCGACTTTGACTTCTGATAAAGGTATTTATCATAGGGATAAGGGAGAGATTGAACTTATCGGAAATGTTAAAGCTGTATCTGAAGACGGGGCTATTCTTACTACTGATTACGCTAAATGGAAACATTCTACGAAAGATATTGATACGGATTCTTTTGTCCAAATAAATCACAGAAGTATGACTGCCGTAGGTGAAGGAGCCAGAGCTAATTCTGAGAAAAGAACCGCTGTTTTGAAAAAGGATGTAGAGGTTATGATAGAACCGAACACAAAGATCGAATGTGATGGTTCCCTTAACGTTAATTACGAAGAAAACACGGCAGTATTTCACGAAAATGTTAGAATCGATGACAATGAAGGCGAACTTTTTGCTGATAAGCTTACGGCATATTTTGATCCGGAAAAGAAGTGTTTGGATCGCGCCGTAGCCGAGGGCAACGTTAAGATACAAAAGGGAGAAAGCTTTAGTATAAGTGAAAAAGCCGTTTATACCGGAAGCACTAAAAGCGCTAAACTTCTCGGACGTCCAAGAATTATTCTTGATCCTCAGCAGTTATCTGAAATGGACGGGGTTGGGGATAATGTCGAGGGAGGCATATAGTTGTTAGTAGGGGCGGTTGGCAAATCGTTCCAGCAAGAAAGAAGAGCGAAGGATATTTTGAAACACTAAACTCTAAACACTAAATCCTAAATAAATCCAAATGTCCAAAACTAAAAATATAAAATCTTCGGGAACAATAGGTTTTTTGGATTTGGAGCTTTGAGTTTTTAATTTATTTAGAGTTTAGGGTTTAGGATTTAGAGTTTATCTGCCTTAGGCGGAAAGTAATCTTGAAAAAGGTGGTAAAATACAATGCATTTATTGGAGACAAGGGAACTTGTAAAGCAATATGGCGGAAGAAAAGTCGTAAAAGGGGTAAGTATTAATGTTAGACGGGGCGAGGTCGTAGGGCTTTTGGGCCCTAATGGCGCCGGAAAGACTACTACATTTTATATGGTTACCGGAATAATACGGCCTGATATGGGGCATGTAATCTTTGATAAAAAAGATATAACAAAACTGCCTATTTATCAGAGAGCGCGTTCAGGTATTGGGTATCTTTCACAGGAACCTTCGATTTTCCGTAAGCTTAGCGTAGAAGAGAATATAATGGCTATTATGGAAACATTGGGTTTTCCCCGCAGGGAACGGCAAAGACAGCTGGATAATCTTCTTAATCAGCTTAAAATAGCACATTTAAGGAAGAATAAGGCTTATACATTATCCGGAGGAGAAAGGCGGCGGCTTGAGATAACAAGGACGCTTGTGACTAATCCCATGTTCATATTATTAGATGAGCCTTTTAGCGGAATAGATCCGATTGCGGTGTATGATTGCCAGGAAGTGATAAGAGAACTTAAGGAAATGGGGCTTGGCATATTATTGACAGATCATAATGTCAGAGAAACTCTGACTATAACGGATAGGGCCTATATAATGTATGAAGGAGAGATTCTTATAGCAGGGACAAAGGATGAGCTTATAAATGATCCCAAAGCGAAGGAGATATATTTAGGAGAAAGATTCAGTATGTAGTTTTGGGTTTGCCAGGCGCGGCTGGAAAACCCGTGGCTAGAAAACATATTGAAAAACACTATGCATGATGGTATATTGGTAGTTCTTTCCGGCCGAATTGTTATGGAAAGCTTCTTGCTAGGGGGTAAAAAAAGAAAGGTGGAACAATGGATATAAAAATTACAGGCAGAAACCTTGATTTGGATGATTCTTTAAAGCACTATGTAACGAAAAAAGTTAGAAAACTTGAAAGGATATATAAAAGAATATATAAATGTGATGTTGTCCTTGGAGAAGAAAAGAATATTAAAACCGCGGAAATAATAGTTTCGCTTAAACGTAATAAACTGGTAGCGAAAGAGAACGCGTTGGATATTTATGCTTCTATTGATATTGTTTCCGATAAGATAAAAAAAAGATTAAGAAGATTAAACGATAGAATTAATTCGCAAAAACGCAGAGGAATGTGGGGTAAGGTATTTCAGAGAGAGACTTGGATTGGATCGACGCAGGAAGACATTTGAGAGAAAGGATAATTTTTGATGAAAAGTAAGATGAGAAAACTGGATGGGACAGCCAGAGAATTTAATGTAGAGATGTCCAAAGAAAGAGTAGAAGAAACCTTTAAGTGTATTTTTGAAGAAATAAAAAAAACCGCTAAAATTCCGGGATTTAGAGAAGGTAACGCGCCTATAGATATTATCAAAAAGGCTTATTCCGGCGAGGCGCTGGACGAAATGAAAAAGCGGTTGATTCCTGACGCTTATCAGGAAGTTCTTAAAGAACATGATATTAATCCTGTAAGTTATCCTGAGATTTATGATGTTGTTTTGACCTCGGGAGGAGAATTAACCTTTACTGTTAAGGTAGATGTTTATCCGAAGATTGAACTTAAAAAATATAAAGGTTTTAAAGTCTTTGCGGTAAAAGTAAAAGTGACCGATGATGAGGTTAATGAATCGATTGAAAAACTTCAAAGACTGCACGCTGAGTTTGCGGATGTTGAAAGATCCGTGGAAAAAGGTGATTTCGCGGTATGTGACGTGGAAGTTTTTTCAGAAGGCAGGATAATATCAAAAAAACGACAGGATATGTGGATAGAAGCGGATAAAGAGGTTTCTTTATTAGGCGTAGGAGATAAACTTTGCGGTATGGCAAAAGGTGAGGCAAAAGATATTGAGGTTACTTTGCCTGAAAACTATCCTGATAAAAAATATGCCGGGAAAAAAGCTTCTTTTCGTGTAGAGGTTAAATCCGTAAAAGAGAAAAAGCTTTTAGAGGCAGGGGATGAACTCGCGAAGAAAATAGGAAAGCAAAACATTGATGAAGCCCGGGAAGAAATAAAGGCACGTCTTTTGTTTAAAAAAGAGGCCAATGTAAGAGTTGAGATAAAAAACCAGATAATGGAACAGCTTTTAAAGAAACACTTGATTGAGTGTCCTGTATCTATGGTGGAACGTCAGCTGAAGGTTTTATTGGAAAGGGCTGAAAATGAACTCAAGCAAAAAGGTGTGGATCAGAATACTATAGATTCGCATAAGGAAAAAATGAAAGATACCTTGAGAAAAGAAGCGGAAAATAAAGTAAAGTTGTATTTTATTCTTGATAATATAGCGGATAAGGAAAAGATAACCGTAAGTGAAGCAGAGGTTGATGAATGGATTAAGGCCCTGGCTGAAAGTTATGGGCAGGACGTTCAGGCTGTAAAGAAGTATTATAAAGAACATAATCTTATAGACGGCTTGATGGAGCAGCTAAGAGAGGAAAAAACATTGGATTTTCTTTTATCGGAGTCTATAGTCGAAGAAAAAAAATAAGCAGGAGGAAAATATGAGCATAATACCTATGGTCATTGAAAAGGAAGGCCGAGTAGAAAGGGCCTATGATATTTATTCCCGTCTTTTAAAGGACAGGATAATATTTATCGGATCGCCGATAGATGACAATGTCGCTAATGTCGTAGTCGCGCAGCTGTTATATCTTCAGACAGAAGACGCGGACAAAGATATAAATGTTTATATAAACAGTCCCGGAGGCAGTGTAACAAGCGGTTTGTGTATATATGATACCATGCAGTTTGTGAAACCGGATGTAAACACTTATTGTGTCGGTCAGGCCGCGAGTATGGGAGCTGTTTTGCTGGCGGCAGGGGCAAAGGGAAAAAGATATGCTCTTCCTTATTCCCGTATTATGGTGCATCAGCCGTGGGGAGGAGCGCAAGGGGCGGCTTCGGATATAAGGATACAAGCTAAGGAGATATTAAGACTTAAAGATATGCTGGAAGAGATTTTAGTGAAACATACGGGAAAGACTCCTGATAAAATAAAAAAAGATACTGATAGAGATTATTTTATGGGAGCCGAAGAAGCAAAAGAATATGGTTTGGTAGATCATGTGATTACCTCTATTACCGAAGAATAGAACGATTTTTACTGATTCCATGAATGAATCATTATATGTAGCAGTGAAGGATCTAGAGATGCGAAAATATAGATTAATGGCGCCGGGCCCGACGCCGGTGCCTGACAAGATATTGTTGAAGATGGCGGAGACGATGATTCACCATAGAACGCCGCGGTTTCGGGCAGTGTTAGAAGATGTTAATGTGAAAATGAAAAAAGTATTTCAAACGGAAAATCCTGTTTTCATTTTTGCTTCCAGCGGGACAGGCGCTATGGAGGCATCTATAGTCAATCTTTTTTCAAAAGGAGATAAAGCGCTTGTTATTAACGGCGGTAAATTCGGTGAACGTTTTGGCGAGATTTGCCGTATATATGGAGTCGAGGTTATAGCATATAATGTTCCCTGGGGGAAGGCCGCGGATCCGGCTGTTGTTAAAGATTTTTTGGCCGAAAATACGGATATAAAGGCGGTTTACAGTACTTTGTGTGAAACATCGACCGGTGTTGTCAATAATATAAAGAAAATAGCGGCTGTAGTTTCTGCTACACCTGCGGTACTGGTGGTTGATGCTATAAGCGGATTAATGGCAGATGATCTCAAAACCGATGAATGGGGAGTTGATGTTGTTGTGTGTGGTTCGCAGAAGGGTTTTATGCTGCCTCCCGGACTTGCTTTTTTAAGCCTGAGCGAAAAAGCGGAAAAACTTATGGAAGGAGCCGATCTTCCTAAATATTATTTTGATCTAAAAGCCGCGAAAGAATCTTATCTTAAAAATGATACTCCGTGGACGCCCGCGATTTCTTTGATCCATGGATTGAAAGGAATTTTAGATATGGTTCTTGCGGAAGGTATGGGTAATGTTCTTAAAAGGCATGCCAGACTTGCGAACGCGACAAGGGAAGCCTTAAAAACCATGGGACTTGAACTTTTGGCATCTTCGCCGTCGAACGCGCTAACTGCCGTAAAAGTACCCGAAGATGTTGACGGAACCGCGTTTGTCAAGAAAATGCGGGATGAACAAGGTGTGACAATAGCGGGCGGACAGGCTCAGTTTAAAGGTAAGATTTTTCGATTGGCTCATCTCGGGTATATGGACGAATATGACACAATAACTGCTCTTGCCGCGGTAGAGATTGTTTTGAATCAGCTTGGGTATAATATTGAACTGGGCAAAGGAGTAGGAAAAGCTCAGGAATTATTGCAATAGCTGGCGGCTAAAGGACGGGTTGAACTGGTCTGACTCAGGCGGATAATTTTTGATTGGTTGAAACTGAAAAATTTCTCTGTGATCTCAGTGGTTGATTTTGGTCAATATCATAAATGCGTACAGGAGAGGGCATGGCAATAAAAGTATTAATTAGTGATCCTTTAGCCAGAGAAGGGATTGAGATTTTAAAAAAGAACAAAATTAAAGTTGATGAAGTGTTCAGGCTTTCTGAAAATGAACTTGCCAAAAAGATAAAAGGATATGATGCTCTTATTGTCAGAAGCGGAACTATAGTGACAAAAAAGATAATCGCTGCTTCCGATAAACTTAAGGTTATCGGACGCGCGGGAGTAGGGCTTGACAATGTTGATGTCGCGGCCGCGTCAAAAAAAGGGATAGTGGTTATGAACGCTCCTGCCGGAAACACTATATCGACAGCGGAACACGCGTTTAGTCTTATGCTTTCACTTTCACGAAACATTCCGCAGGCAAATAATTCTATTAAAGAAGGTGAATGGGATAGAAAAAAATTTATGGGAGTTGAACTATACGGTAAAACTCTCGGTATAATCGGGATGGGACGGATAGGATCCGAATTTGCCAAACGGGCGCTTAGTTTTTGTATGAAAATAATAGTTTATGATCCTTTTTTTTCGGAGGGAAAGGCTAAATCGCTTAAGGTTGAATCGGTGGATATGGACACGCTTCTGAAGAACGCTGATTTTATTACTATTCATACGCCGTTAACTAAAGAGACCAGACATTTAATAGATGAAAAAGCTTTTGGGAAAATGAAAAGAGGCGTTCGTATTATCAATGCCGCCAGAGGCGGGATTGTAGACGAAGATGCTTTGTTTAAATATATAAAAAAAGGAAAAGTAAGCGGTGCCGCGCTTGATGTCTTTGAAACCAAAGCAAAACCTCCGGTTGACAGTCCTGTCGTCGGGCTGGATAATGTTATTGTAACACCGCATTTAGGGGCGGCTACTGCAGAGGCTCAGGTGAATGTAGCCATAGATATGGCACAATCAGTGGCAGACGCGCTTTTGGGTAAAGGGTTTCATAATGCCGCGAATGTTCCCGCAATGGAAGAAAAAGCGCTTCAGGTGGTTCAGCCGTATGTTAATCTTGCGGAACGTTTAGGTTCTATACAAAGTCAGCTTATGGATGAACCGATAAAAGGTATAAAAATAAACTATATAGGCGAAGTGGCGAATCTTGATGTCGCGCTGATTACCAGGGCTTTACTTAAGGGAATACTCAATCCGATATTGGAAGAAGATATAAATATTGTTAATTCTATGTATGTCGCTGAGGAGAGGGGAATCAAGGTTACGGAAAAAAAGACATCTACTATTACTGATTTTGCGAGTTTGATCAGCATAGAATTTGATACGACGACAAAAAAGCATTTTATAATGGGTACGCTTTTTTCAAACAAAGAAGCCAGGATAGTAAAAATGGATAAGTATTATGTGGAAGCTATTCCGGATGGTTATATGCTGGTTATTAATAATAAAGATGTTCCCGGAGTAGTAGGTAAGATTGGGACTATACTGGGTAAATGCGAGGTTAATATAGCGGAGATGAGTTTTGGCCGGGACAAGGCTGCTAAAGAAGCGATAAGTCTGCTTAATATTGACAGTAAGGTACCGGGAAAAATTATTGAGAAATTGAAAAAAGAAAAAGATATAACAGAGGTTAAACAAGTAGAAGTATTTATATAAACAGACCAAAAATTGATTGATTTGGAATGAGAAATAAACTAACTATCAACGATCAACAAACGAATGGTCAACAGAACAGGGAGGGAATGTTATGGCTAAAAAAATAAAAAAGTTAATAAGGATTATAGATGTTACAAACCGTGACGGAGTTCAAACATCGCGGTTAGGGCTTGCCAAATTGGAAAAGACCATGGTTAATATCTATCTTAATAAAATGGGTGTTTTTCAATCGGAGTTTGGTTTTCCTTTTACGTCACATGAATTGAATTATTTGAACGCGAATCTTGAACTTGCCAGGAGGAAAGTCTTGTATCCTATGCGTCTTTCCGGATGGATACGCGCGATAGAGGCGGATGTCAGAAAAGCGGTTGAGAATACAAAGGTGGAATATCTTAACCTGTCTATTTCAACTTCAGATTTGATGATAGAAAAAAAATTCGGAGGAAAAATAGATAGAGCCGGTGTAATAAAAAGCGCGGTCAAGGCCATAAAACTTGCTAAAAAAGAAGGGATAAAAGCTCTGGGAATAAACGCGGAAGACGCTTCGAGGTCAGATATGAATTATCTGATAGAATTCGGATTAGCCGCTAAAGACGCGGGAGCTGACAGATTGCGGTATTGCGATACACTGGGTTTTGACGATCCTTTTTCTATTTATGATCGTATTGCCGGAATAGCTGAAGCAGTAAAGCTTCCGATAGAACTTCACTGCCATAATGACCTTGGTATGGTGGTTGGGGTGAGTGTGGCCGGAGCAAAAGCCGCCATAGACAGCGAGGTTGACGCTTATATTAACACAACAGTGAATGGGATGGGAGAAAGGGCAGGTAACGCTGATCTTGTAAGCTGTATTCTGGCTTTGAAATACTCAAGCGGGTTTAAAGATAACCCTAAATATAAATTAGATCCCAGGATAAATTTAAAAATGGCATGGATGGTTGCTAAATATGCTTCTTACGCGTTTGGCGTACCGATACCGATTAATCAGGTAGGTGTGGGAGAGAACGCGTTTGCGCATGAATCCGGAATACATGCTGACGGCGCGCTTAAAGATAGAAGAAATTATGAACTTTATGATTTTGAGGAGCTTGGAAGAGGAGACCCTGAAATAATAGAGACCGGCAGAAATATTACGGCAGGAGAATACAGCGGCATTAAAGGTTTTCGCAATGTATATAACAAGTTAGAGATAAAATTTAAGGATGATAAAGAAGCTACGAAGATCCTTGAGCTTGTTCGTTATGCTAATGTGCATACGCAAAAACCGCTTGTTAAGGAAGAGCTTCTTTTTATAGCAAAATATCCGGAGATTGCCGAACAGATATTTACCATGGTTCCGTAAACGTAAACGGGGCATAATTAAACAAGATTAAAAAATAACGATATTGGAGAAAATGGGAAATAACAGAAATAGAATAAACAAAGAAGTTAAGACCACTGTATTGATCGGGGCGCAATGGGGTGATGAAGGTAAAGGTAAACTGATTGATGTGTTGTCGGAAAAAGTTCAGTATATTGTGCGTTATCAGGGCGGCAATAATGCCGGACATACGGTTGTAATCGGTGAGAACAAGTATGTGCTTCATCTTGTTCCATCGGGAATACTTCATGAAGGAACGACATGCGTGATAGGGCATGGGGTGGTGGTGGATCCTAAAGCTTTGATAGATGAGATAAAATTGCTGGAATCGCAGGGGATAACAGTCGAGGGACGTTTAAAACTCAGCGATAAGGCGCATGTAATATTTCCGTATCACTGGACAGTGGATGAATTCAGGGAGATTAAGCGGAAAGGCGGGAAAATAGGAACGACTAAAAAGGGAATTGGCCCGTGTTATGCTGATAAAGTCGAGCGAGTGGGCATACGTGTAGGAGATCTTTATGATAATGAATATTTCAGGGAGAGACTGGAGTGGAATATAAACGAAAAAAATGAAGTGTTAAAGAATTTTGAGGATTTTAGCGGGTTTTCTTTAGAATCTATCTTTGAGGAATATTTGGAGTATGCTGAATATTTGAAAAAATATGTTTGTGATACGACGTTTCTTTTAAATAAAGCTTTAAAAAATAATGAATCAATACTTTTTGAAGGGGCGCAAGGGACTTTTTTAGACGTGGATTACGGGACGTATCCGTATGTGACTTCATCAAATGCTACGGCCGGCGGAGCGTGTACGGGAGCGGGTATAGGCCCTTCGCGGATTGACAGAGTAATAGGCGTGGTTAAAGCATATACGACAAGAGTGGGGGAAGGCCCGTTTCCTACTGAATTCGGCCCCGAACTTATGGCGAAAATAAGGGAAAAGGGCGGAGAATTCGGAGCGACAACAGGACGCGCTCGAAGATGCGGATGGTTTGACAGTGTGTTGGTAAGAAATTCCGTGGAGATCAACGGAATAGATCAGGTAGCCATTACGAAATTAGACGTTCTTGATGAGCTTGAAATAATAAAAGTATGTACAGGTTATAAATATAAGGGCAAACTATATTATAATATACCCGGAGATCCGCGTTTTCTAAGCACTTGTGAACCTGTTTATGAGGATCATCCCGGCTGGCAGGAAGATACTTCAAAAGCTACGTCTTATAATGATCTGCCAAAAGCTGCTCGTGATTATCTTGACAGAATAAAGGATCTTATTGGTACGGATATCGTGCTTGTTTCAGTCGGAAAGAGCAGGCGTCAGACATTGTCGTATGAGAGCAGTGATTAATAGTCGTTAGTGTATTGCCGGCTCCGTTATTGCGAGAAGCAAGAGCGACGCGGCAATCTCTGAAAAAATGTATAGACTGATAATACATAATATATGGTATGCTAAATTAAAAACTTATTCTAACTTATAAAGGAGGCTGACATGCGGATACATTGTCATTTTTGGGGAGGTGTGATAGCGGTTTTGTTGTTCGGGCTGGTGAGTTCCGGCTGTGCGGTAAATTTTTATACTCAAAGTCCTCGGAACAAAGAAAAAATCAAGAATCTGGAAGCCAAGATAACTGATCTCGAGGCTGAAAGAGAAAAAGAGCAGAAGCGTTTTAAAGAAGTAGAACTTGAGTTGAAGAAGAAATTTAAACCGCAGATAGCGGATAAGAGCATTTCTCTTGAACGGGATGAAAGGGGTCTTGTTATTATAGTATCGGATGATATTCTTTTTGATTCCGGTAAAGCAGAGTTTAAAAAGGACGCGCATACTACTCTTGATAAAGTAGCGAAAATACTGGAACAAAAAGTTCCGGATAAAAATATCGGAGTGAGCGGACATACAGATAACGTACCTATAAAATTTTCTAAATGGAAATCAAATTGGGAACTTTCAACCGCAAGAGCGACCAATGTTGTTCATCATCTTGCTGAAAAGGGAGTTTTATCCGCGAAATTATCAGCTACCGGTTATGGGGAGCATCGTCCTCTTGATTCAAACGCGACAGAAACGGGCCGTTCAAAAAACCGTAGAGTAGAGATCTTAATATTACCCGAATTTGTAGAAAAACGTTCGGAAAATATTATGGATGTGACCACGGAAGCACCTTTAAAATAAGGATAGGCGTTAGAAAAAAAGACAATTTCTTGAAGGGTAAGTTTTCGAAAACAACGGTATAACAACTAAGGACAGGCCGCGGCCTGTCCTTAGTTGAATTATAGGAAAATATGCAAAATATTCCGCAACATATCGCGATAATAATGGATGGGAACGGCCGATGGGCCCGAAAAAGGGGCTTGCCCCGTATAGCGGGACATCGGGCCGGGGCAAAAACAGCTGATGTTATAACCGAAGAATGCGCGCGTTTAGGTGTTCAGGCGCTTACTTTGTATACTTTTTCTTCCGAGAACTGGAAACGGCCTAAAAAAGAAATAAACTCGCTTATGGGACTTATCGAACGGACTATTAATAAAAACATAAAAAAGATAAAAAAGAATAACATAAAATTCAATGTTATTGGTTGTATGGATGAGTTGCCTGAGGCTTTGCAAAAAGCGCTAAAAAATGGAATAAATGAAACTTCTTCAAATTCAGGGATGACGCTTACTCTGGCTCTTAATTACGGAGGAAGACGGGAAATACTTAACGCTGTAAAGGCTGTTTGTCTTGAATCCCGCGGAGAAGAGATTCTTTCTCTGGAAGAAAAGGATTTTGAAAGATTTTTGTACACTTCTTCTCTTCCTGATCCGGATCTTGTTATACGTACCAGCGGAGAGATGAGGTTGAGTAATTTTCTTTTATGGCAATCCGCGTACAGTGAATTATATGTCTCGGACACACTTTGGCCTGATTTTGATGCCGTTCAGTTAGAGGATGCTATTAAGGACTACGGTAAACGTCAGAGGAGGTTTGGTGAATAAATTTCTGAAAAGGACTGTAGCTACTGTTTTTTTACTTATTTTCGCGGGAAGTATCATTTATCTGGCGCCTAATTGGATGTTTTGTGGTGTTATCGCGATAATCGTGGGGTTGGGACAATTTGATTTTTTTCGTATGATAGAAAACCGAAAAATATTTGTTTACAAATATTTCGGAACGATTGTCGGGTGCTGTATTCCGGTAGTAATATTAATAGGCAATAATTTTTCCGAATTTAAGAACCTGGAACCGATGGTTATAGTTGTCGCGAGTCTTTTGGCGCTGACTTTACAGCTTACCCGGCGCGATAACGCGCAGGACCATCTTATCGGAACAGCTCTTACTTTGTTTTCTCTTTTTTATATAAGCTGGTTTTTTTCTTTTATTTTGAAATTAAGATTACTTGAAAACGGCGCTAATCTTGTAGCGTTTCTTATTCTTGTTACTAAGAGTACGGATATGGGGGCATATGTTATAGGAAGCTGGCTGGGAAAAACAGAATTTATTCCGCGAATAAGTCCTAAAAAAACGTGGGAAGGAACCTTAGGCGGGATATTTGTGGCAGTAATGGTCTCTCTTATTGCCGGTAGATTTTTTACCGAATTTTCTGCGATTCATCTTTTTGTTCTGGGTATACTGATTTCTTTTTTAGGCCAGACCGGGGACCTTGCTGAAAGTCTGATAAAGAGGGATTGCGGGGTAAAGGATTCCGGGATATATGTGCCCGGTATAGGCGGAGCGTTAGATCTTGTGGACAGCTTATTGTTTACAGCGCCTATTTTTTATTTTTATATAAAAATGTGCAGGTAGTAAGCTGTTGATAGTTGACGGTTGGTTCGTTGATCGTTAACAGTTAATCAACTAACCATTAACTAAATTTGTCATTGCGAGGAGCGCCCGCCGAAGGACGGGTCCGCCTCTGGCGGAAAGCGACGCGGCAATCTTGATAAAAAGGACAAGGAAAAGTGAATGAAAGATATTATACTTCTCGGATCAACAGGTTCAGTCGGTAAAAGCGTATTAGAGGTTGTTCGTAACTATCCTAAAAAATTTCGAATAAAAGCGCTTTTTGCTAATAAAAATGTTGATTGTCTGGTTGAACAAGCTCGTGAGTTTAATCCGGATATAGCAGTGATCGGGGATAAGGCTCTTTGTGAGGAGCTTAAAGAACGGCTTGGCGGCAGTATTGAAGTAACAGCCGGAAAAGATGAACTTATCCGGCTTTCAGGCGAAGAAAAAGCGGATATTGTGTTTATGGCAATTTCCGGTCTTAGCGCTTTAAAGCCTCTTGTCGCGTCGGTTTCCAACGGCAGGACAATTGCTTTGGCAAGCAAAGAACCTATAGTAAGCGCGGGCAGGCTAATAAAGCGCCTTATGGCGGAACATGGTTCAGTGATTCTTCCGGTTGACAGTGAACATAGCGCTATAGCTGATTGTATAGGAAATGAGCCCCTGGAGCATATACGAACTTTATATATTACAGGCAGTGGAGGGTCTTTGAACGGCAGGGATAAAAAGGAATTTGATTCTATTGGAATAGAAGAAGTTCTTGCTCATCCAAAATGGAACATGGGGCCTAAAATAACCGTAGATTCCGCTACGCTTATGAACAAGGGGTTGGAAGTGATTGAAGCCAGATGGCTTTTTGATGTGCCTCAGGAAAAGATAAAAGTTGTTATACAACCTGAAGCGGTTATTCATTCTATGGTAGAGTTTATTGACGGAAGAGTTGTCGCGGGAATGTTTTATCCTGATATGAGGTTCCCGATATTAAGGGCATTAGCATATCCTGATATTATACCAAGTTCTTTCCCCCGTCTGGATTTTGAAAAAATAAAAGGATTAACGTTTCAAAAACCGGATATTGATAAATTTCCCGCGCTTGAACTGGCGTATAAAGCGTTAAAACAGGACGGTATTTTTCCGGCTGTGCTTAATTCCGCTAATGAAACCGCGGTGAAACTGTTTTTGGACAATAAAATAAGATTTGTAGATATTATTCCAAGGATAGAGGAAGTCCTTGAGCGGTGCGAAAATATTGATGACCCGTCAATAGAAGATATTATTGCCGCGGAAAACTGGGCCAAAGAGGAGGTATTGAAATTTTGTTTACCTGGATAATAGTTATTTTAGTTTTTAGTGTGTTGATAATAGTTCATGAAGCCGGACATTTGTTTGCCGCGAAAAAAGCGGGTATAAAAGTGGAAGTTTTTTCTGTCGGTATGGGGAAAAGGCTTTTTGGAAAAAAAATCGGTGATACTGATTACAGGATATCTTTTATTCCGTTGGGCGGATTTTGTAAAATGGCGGGAGAGGATCCGTATGAGGCAAAAGGAGAATCTTATGAATTTGGGGCAAAACCCGTAGGATACAGATTCTGGGTCATAGCCGCCGGGTCGCTTACGAATTATTTTTTCGCGTTTTTACTTTTCAGTATTATTTTCATGATAGGTATCCCTACTTTATCAAATGAAGTAGGACAGCTTTTGAACGGGTATCCCGCGCAAAAAGCCGGAGTCAAAGTCGGGGATGAGATTTTTTCTGTTAACGGAGTCAAAGTCCAATACTGGGATGATATTGTCAATCAGATAAAAAAGGCGTCTTTTGATACTGCCAGGCTGGAACTCGGGATAAAAAGGGAAAATAGTATATTGAAACTTGAAGTCGAGCCGGAAATCTCAGAAGTAACAAATGTTTTTGGCCAGAAAATATCCAGGTCAGTAATAGGTGTCGCGCCTGCTAATAAAATACTGGATGTTTCTTATAATCCGGCGGCGGCAGTATATCACGGAGCAAAAAGATTGATAGTTCTTACCGGGATGACATATAAAGGTATATGGCTGATGCTGACAGGAGGAGTTCCTATAAAGACATCTGTGTCAGGGCCTATCGGCATAGCGCGGCTTATAGGCGAAGCCGCGGGGATGGGGATTGTGCCGCTTTTGGTCATAACCGCGCATATTAATATGGCGCTTGCTATATTTAATCTTTTGCCGTTTCCTGTTCTTGACGGAGGGCATATTATCTTTCTTGCTTTTGAGAAAATGAAAGGACGGCCTATTAGTATAAAGGTTCAGGAAATAATGAGTTACGCGGCGATTGCGTTGCTTATTTCGTTTATGCTTTTTGTGAGCTGGCAGGACATTTTAAAGACCCCTCTTTTCGCGGGGAAGTAAATGGTCGTTAGTCGTTTGTCGTTAGGGGCGCTTTGCAAAGCGCCCTGATAGAAATAAAAGATGTAGGGGCGGCCGGCTGGCCGCCCGAAGTAAAAAATCCAGAAAACCACAGAGACCACAGAGGCACAATAAGGCGCCTTTGGCGCCGTTCAAGGTTTTAGGTTCGAGGTTATATTAGTTAACTGTTAACGAACTAACAATCAACGGTCAACAAGCTCTGAGACTTTGTGGTGAAAAATTCTGGTAGGTGGATAACGGATTTGTGTCAAAAAAGTGACAACTTTTTTAGGACGATATACAATTAGTTCGTTGATGGTTATGAAAATAGAAATACGGGGACATGCCTGAAAGAGACACACTTCATGGGTAATGCGGTAGTAGGGAAGTGTGGCCCTTACAGGCGTGTCCCCACTCTGTGGTTTTCACATAAAACCTTGCTCGGATTGGGTAGTGGTTAGGGCTGCAAATGCAGGGGGTTATGCAGAAAGAAATTGATAATAGGTAATAAACAATGATCAAACGAAGAAAAACGCGCACAGTTTCAGTCGGTAAAGTAAAAATAGGATCTGATCATCCGATAACAATACAGTCTATGGCAAAGACAGATACTGCTGATGTTAAAGCTGCTGTTCAAGAAATCAATAAACTTGAAAATGCCGGTTGTGAGATCGTACGCGTAGCCGTCAAAGATATAAAACAAGCGCAGGCGGTCGGTGATATAAAAAAAGAAATAAAGATTCCTCTGGTCGCTGATATCCATTTTGATTATAAGCTTGCTCTTGAAGCCATAAAACAGGGGGCAGATAAAATCAGGATCAATCCAGGGAACTTAATAGATGCAAATAATATAAATGAGATCATAGATGCCTGCTTGGATAAAAATATCCCCATAAGGCTGGGAATAAATTCAGGGTCGCTTAAGGGGTTGTCTCAAAAAAAGAAAAACGCGGCAAAGTTTATGACTGATTATATGGTGAAGTATCTTAAATGTTTCAGGGACAGAGATTTTGACGCTATAATTATTTCAATGAAAACCGCGGATGTGTTAACGACAATAGAAGCATACCGGCATATGGCAAAAGAATGTGGTTATCCTTTACATCTTGGAATTACCGCGGCAGGTCTTCCCGCGGATGGAATAATAAAATCAAGTATTGGAATCGGAACGCTTCTTGCTGAAGGGATAGGAGACACGATCCGTGTGTCACTTACGGGTGATGCTTTTCACGAAATTTCTGCCGCGCGAAAAATACTTTCCGCGGTTAACTTAAGAAAATTCGGGCCGGAAATCATATCTTGTCCTACGTGCGGCCGATGTCAGGCGGATCTTATTTCTTTTGCCGAAGAGCTTGAAGTCAGAATAAGAAAATATGAGATAGATGAACCGCGTTTACTTGGAAAACCTGTGGTTATAGCGGTCATGGGTTGTGAAGTTAACGGTCCGGGAGAAGCTAAAGGAGCGGATATCGGGATAGCTTTTGGAAAAGGTAAAGGAGCTATTTTTAGTAAAGGAGAAGTCGTAAAGACAGTAGACATGGACAAAGCTATGGATGAACTTATGCGAATGATCAGGGACGTCACCCGTTAGGGATAGGGGACGTCACCCGTTAGGGAGACGTCCCCTAATCTGGAGCTACTCCGGCGGCGGCCGGTGAACCTTTTTCCGTCATTGCGAGGCACGAGCCAAGCGAGTGCCGCGGCAATCTCGAATAAAATTAAACATTTATATAGATTAAAGAACAGGAGTTGAATATGAGATGGTCCAGGGCTTTTATCCCTACATTAAAAGAGGATCCGCAGGACGCGGAAGCAATAAGTCATAAGCTAATGGTAAGGGCAGGCCTTATCAGAAGACTTACAGCCGGAGCGTATACGTATCTTCCGATGGGATACAAAATTCTCAGAAAAGTTGAGGATATAATTCGTGAAGAAATGAATGCGGCTGGCGCTAGTGAACTCTTAATGCCGGCATTACAGCCTATGGAGTTGTGGCAAAAAACAGGTCGAGATGCTGATATGGGAGAGGTGATGATACGCTATAAGGATAGGCACGGAAAACTAACAGCTTTGGGTCCTACTCACGAAGAAGTTATTACTGATCTTGTTTCCCGTGAAGTGAGGTCTTATAAGGATCTGCCCATTATTTTGTATCAGATACAGACAAAATTCCGCGATGAAATTCGCCCCCGGTTTGGTGTGATGAGGAGTTGTGAATTTATAATGAAAGATGCCTATAGCTTTGATGTTACGCCTGGCGCTATGGAAGAAAATTACAAGAAAATGTATGATGCGTACTGCAGGATTTTTGAAAGATGCGGGCTGTCTTATTTAGCGGTAGAAGCAGATCCGGGACTTATGGGCGGCACAGTTTCTCATGAATTTATGGTGCCTTCAAGTATCGGGGAAGATGAGGTTCTCAAATGCAATAAATGCGCCTACGTGGTAAGTATGGAAATAGTGAAAAAGCGAATTGATTGGGACGGTCGATGTCCAAAATGCGGCGCGGCAAAAGCGGAAATTATAAATACCATAGAAATCGGACATACCTTTAAGCTTGGAGCAAAATATTCTAAACTTTTAAATGCGTCCTTTTTAGACGAAAAAGGAAAAGAGAATTTTATAATAATGGGATGTTACGGTATTGGGGTCAATAGGATTTTAGCCGCTTTGATCGAAACAAGTCATGATGCGGATGGTATCATATGGCCGAAGAGTATCAGTCCTTATGAAATAGTTGTGATTCCCATAAGAAGCGATAATAAGGCTGTGCAGACAGAAGCAGAACGTATATATAAAGAGTTGCTGGAACAGGGGATTGATGTTCTAATCGACGATCGAGATAAATCACCCGGCATGAAATTTAAAGATGCTGACTTGATAGGGTTTCCTCTGAAGATAATAATAGGGCAAAAAAATTTAGAAAACAACAAGATCGAAATAAAAGAGCGTTCCTCAAAAACAGCTCTTTTGATAGACCTAGAAGCAGTTTTAGAAACGATTGAGGGGATATTGGCCCAAAAGAGTCGTTAGTCGTTGGCGAATCCCAGTGGCGGGCCTTGTGCCCGCCCTAAAAAGGATAAAGGAAAAAGTCGGAAATCCAATTCCGTCATTGCGAGCTTCGAGCCAAGCGAGAAGCGTGGCAATCTCAAATGTTTACTGGTAGCTGTTTGAACTCACGGCTTTTTCTTGACAATATCACAGGATTATAATAAAATTAATACAGCTAGTTAAGCGGAATAAGTGGGCCAGGTGCCCACTTATTTTTTTAGGAATAATTTTAGGTGAAATATGGGAAAGATTTTAGTGCCGGAGATATTGACGGAATTTATCGAAAAAGAAACAGAAACACTGGGTTATCAGATTGTGGATATACGGGCTAAAGGCGGGTACCGGGGCGTTTCTTTGGAAATAATAATAGATAAAAAAGACGGCATTACATTGGGTGAATGCGGAAAGTTCAACAAATCAATAAGGTCTTTTATTTACAAGGAAAAGATTTTTGTGAATGGATACATGCTGGATGTATGTTCTCCTGGATTGGACAAAGAGCTTGTGAGTGATACTGCTTTTAAGTGGGCGCTTGGAAAACAGATAATAATAATAATGAAAGAGCCTTTTGAGGGTAAAAGCGAGATTATTGGAAAGCTTTTAACCGGAAATATGAAAGAAATAGAGGTTTTGGAGGATACACAAAATGTTATAATGCGTATAGATAGAAATGATGTCGCAAAAGTAAAATTAAAGGTTGTTTTGTGATTATATTGAGAGAAAAAATTTAAAAATGGAGAAAGATATGAACGGAGAGTTATTAACAGCTTTAGACAGAATAGAAAGAGAAAAAGGAATAAGTAAAGAGGTTCTTTTTGAGGCCATTGAAAGCGCTTTGGTTAGTGCCGCCCGAAAAGTTATAGATGACCCAAATGTCGATAAAGAAGATATAGAAGTTGAGATCAACAAGGAAACCGGCAAAATAGAAGTATATGCGGATGGGGTTGAGGTAAGAAGTGATCAGTTCGGAAGGATTGCGGCTCAGACCGCTAAACAAGTGATAATCCAGAAGATAAGAGAAGCGGAAAGGGATGTTGTTTATTCGAAATATTTAAAGAGAGTAGGGACTATTTTAAGCGGAGCGGTTCATCGCTTTGAAAAAGGAAATATTGTTGTTGAGCTTGATGATACAGAGGCTATACTTCCGAGGACAGAACAGATTCCGCAAGAAAAGTTCAGGCAGGGTGAAGCTATACGCGCGTATTTACTTAAAGTGGATAGGAAAACAGGGACTCCTGAAGTTGTCTTGTCCAGGTCAGACCCCGGTTTTGTTAAAAAACTTTTTGAATTAGAGGTTCCGGAGATATCGCAGGGCATAGTGGAAATAAAATCCGTTGCCAGAGAAGCCGGTGAGAGGACTAAGATGGCGGTTTATTCGAAGGATGATAAAGTAGATCCCGTAGGAGCATGTGTCGGTATGAGGGGTTCCAGAGTGAGAGATATCGTAAAAGAACTTCATGGCGAAAGAATAGATATAGTGCCGTGGGATGATGATATTCGCGAATATCTGCCCGCTGCCGTGACTCCTGCGGAAGTATCAAAGATGGTTATTGACCGGGAAAATAATAAAATAACTCTTACAGTGCCTAAGGATCAGTTATCTTTGTTAATAGGCAAAAAGGGGCGAAATATAAGGCTTGCTTCTAAACTCCTGGGATGGCAACTCGTAGCTGAATCGGAAGAAGAAGGGGAAAAGAAGAAGGATGAGGAAAGTTTTTCGTCTGTTCCCGGGATCGGCGAAAAAACAAAAAAAATATTGCAGGAGGCGGGATTTTTGAATGTTAAAATGCTAAGTGAAATTGCCCCCGAAGATTTATCGAAATTGGATGGGATAGGCGCGAAAACAGCCGATAAAATAATCACAGCTTGCCGTGATTATATTGAAAAACAAAATGAGTCTTTTTTTAAGGAGAAGGTTCAAGGACAGGAGGCTTTAGAAAAAGAAAAAAAAGAAGATGCTTCCGGCGAAGAAACAGATGAGGCATAATGTAGTTACAATATAGGGTAGAAATGTATTTAATGAACTAATAAAAAAAAGAGTAGAGCAGGTATTTTATGGCAATAAAGATCCGTGATTTGGCAAAAGAACTTGAAGTTTCCAGTGAAGATATCCTGGATCAGCTTCGGCGTCTTTACGTAGAAGCAGAAGGAGAGGAAAGTGAAATAGACGAGAAAATAGCGGGCTTGATCCGCATTAAACTGGGGAAACCCTCTAAAGTAAAAAAGAAACCGGAAAAAAAGAAAAAAACCAAAGTTATTTCAAAAAAAATAAAGGTTTCAGAGGACAAAGAGACGGATAAAGCTGAAAGCCCTGAAAAAACAAAGAAAAAAGAAACAGAAGCGAAAGAAAGCGAAAAAACAGAGAACGAACCGGAAAAAGAAAAGGTTGTTGAAGAGGAAAAGATAAAATCTGAAAAAACGGACAAAGAAGAAAAAGAAAAACCTGACATTATGGGTTTTAAGACGCAGGACAAGACGATAATCAAACCTGCGGTTTTTAAAAAGATAAAGAAAACTAAGAAAAAACCTGTAATAGAAATAATCGAAAAGGGAATGGATTCTAAGACGAAAAAGTCAGTTGTAAGGCCTTGGAAGATGGGTCGAATGGCGAAGAGTAAATTTGGGGATGAAGATAAGACTGCGACTGTAAGGAAGACTCCCCAAAAAGTACAATTAGAGTTACCGCTAAACATAAGAACTCTCGCTCCTAATATAAACGCAAAACCCAATCTTATTATACAATATCTTATGGGAAAAGGAGTAGTCGCGAATATAAACCAGGATTTGGAAGAGGATGTTGCTCGTGACATTATGGAGCATTTTGGATATGAACTCGAGATACCGGCAACTATTCAATCTATGGAGAAGGAACTTGTAGCCGAACATCGTGAAACTAAAAAAGCCTCGGTTGAACCGAGAGCTCCGGTTGTTACTTTTATGGGGCATGTGGATCACGGGAAAACTTCGTTATTAGATTATATTCGAAAGACTATGGTTACCAAAGGAGAAAAAGGCGGGATTACTCAGCACATCGGCGCGTATAAAGTAAAGACACATGACGGATCCGTTACTTTTTTAGATACCCCCGGGCATGCCGCTTTTACAGCTATGAGAGCCAGGGGCGCAAATGCCACGGATGTTGTTGTTCTTGTTGTGGCTGCGGATGACGGGGTGATGCCTCAGACCAAAGAAGCTATTGACCACGCGCGTGCCGCTGGTGTTTCTATAGTTGTGGCAATTAATAAATGTGATTTGGCTAGCGCTAATCCGGATAAAGTGAAAATGGATCTTCAAAAAGAAGATCTTGTGGCTGAAGAATGGGGCGGAAAGACTATTATGGTAGAGGTTTCCGCTCAGACGGGCGAAGGAATAGATCGGCTTATTGAAATGCTTATGCTGGAATCGGAAATGCTCGAACTTAAATCAAATCCAAAATTACGGGCAAGGGGTGTGGTAATAGAAAGCAAGAAAACACAGGATCAGGGGGTAGTGGCAACTTTGCTTGTTCAGAACGGGACGTTATATCCTGGAGATATTGTTTTATGCGGAGCATATTATGGTAAGGTAAAAGCTATGATCGATGATAAAGGAGAAAGACTTAAACGGGCTTTGCCGTCTACTCCGGTTGAAGTGTTGGGACTTCAAGGTGTTCCGTTTGCGGGAGAAGAATTTTTTGTCGTAAAGGATGAGAAAAAGGCTAAAACATTGGCACAGCTTAAACAGGGAGAGAGCCGAAGGAATAATATGGCCGGAAGCCAGAGGGTTACGCTCGAGGATTTGCACAGCCGTATTCTTGCGGGGAAGATTAAAGAACTTAAAATAATAATAAAAGGCGATGTTCAGGGATCGGTTGAAGCTCTTGCGGGTTCTTTAAAGGAGTTGGACGCAAAAGAAGTGAAAGTAAATATGATACATTCTGTAACAGGCAATATTAATGAATCAGATGTAATGCTCGCTTTGGTTTCGAATGCCGTTATAATCGGATTTAATGTAAAAATTGATCCTAAGGCGGAGAATCTTTCGAAGAGTGAGAATATAGATGTTCGTATTTATGATGTAATATACGAAGCTATCGCGGATGTCAAAGCAGCGCTTGAAGGGCTTCTTGAGCCGGAAGAGAAAGAAGTTTTTCAGGGAAGCGCTCAGATAAAAGAGGTTTTTCCGATGAAAGGGGGCAAAGCCGCGGGATGTGCCGTTATTAAGGGAATATTGCACCGTAAGGATCAGGTAAGGGTTAAACGCGGCAGTGAGGTTGTCTTCGAAGGTTATATGGATTCGTTGAAAAGGTTTAAAGACGACGTCAGGGAAGTGAAAGAAGGTTTTGAATGCGGTATATCTCTAAAAGGATTTAAAAATATAAATAAGAATGATATCATAGAGGCTTTTATTATCGAAAAAATAGCCAGAAGATTGGAAAAATAGCGTATAGCGCATAGCGGTTAGCTGACACGCTAAACGCTAAAATGGAGGGGAATGGGAACAAAAAAAACTATACTTAGCGGAATGAGGCCTACCGGGAAATTGCATTTAGGACATTTGGTTGGAGCGCTGAATAACTGGACAAAGCTTCAGGAAGAATATGATTGTTTTTTTATGGTCGCTGATTGGCATGCTTTGATGAGCGAATACGAAAGGCCATTGGATATTCAAAAGAACAGTATCGAGATTGTGAAGGACTGGGTTGCTTGCGGTATAGATCCGGAAAAAAGTGTTATTTTTGTGCAGAGTATGGTTCCGGAACATTTGGAACTGGCAATGGTTTTTGGGTTGTTGACACCTTTAGGGTGGCTTGAAAGATGTACTACTTACAAGGAACAGCTTAGGGAAATAAAGGGCCGTATGTTGGCGACTTATGGGTTTTTGGGATATCCGGTTTTGCAGACAGCGGATATTGCTCTTTATAACGCGGATATAGTTCCTGTTGGGGTTGATCAGCTTCCGCATTTGGAACTGGCAAGAGAGATAATCCGGAAGTTTTCATCTTTATATGGAAAAAAGATTTTCAAAGAACCGGATCCTTTGCTTACTAAAGTTTCAAAACTTGTGGGCCTTGATAACCGGAAGATGTCTAAAAGCTATGGAAATTTTATTTCTTTGTCTGACTCGTCTGTGGTTTTAAGGAAAAAGGTTTTTAGTATGTATACGGACCCGAACAGAGTGCGAGCGGATATTCCCGGAAAAGTTGAGGGAAACCCTGTATTTATTTATCATGACATTTTCAACCCGAACAAAAAAGAAGTGGATGATCTTAAAAAAAGGTATCGTTCGGGAAAAGTAGGGGATGTCGAGGTTAAAGAAAAATTGTTTGTTGCTTTGGATAGTTTTCTGGATCCGATAAGGCAAAAGCGCGATGAGTTTTCCGATGAAGATATAAAAAAAATCATTAAAAATGGCACTGAAAAGGCGCGTCAAAGATCTGTTCGGACAATGGCGAAAGTCAAAAAATGTCTTCATCAGATAGTGGAATAATTTTGTATATATTTTTGCGAGTTTCGAGCCAAACGTTTTTTCGGAGACCTGTTTCCTGTGGGTTTTCTGAGGGCGAAACTCTTTCGTCATTGCGAGGAGGCCGTAGGCCGGCGCGGCAATCTCAAATAAAAGTAGCGATACATTATATGTCATACGCTAAACAGCAGGGGATAAAAATTCTACGTAATGAAAAATAAGTATTTCTGGATATACTGACAATGAAATTTTTGTTAAAAATTAACTCCTATTACGATTGATGTCATACAAAATAAAACTTAATATTTTCGAAGGTCCGCTAGATCTCTTGTTGTTTCTTATCAAAAAAGAAAAGATCGATATTTACGATATTCCTATTTTAAAAATAACTGATCAATATATAGAGTATTTGGATCTGATGAAAATGCTTGATCTGGAGATTGCCGGCGAATTTCTTGTTATGGCGGCTACTCTTGTTCATATAAAGAGCAAATTACTGCTTCCTCAGGAAGAGGATGGATTGCTGGAAGAAGAGGAAGATCCCAGGGAAGATCTGGTGAGGAGATTGTTGGAATATAAAAAATATAAGGAAGCTGCTTTAAGTTTGCGTGAGATGCACGAAGAGAGCAAGAATATTTTCATGAGAAAAGGAGAAGGCGGTAAAGGAAAAATAATTTCAGCTGAAGGAGAAGAATATTTTGAGGCAAGTCTTTTTGATCTTATAACAGCGTTCAAAAAAGTTCTGGGGAAGGTTTCAAAAAAGGCTTTTCATAAAGTCATAAAAAACAGATTTACGGTCAGAGATAAAATTCATGAGATTTATCATATGTTTACCAAAAGATCTGTTGTAAGATTTTTCTCCCTGTTTCAGGACGCAAATGATAAAGATGAAATGATAGTAACATTTTTGGCTGTTTTAGAACTTGTAAAAATGAGAGAGATTTTCATAGTGCAGAAAGAGATGTTTGAGGAATTTGAAATTATAAGAAATCCTGATCTTGTGCGGGTCGGGGATGGTGTATAACAGCTAAACCACAGAGGTGGAAGGGTTTTTTAGCGAAAGATGTTACTCTGTGATTTTCAAAAGAGTGTGGGTTTTATGAATTTTAGTTGAATAAGGATTTAACGAAAAAAGAGATTGTTTTTGTAGCAATCTGGAGATGAATGGCGCGGGAAATGTTTTAAAGGATACATCTAAAAAAATCTCAGTATTCTCTGTGGTTATTTTTTTTACAATGCAAATAATGTCGGCGAGGTAGTACATGGAAAATAGTACAAAAATAAAAAGTATAATCGAGGCGCTTTTGGTAGTTTCAGAGTTTGGCCTGAGTCGGGAAGAGATGAAGAATGTTATAGGCGGAGTGGATGACAGGGATGTAGATGAAGCTGTGCGGTTATTAAAGGAAGAATATGAGTCATTAGGCAGATCATTTGGGCTCGCTGAAATAGCAGGCAGGTATCGTATAGTTACAAGACCCGAATATATGCCGTGGATAGCTAATTTGTATCAGAAAGAGATCGACCGGTTGACAGGGCCTTCTCTGGAAACGCTTGCTATTGTCGCTTATAAACAACCCGCGACCAGGTCGGAAATTGAAAGTATTCGCGGAGTTAATGTAGGCGGAGTATTAAAAGCGCTTTTGGATAAAGAACTTATTCAAATTAGAGGAAGAAAAGATATTCCTGGAAGGCCTCTTGTTTACGGTACTACTCAAAAATTTCTAGAAACATTCGGACTGAATTCATTGCATGATCTGCCGCTTTTAAGGGATTTTAAGGAAGAGGATCTGGAATACGGGAAGCCTAATGAAAATATGATCGTAGAGACAGAACATAGCGGGACAGAAGATACTGCGGAAGATAATATTCAGGAACAAGAACAAGTTTCTGAGACAGATAAAGATGAAGGTAATGTTTTGGATCCTGTTGATAGAAAATGAGGGATAAACTAACCACAGAGATCACAGAGAAAAAAAGATATTTTAATGAAAAATGTTGCTCTGGAATCTTCGGAAAAGTATACGGAAATAGAAAAAGCTCTATTTATTATAAACCAAAAAAAATCTCAGTGTTCTCTGTGGTTAAATCTTACTGATATCGCGGCTATAAAAAGGAGAAAAATAATGACCATGACCAAGAAACTTGATGATCTTAGAAAAGAGATAAACAAACTGGATGCTCTTATTGTAGAGCTTATTAATAAACGCGGAGAAGTAAGCTGTTCCATAGGAGAGATCAAAAAGAAAAAAGGTCAGCCGATTTACAGCCCTGACAGGGAACATCAGGTCTATGACCGGATAGCACTTAAAAACAAAGGCCCGTTGAATGATGATAGCGTGAAGGCGATATACCGGGAAATAATGTCAGCGTGTCTTTCTTTGGAATTGCCTGTTAAGGTAGCATATTTGGGGCCGGAATTGACTTTTACGCATCAGGCTTCATTGAAAAAATTCGGATCAAGTGTGCAATATCTTTTGTGTGACAGCATACCTCATGTTTTTCATGAGGTTGAAAAAGGGAACGCGGATTATGGAGTTGTTCCGATAGAGAATTCTACGGAGGGGGCGGTTAACCATACGATGGATATGTTTGTAGATTCACCGCTTGTTATATGTTCGGAGGTCTATTTTCCTATAC
Organism: Candidatus Omnitrophota bacterium; assembly: GCA_043823005.1. Classification (GTDB taxonomy): domain Bacteria; phylum Omnitrophota; class Gorgyraeia; order Tantalellales; family Tantalellaceae; genus JBDRBG01. Next base: position 26,057 of record JBDRBG010000127.1, read on the forward strand.
GGCACAGTCTTCTTTGTAAAAAAACAGATATGAAAGCGATCTCAAAAGTGTATTCTAATCCGCAGGTTTTTGGCCAGTGCCGGAAATGGCTTGAACGCAATTTAGCGTCGGCAAAACTTAGAGATTCCGTATCGACGGCAAAGGGAGCTGAGATGGCCGCGAAACATGCGGACGCGGCGTGTATAGCCAGCGAACTTGCCGCCGGGAAGTATGGGCTTAAAGTCGTAGCGCGGTCCATAGAAGATAGTGCTACTAATATTACCAGATTTCTTGTCATAGGCAGGGAGATGAGTAAGGTTTCGGGCAAAGATAAGACTTCTGTTGTTTTTTCAGTTAAGGATAAGCCCGGGGTGTTGCATGATATCCTGAGTGCTTTTAAGAAGAACGGAATAAATCTTACAAAGATAGAGTCGCGTCCTTCAAAAAAGAAACTGTGGAAATATTATTTTTTTGTGGATATAGACGGACATTATGAGAATTCGAAAGTAAAAAGCACTTTAAGAAACATTGAAAAAAAGTGTTATTTTCTGAAAATATTAGGAGCATATCCGAAAGGAATATGAATTGGTGGCGTGCCAAGAAAAGCTCTTTAAATTCTAATTGAATGAAAGGAATCAATCACGGGAATTGCCTGTAGTCGTGTAGCTTGAGACTGGACGAATGGAGTAATCTGTTGCGTCTGAGCAGTCTGACAAACCTTGAGCAAGT
>JBDRBG010000128.1:0-3357 GCA_043823005.1 Candidatus Omnitrophota bacterium
CACATACCCACACTACTACTGCTACTATTTTTAACATTCTATTCTATTTTATCGCGAAAACAGGGGGAGGCAAGGTTTTTTTACGGAAGTTGTGAAAAATAAAAGAGAAAATGAAAATATCTAGTATTGTTTTTGACAATAAGAATAAAAAAAGAGGGAGGCAAAATGAAAGTGACTATTCGGTATATGCTGAGACCGGTTGCGCATTGTAAAGACGGCTGCTGTATTATGTCCCGGGTATGACAATAAACTGCCTTTATTTTTTTGGGGAAGAAATTAATAGATTTTATTGTAAAAAGGAGGATACAATGGACAGATATAGATGTACGGTTTGCGGTTATATTTATATTCCTGATGAAAATGGAGGTGTAGCTTTTGACGATCTCCCGGATGATTGGCTATGCCCGGAATGCGGCGCGGGAAAAGAATTTTTTGAAAAAGAGTAGGTTCGGTTGACAGTTGACAGTTAGTTGGTTGATAGTATGTAGGAGGGGTCTCCTGACCCCGAACAAAAATGTTATGGACCAGTTGTTTGCAACATGCGATATGCGAAAACAAAGGAGAGGAATATGTTAAGCGGAAAAATGGTGGACAGCCTTAATGAGCAGATAAATAAGGAAATATATTCCGGGTATTTTTATTTAGGTATGGCAAGTTATTCTGCGTCAATAGGATTTAAGGGGATTGAGAACTGGTTTATTCATCAGGCAAAAGAAGAAGTCGGGCATAGTCGAAAAATATTTGATTATATAGAGAAGCAGGGCGCGAGGGTTATGTTAAAGGCTATTGACGAGCCTCCGCAGGATTTTGTTTCAGCTCAGGATTTGTTTGAACAAACTCTGGCGCATGAAAAAAAGTAACAGGTTTAATAAACAATTTAGTCGAATTGGCAAAACAGGAAAATGATTCAGAGACAGGAAAATTTCTCGAATGGTTTGTGAAAGAACAGGTCGAAGAAGAAGAGAGTGCAGGAAGTACTCTTGATAAAGTTATTTCATCCGGAGGGGCAAAGGAAAAACTGGAGGAAATAGACAAACAGCTTGGACAGAGGAACTAAGATTTATAAGGTGTTACAATGAAACAAGGGAGAGGAAATGACTGAATTAAGAGAGCTTTACAGGTGTGACATATGCAAAAATGTCGTTGAACTTGTGCATGAAGGCGCAACTTCGCTGGTTTGCTGTGGTCAGCCTATGGGAAAACTCGAAGCAAAAACACAGGATGAAGGAAAAGAAAAACATGTTCCGATAATAGAAGGTACAAGCTCAGGGGTCAGAGTACAAGTAGGAAGTGTTGCTCATCCAATGGAAGACAAACATTATATTAAGTTTATAGAGGCGTTAACAGCTGATAGAATATATCGTGCTGAGTTAATGCCCGGGCAAGTTCCTGAAACTGAGTTTTGTATTTCCAAATCAGACATAGTCGAAGTCAGGGAATTTTGTACTGTGCATGGGTTGTGGAAAGCGTGAGGTATAACTAGATTTAGCAAATAGATGCATACGGATGAAAGAGGATGCACACAGATGATGGTCGGTTGACAGTTGACGGTTGGTTAGTTAATGGTTGCAGACTGTACGTAGGAGAGGTCTCCTGACCCCGAACAGAAGGGGCAAAGAGTTTACCGTCAGGAGACGGCTCCTACGGAGGTTTTAAAAATGAAAGGTGAGGTGTGAAATGGGAAGTGTAAAAGGAACTCAAACAGAAAAAAATCTTCTTGCCGCGTTTGCGGGAGAATCACAAGCAAGAAATCGTTATACTTATTTTGCGAGTGTAGCAAGAAAAGCCGGGTATGAACAGATATCCGCTATATTTCTTGAAACAGCGGATAATGAGAAAGAACATGCTAAAAGATTTTTTAAGTTTTTAGAAGGCGGAGAAGTAGAAATAATAGCAGCGTATCCTGCTGGGATCATTGGGGATACATCTAAGAATCTTGAAGCCGCGGCAAACGGCGAAAATCTTGAATGGACAACTCTTTACAAAGATTTTGGAGCTACGGCCAGAAAAGAAGGGTTTGATGAAATTGCCGATGTTTTTAAAGAGATTTCAGAGGTAGAAGAAAAACACGAAGCCAGGTATCGCAAATTACTGGCTAATGTAAAAGAAGGAAAAGTGTTTAAAAAAGATCATGTTGTAAAATGGAAATGTCGTAATTGCGGATATATTCATAAAGACAAAGAAGCGCCTCAGGAATGTCCTGCATGCGCTCATCTGCAGGCACATTATGAGGTTTTTTGTGAAACGTATTGATCTTTTTCGTCATTGCGAGCAGGAACGGAGTGACGACGCGGCAATCTGAATGAAAGTCTTATTATTGTTGAGATTGTCCGCCAAAGGCGGATCCGCCTCCGGAGGATAGCGGTCGCTTTCGCTCCCTCGCAAAGACGAGTAAAGCTTAAACTATGGAGGGATTTCATGGCAGAAAAATTTTCAGGTTGTGAAATAGTAGAACTGGCAGTTCAGATAGAACAAAACGGAAAAGAGTTTTATTCTGAGCTTATAAAAAAGACAGATAATTCTAAAATAGCGGAAATATTAGGATATCTGGCAGAAGAGGAAAATAATCATATTGATACAATGAAAGAGATTTCTGGGTCGATGTGTGATTATAATCCGCCGGAAGCATATCCGGATGAATATTTTGCTTATATGAAGGCTTTAGCGAGCCAGTATATTTTTACGCAAAAAGATAAAGGTTCGGATATAGCCTATAATATAAGGGGTTATCAGGAAGGGATAGATATGGGAATACAGTTTGAAAAAGATTCTATTCTTTTTTATGAAGAAATGAAAAAGTTAGTGCCTGAAAAAGGAAAAGAACTTGTGGGAAAAGTCATTTTAGAGGAAAAAGGACATTTAACCAAATTGTGTGACTTAAGAGGAGGTTGTGAAGATGAGTGATGTTAAAGTTTATAGTACAGCTACATGCCCATATTGTGTGCGGGTGAAACAGTATTTAAAAGAAAAGGCAATAAAATTTGAAGAGATAAACATATCTGAAGATCCTCAAAAAATGCAGGAAATGGTAGAAAAGTCAGGCCAAATGGGTGTTCCAACATTGGACATTGACGGCCGGATAATAGTAGGGTTTGATAAGGATAAGATTGAGCAGGCGCTGGGATTGTCTGGTGAATAGTTGATAGTGGCGTGCCAAGAAAAGCTCTTTAAATTCTAATTGAATGAAAGGAATCAATCACGGGAATTGCCTGTAGCCGTGTAGCTTGAGACTGGACGAATGGAGTAATCTGTTGCGTCTGAGCAGTCTGACAAACCTTGAACAAGTCAGGGGAGGCGAACCGGCAGGTCGTAACGAAAGTGAACTTATAGGTAGCCTCGTTAACTATAAATTGGCAA
>JBDRBG010000129.1:0-6525 GCA_043823005.1 Candidatus Omnitrophota bacterium
AAGAAAAATAAAAGGAATGATTAATATCGGAATTAAACCAATTTCATTATTCAGGATGGAATTAAAAAGGAATTAAATGGGTGGTACATGGTACACCGACTATCCGTCGATATTGGTATGTTTTCAGAGCGTCGTTCACAGAAAACTTTTTTTTTAAGTCCTAACACTTGTATTCCAATCCAAATTTCTATTAATACCAATTACAAAAAATAATTACCCATTTCAATATACAGAGAAAAAACTCTATTCCTCTTGAATTCTGGATTCCCCGATCAAGTCGGGGAATGACAATGAGAAATTAATTAACATAATTGGTATAAGTACTATATTGCGAGTTGCAGCAAGAAGGGATGAGTTTTTTTGTTGCAAAACTAGCTTTTTGATATTATAATAATTATTATTATCAATGGACATGATAGATATTTGTTTGTCAGAGTAAAAGCCATAGCGGGGATTGATTTGTAAGTGCTTAAAAATAAAAGGTTTACGCAAGACGTCTGCAAGAATGAGTAATTGTACAAAGAAAATGTTGAAAAAAGTTATAGCTACAGGAGTAGTGTGTCTATTTGCTATAAATGTGGTGTTTGGCAATGAAACGGCGTTTGCCCTGGCTCCATGGCTAGGTGTGCAAAAAATGGCCCTTAGGAGGGAATCAGAGCGTCTTACGCTCGAAAAACAAGGATATTTGGTTTATGAGGATAACCAGGATCCAAAAGGGCTGCTGTTTCCGAATAAGGCAAGGTCTTTACTCTTGCCGGATGGAAAACTCTTGATTTCCAAAAATTTAAAAAGAAATGATCTTAAACTGCTCAGAGCGGTTATTCATGAAGAGATCGAAGCAATAATGCAGATAATAGCTCGAGAAGATCCTCAAAAGTATTCTGCGATAAAAGAGATAATTTTGATCCGTCCATGGATAGAAACTGTTTATCAGGACCTTATTCTTGATAAGAAAGAGGATTTTTTAACAGGAAACCGGCTTTTAAATGATATTTTGGCAAATGCGTTTGAGATCATTATTTTGCTGGAACAGGGACTTATGCGCGAACAGGAAATGGCTTACCTTGAAAAACGCTTTATTGATACGATCTATCCGCTTATAAAAGCAACTAAACATAATTATTTTACAGGCGTGTTCTGGGAACGAAGAGTGCGGGATCTTAAAATACGGCTTTTTCTTGCTAATGGACAAAGTTTTTTTCAGGCAAGGGATACAAAAAAAGATCCGGATAATAGAGAAAAACTAGAGCAAGAGAAAAAGCAGTATCTTTTTAATCTTACAAATTTTTACAAATCTCCAAAAATACAGCAACAAATCATTGATTTTTTAATTGAATCTTCTTTTGATGCCCGGGAAATAATACAAAAATTTGAAAGTAGGGGGTTCTCTTTTTCAGAAATAAGTTCTGCGTTGAAGGAGCTTCAAGAAAAAAAACTATTAATAAAATATTGTCAGCCTGAAGAGAAGTTAAGGCCGTCAAATGAACTTCTGGCAAAACTTGCAAGGGATCTGCCTGAAACGAAGGCAAAACGCGGGCAAATACTGGGACAGTTATTTTACTATAATCTGGATTATATCAAAAAGAGTATTAACTCTTTAATTTTAAAACATCCTTTATTAGTGCATGAGGATTGGGAGGATCTGCTGTCAACGGCTGAAATAGCTGTTTTTGAAGACGGATATAAGCCAACAACAAGTTGGACCGGGTATATGCATTTCCCGATCAGAAATGCTATTCTTAAAACTTTTGTTAATGATACATATCGAATGATTAAAAGTCCGCAGAATGTTGCTCAATCTATAGGGCGTGTATTCAAGATTATGTCTGAGTTGAAAATGACTTCTTTAAAATATGATATGACATTATTACTGCAAAAACTGAAATATTTTTATCCCGAAGAAAAAGATGGATGGGATGAAGATAAAATCCGGGAATTGTGGGAATTAAGGCAAAGGGAAAGAGAAGCTTCTGGTGATTTTGACCGGCCGGCAGATAGCGAGGATATTAGCATAGAACACTCTGGTTTGATCGAAGATGTCGAAGACGAGAATATTGTTAATTTTGATATTCCTATAATACAAGTCGAAAATGAAACATTGATGTTAAAAGCCCTGGAGACTTTTACTCCTTTAGAAGAATGCGTATTAAGAGGATTGTCGGGTATAGATCATGACGGAATTACTGAAGCAGGACTCATGCAGGCTCTGGGGATAGAGGTAGATGATGTAGCAGCGATAAAATTAAAATTTTCTTTTATTTGGGAGGGGAAAGAGAATAAGTGGGGGCAAATAGCTGAGAGGCGCCCCCGGTTTTCGCGGTTAGTTGATTATGACAAACTAACTCTTGAAGAGAAAAATGAGTTACTTGAATTTGTTGAAAAATGCGAATTAAGAATAGACTATGAAACTTTTTATAAAATAGCCGCTATTCCTCTTCCAATACTTAAGTACAGAAAATTGATACTTAAGAAAATGAATGTTGATATTTCAAAATATCCGGGTCTTTTTTTGATGGATCCTTTTAGCTTTAGATTTATAAGGGACAAGACGACAGATTCCGGTTTTAGGGATTGGCTTAAAAAATACGGAACAGAAAGTTCGTGTATAAAAACTTTTATTAATAAGCGATCGCATCCGGTTCGTTTGGGGCCTCTGGCAATAGATGAAACTTCGGTAGCTTATAAAAGGTTATTAGCTCTGGATACATCTATAGTAATAAGACGTATCGAGGAGTATTCCCGTCATGGTATTGATTATTATCAATGTCTTGCAATACTTGAATTTGAACCTCAAAAGATCATACCTATTATTAATGATCTGAAGGCTCTGGGAATAGAACGCACGAATAGAGTCTTGCCGTTGGCGATTGATCTTATGGACTCCTTATTTATTTCTGTTTTGTCAAAGGATATATTGAAAAGGTTACCGGAGGATAAAGCCCGGATTTTGATAAACCAGCGGTTGCCGGAGTATTATAAAAATGCCCGTAATTGCAATCTTACGTATATAAAATATTGTGTAAGACATCATTTGGGACTGTTTGCCGAAAAGATGGATATGGAAGAACTCGCACAAAGGTCAAAAATGAAATTTAAATGGAAAAGTCCGGAATGGAAGGTTCGGGACAGGATCGAAAAAATAATTTATTCAGCATTGAAAAGGATAGCATCAGATAAAAATACACAAGTTCATGATCAGCTTGTTGAATATTTTGGAGATATTGTTCGATTTCCCGATTCTGAACAGTATGCCGATCTTAGCAAACAGGGTTTTATTTTCAAAGAAAATGATTCTGAAAAATTTGAGCAGGCGATTTCGATATGGTCGGAATATATTTCATTGAAAGATGCTGAAACAGGCGAGAAGATATTGAATGATGTTTTTGATAAAGAACGAGGGTATTCAATGCTTTCAAAAATTGCAAAAAAATATAAATTGGATATAAGGAGTGTGCGCCCTTATGTTCAGCAGTTTTTAAGGCTGGCCAGTAATATTCCGGAGATCGAGGAAAGTGTGCTAGGAAATGGAACGAAAGAAGTTATTAATAAAAAATTAACGGAAAACCAGCTATTTTTTGTGGAAAAAATACTGTATTATTTGCAGCATAAGAGTTCTATTTCCAGGCAGAAATTGAACCATATAATAACACAATATCCGGGATATTGTCCTCACAGGTTGTCGATACGGGTATCTGTTTCGGATGATAAAAAGCTGTTAAAATTGCTTAGTCTGGGGAGCTCCGGCAGAGAGATTGCTGAGAGGGATGATCTGAAGAAGGATACTGTTTTGGCCCGAAGGGAACGAGTGTTGACAAATATTGCTTGTTGTCTTGATATCGCGAATTTAATGTCCGATTATTCTGAGTTTGAAAATCTCGGGTATTTAGAATTGGGAAAAAAGGACCACGAAAATATAAATACTATTCTGGCAGGAATGAATAAGCGTAAACAAAAAACCTTGAAAAACGACTTGATCTTTTGTGTCCCAAATAAAGCGGCTCTTTTAAATTTTGAAAAATATGAACGTATATACGATTCAATACTTGAAAACGGTATTCCGGAGCGGAAACTTCAGCGAGAATATGGCGTTGCTGAAACTTTTCAAATGGCTGATAATCTCAGGAGATATATTTCAGAGACTTTGATAATCCGGAACGAAATGAAAAACTTTGGGGAAAGAGAAACTTGGTATTATCCGGACTTTTTAGAAAAAGATATTACCTGGACGTTGAGTATCTTAAGGACGCTAAGTGAATCGGATATTAATAAAATAGTTGAAGAGTATCAGCTTTTATACAGTAAGATTCGATATGTCTATCCCGGGATGGAAGGTGTGCGGGAAGTAAAGTCAAATCGGACCTTTGATGTTGCAAGGCGAGTTATTAAGGAAATGGCTAAAGGCAAGGATATAAATGAACTAATGACAAAATCTTTTTCTATAGAAGATATTCTCAATGTTCTCAAAGTCCTGGAATATTCAAATATTATTGCTAACAAAAAAACAAAAGAGGTTTGGAATAAATGCAAAAAAGAAAAGATTCCTAGATATGAGTATGCTCGTATGACCGGGCGTTATTTAGAGCGTTCAATTTGCCCGCTTTTTTCAGAAACCATAAAGGAGAGATTGTTTAAGATCAAAAAAAGGGTAAAAGAACAAATGCGGGAGCATTTGTTTCTTTCAAAAGGGTATGATCAAAATATTATCAAGTGGGTTTTGCGAAAAGAGTTTATCTGTAATAGAAAAAGTTTAGAAGCAGTAGCTGCAAGATATCCTTTTTTATTAGGTGCAAGTAACCGGCCAAGATCTTTTATAGACAGGGATTTGCAGGCAGTACCCTTAATGATTGTACCCGGAACAGGCGATTTTTATGCCAGCTATTCTGAACTTCAGGAAAAAGTCTCCGGGTTGAAAATTCCTTGTTATGGCAGCAGATTTTTTAATAATAGTGTAGATCCTTTTCTGTATGATAAGGAGATCGGAGAAAAAGTTGTTGAAATTACAAGAATGCGAAAGACTTTAATAAAGGATAACAATGAAGAATTTCAGGCGCCGGATTATTATCTGGCCGCATGGCTGTTTTGGTATCAAAACAATAAAAATCCATTATATATGAACAGGGTATTATCTTTGTATCCGGCGCTTTTTTGCAGAAAGATTTATAAAGATGAAAAATTATTAATAAGAGAGCATAAACTTTTAACATATCTTTTTCAGGGAAAGACTTTTTATGATGCAATCAGGCTGATGAGAGCAGAAGAGTTGTTTCCTGAGAACCCGGGAGAGCAACAAAAACTTGCTCAGGAATTGACAATAAATGAATGTGTTAATATGCGAAAAAGCATGTATCAAGCAATACAAAATATGCTTTCAATCCCGGAGTTAAGAAAGCAGTTTGATCAGGCAAAAAGAACGATTAATTTTGAAATAAAGAGCTCTGATCGAAACGCGGCAGGGACCATAATGATTAAACTTATTAGAGAAATGACAACAAAAGAGTTTGATTTTCTGGTTAAACAGTATCCGCTGTTTCCATCCGCGGCAAAGCGGGGAAAAAGAGTTATAGAGAGGAGGCTTGAAGCTTTAAAGTTTATTCGAGACAGCGGAATTTTTTCTGATATTCGAGAAAAAAAACTTGGTTTTTCCGAAAGCGATTATGTGGGCGTTATTTCTGATCTTTTTTTTCAGCCTGTTTTAAGAAGTAAAGTCAATTTAAGGATATCAAAAAGAAATAATCGGATATCTCTTGATCCGCAAGACAGGGAAAAGATAAAACAAAAATTAAGAGAATTAACAGAAAAGGGCAAACTTTCATTGCTCCTTTCAGATTATGACGCATTATATGAGTGCGTTATAGCCGAGAGTCCGAAATTAGACGGAGGGCGTTTTATTCGCTGGTGTTCAGAAGATCAGTATATTATTCGGTGTGTTGCAGAGGGTAAAGGCTCAACAGCTATTAGTGAAGAGCCTTTTGCCAAAAATAATAGTATGAGTATTCTTAAAATTATCGGATTGCGTAATAAAGCTTTTATAATCTTGAGCTGTCATCCATTATTTCGAAATTGCATTCCAATGAAAAGCGAAGAAGATCAGATACGAAAAGCAGCAGCAGTCAGGTGGGCCCGTTATAAGCAAAAAAACAGCATAGAACATGAATCTAATAGAAGGGTTATGCATGAAGACTTTTTTGATAAAAAGGGGCTTTTACATCCCAATAGAGCTGATGCTTTGTTGCTTTCTAACGGAAAAAAAATAATTTCAGATCAGGCAGAACGCGATGATCTTGCTTTTTTGCGGAATGATATACACGAAGATATAGAAGCGATTATGCAGGTTATTGCAAAAAAAGACAGGGGGAGATATACAGCAATAAGCGACCTTATTTTAAAAGATGAAGTTCTGGACGCGTATTTTGATCTTTTTCTTGATGGGAGCAAATACGATCTTAGCGGAGAGAGGCTTTTGAATGATATTTTAGCATGCGCGTTTGAGATGCTTATTTTGATCGAAGATGAGTTAATATCATT
>JBDRBG010000130.1:0-2521 GCA_043823005.1 Candidatus Omnitrophota bacterium
TTGGATTTAGAAATCTTGTTCTGATTATGCTCCTTGGGATGTTAGGTCTTCGCCTGGCATCTCTTTTATCTTTGAACATTGAGGATATTGACCTTGAAACAGGATTAATTTATATTACGGATAAAGGCCAATTACAAAGAACTCTCTTTCTACCGGAAATCCTATGCGCAATACTTTCGAAATATCTTAAGCACCTCAACTTATCTTATGGTCCTCTATTCCTGTCTAAAAAAAACAAACGGTTTTCCGCGCATACATTGAAAAATATTTTTAAGCAAGCTATTTGCGCCCTTGATATTGATAAAAAGCTGCACGCCCATTTGTTTCGGCATACAGCAGCTACATACCTCAATAAAGTATCTAATCCAAAAGTTACTCAATATATTCTTGGCCATAACCGGATGGCGAATACTTTACAATATACCCATTTAAACCCTGATAAATATGCCGTTTATACAAAATGCCATCCATATAATCGAAAGGAGGAAACTAATGTTTAAGTTAATAAGCGAATTCAGAAAAGAACTTATATCAATCGCCGGGTTTGCCGAATCAACTGTTGAGAATTATATTTCATGTATCATAATGTTTAATGAATATTCAAAAACCCAATTTAACATTTCAGCCTTAGATGCTACAGGCAAGCATATTTTAAGCTGGATATCCAAATTAAGAGAACAAGGGCTTAGCTATAGCCGTATCGACCACCATAGATCAGCCTTAAAAAACTTTTTCGGTATGCTCATCAAACTAAATATTGTCCGGAAAAATCCAGCTGAATCATTACCCCCGCTCAGAAAAAGAAGCTTGGGACGAATTAAACCGGTATCCGCACGGATAGTTTTCAAACTGCTTAATATTGTAGATCGATCCACATGGAGGGGTAACCGCAATTACATGATCATTTCAATGCTTTGGGCTTTGGGACTTCGTATCAGTGAGCTGACGAGTTTGACTGTAGAGTCGTTTGAGCCCAATCATGTTCCAAAGAATAAAATTGGATTACTCAGGGTAAAAGGAAAAAATAAAAAAGAACGAGCATTATTTGTTGTGGACAGGCTTTATGAAAATCTGGTTTCCTATCTTGCTCATCCTGAGTCTCCGAAACAAAAACAAGACTCTCTTTTTCCTCTTAAAAACTGTAAGCCGCTATCAAGTAATCGTATTCAGAAAAAATTTAAAGAATATTGCAAAGATGCGGGCATCAAAGAACATCTTACCCCTCATGTTCTTCGTCATTCTTTTGCTACCGAGATGTATCACCAAAAAGTCCCTCTTGATGCCATACAAGCCATGATGGGGCATGATAAGATTGAACAAACAGCTGTCTATATTGAGGTAGAAGATAAAGTTCAAAAAGAAGCTCTTGACTACCTTACAATCAAGAGGAGGGTACCATGAGTGTAAGCGCTAAATGTTTTTTTGAGTATACAGGTTCTTTCATGGATTATCGTGAAGCTGTTTATGAAATAAGTAATCAAACAATTAAAAGCAATAAAACGGATCTGAAACTATTTGAAAACTTTATCTTTAACCGCGAATACAATAAAATAGATGGACCAGCGGTAATGGATTTTCAATATTATTTAAAAAAAGATCGTAATAACAGCGGTCGTTCTATTAATAGGAAAATATTTACATTAAGAAGTTATTCTCATTTCTTAAGACTACAGGATGTCGAAGATGCGGATACCCTGCCATTTTATGATGTTTTAAAAATCAGACAAGGATACCGAAACAAGCCGGATGCGCTGAATAAAAACCAAACCAAACAAATTTTCGAATCAATAGATAGAAAGACTTGTCTTGGAATACGGGATTATGCCGTATACGCCCTTATGTATTTATGCGGTCTTCGTGTAGGGGAAATATTCAATTTGAATCTTGAAGATTTGGATATCAAAAATAAAAAAATATATGTGCTTGGTAAAGGAAGAAAACGCAGGACACTTCATTTAAAAGCTGAGTTGTTTGAAATACTCTCTGAATATTTATCCGTACGGATAGGCTTCCGCAACAACCTCAAATCAAACGCATTATTCATGTCAAAAAAAGGTAACCGACTTGCTATACGCACTATGGAAGATAACTTTAAAAAAATCATTCTAAACGCGAATTTAAAAAATATCCGATTCAATGTATCATGCCATACGCTTCGCCACACATTCGCATCTCATCTAAACGACAAAGACGTTGATATGCTGGTAATTCAAAGTCTGATGGGGCATACATCTTCGAGAAGTACTGAATCGTATATACATCCATCACAGGAAAAAATAAAAGAGGCAATGGAAAAGCTGCCGGGTGTTATATTTATGAACGGACTAATAAAAAAAGGAGGTTTAAATTTGACTTTTCAAAAGCCATACAACCAAATAGAATAGCAAAAAATAAATTCTATTGGATAGGAATATTTTGAAAACATCGAATCAACAGGGTACATCTATGCCCTATTCATAATTGTTTTGCCGGCTAATATTTTTGTATTGCTTTTTAAAATAATTTTTGCTTTAATAATTTG
>JBDRBG010000131.1:0-3340 GCA_043823005.1 Candidatus Omnitrophota bacterium
AAATTGAATAAACTTGATCCGGTATCTACGCTACAGGATTTATTGCTGGCTAACGGCAAGAATCCTTTTGCGGGAATTCTCACTCCGCCTAAAATTAGCTCTCCTTAAAACTTTTTGCCATTTCATTTTTTATAGAGATCGTTTCGTCGGTCATTGCCTGGCAGGTTTATCAAAAACCGAACCTTCTCGCGATGGCGAGCCGGGGACTGATTCTCTGAAGATTTTTTTACTGGCTAAACTATTACCTTTTTATTTATTTGCATTTTAAAGTTGTAAACAAGATGACAACAGGCTTAGCTAGTGTACAACTAGTTGACAACTTTAAAGATATAATATATACTAAAGTTGTAAACAAATGGAGGTGAAGTTCAAGTGGATATTAAATTAAAAATCGTTGATATTTTACAAGAAAAAGGACAGGTAAAATCGTCGGACATAATAAAACTTACAGGATTTTCGCGATCGTATGTAAATAGATTTTTCCAGGAATTAAGGAACGAAGGTAAGATTTTGTTAGTAGGTAAGGCAAATACTGCTAGATATATACTTGCAACGAAAGAAGCATTAGAAAAGGTCAGAGAGGAGATACAGTTTGTTCATTCCATTTTAATAAACGAAGGTTTATTAGAAGATATTATTTTTGATAGAATCAAAAAAGAAAACGGCATTTTTTTAGATCTTTCTGATAATGTTTCAAAGATTTTGAATTATGCTTTTACTGAAATGCTTAACAATGCAATTGAGCATTCATGTTCAGCGAAGGTTGAAATAGCAATGAAAAAAGAAGGCGGAAAAATTGTATTTAAAGTTATAGATAAAGGGATGGGTATTTTTAATAATATAATGAAAAAAAAAGAATTGAAAGAAGAATTAGAAGCCATTCAAAGTCTTTTGAAAGGTAAATTATCAACAGATGAAGCTCATCATAGTGGAGAAGGTATATTTTTTACTTCGAAAGTGGCTGATATGTTAATAATACAAAGTTCTCAAAAAAAAATCTTGTTTAATAACATTATTGATGAGGTATTTATTGAAGATGTGAAAAATACTAACGGAACTAAAATATTTTTTACAATTAATTGTAATTCACAACGGGAACTTGAAAATATTTTTAAGGAATATACAGATGATTCATATGAGTTTAGCAAGACCGAAGTTATAGTAAAGCTTTATAAAGAAGGGGTAGAATATATTTCACGTTCTCAGGCTCGCAGAATATTAAGCGGGATCGATAAATTTAAAACTATTATATTGGATTTCAAAGATGTTGAAACAGTGGGACAAGGATTTGCCGATGAAATTTTCCGAATATGGAAACTAAGATATCCCAATATTGAAATTATTTACCAAAATGCTAATGAAAATATAGACTTTATGATAAAAAGGGCAGAATAAATCCTAAAAATCAGAGATATCAAAATCAGTCTTGCATATTAATAAATACAAAGTATATTATAATAAATAGAGAGATGATTATTGAACTGAGGGTTGAAAGGGAGGGGGAGATCTTGATAGCAATGAGAAGAACTTTACGAGGGCTTACCGGATTAACAATTCTTTTGAGTTTATCACTGGCTTTTTTTATTGATATTGTATGGCTGTGGATAGCAGTTTTTGTGGGATTTAGTCTTTTTCAATCCGCTTTTACGGATTGGTGTCTGATGATGACAATCTTAAGGAAAACAGGTATTTGTAAATAAGGCTTGCCGCTTATTCTTAACGTAGTTTTTCTGATCGTATTAATAAGATTGAAACAATAAAAAGGAACTGCCAAAAGTAACATGAAAGAAAAATGAAAAAGATTTATAGGTAGATAAAGAAGAATTTTGTAAAGAATAGTTCTTTGACAGAATCAAAGCAGTTGAATTTGAGAATAACAAGCAATCAGAGGATGCAGTTATCTCGTAAGGATAGCGGATATTTCATTAAGAAGCATTAATTTAACGCGAAAGCTGTGTTAAGAACTTGAGCCCATTTGCCTTGAAGAGTTGGAATGGGAATGAGATCATCGCGAGGAATAGGGGCTTTATACTTGAGACTGGCATGAGGACGAAAGAAGTTGTAATAAGTAACAAAGAGAGTTGTTAACGCAATTTTGCGCCTACTTTGGAAGCAAAGCCGTTGGCGGCTTGAGTGTGGAATTTGTAGGTACGATTTAAGCGTTCAATGAGTTGTTTGAAAGGTCTAAATTCAGTTGATTCGGAATCAAGGTTTTGTAGGCCGATGACTTTTTTGTGAACGATTTTGTAATCGTTGCGGGATTCGTTGAGGAAGTGGATGCCGGAAGGATAAGCTGGGTTACCGTTGGTGATAAGAGTTGGACTTTGATCATCAGGAGCGGTACGAATGGCTTCGTTCATGGAAATAGTAGCAGGTAAAGTGTCGCGAGAATCATCAATGTGGTAGGCAGAGATAATGCGGCTAGTCGGAGTGATAAAAAAATAAGTATAGGCATGTTTACCATCAATTTTGATATAAGTTTCGTCGCCTGCTTGAATGGAGTCGACGGGGCCTTTGAATTTCATGTTGAATCGATGGCAGTAAGTGGCAGCGTATTTTGTGTAGTTTAAGACGGTTTGATAAGAAGCGCGGAGCTCAAAGACATTTTGAAGAATGAAGGCCGTTTGTCTGGCGGAGATGCCTAAAGAGATGTGGAAGGTCAAAGCCAGGCAGAGGGTATTCATTGAATTGCGGATGTTGAAGATAAGAGTGGATTAATCTGGTGCAGAGTGTTGTATTTGCTCATTGGTAAAGTGAAACTCGCGGTACTGATATCGGAGTTTGAACTGAGAGGATTTTGTTCTGCGAAGAGCTTTTTCGAGGGGATTAAGTTTTTTAGGGTTAACAGGCTTCAGAGGCTTGTGATGGTTCTTCAGATATTGTTTGAGAAGCTCTTTGAAGTTTATTTTTGATTTTTTTTAGAGATTCTTTCAAAGGCGGGTTAGGGTTGACAGAGAATTCGCGATAGTTAGGGTGTTTTTCTTTGAAGTCGGTTTTGGGTTTAATTTCAGGATTACGGTTTTTAAGAATATCCTGGAGATCTTTAACAATACGTTCGATTTCAGCTCGAGTAAATTTGGAACAGATCCATAGAACAAAACGAGAAATACGGTTCATTGACATTGCTGGCTCCTAAAGAATTGCGGTTAAATACGGTGTGGATATGTGGATAAGTCTCCGGCTTCGCCTCCGACTTACCCACATACCCACACTACTACTGCTACTATTTTTAACATTCTATTCTATTTTATCGCGAAAACAGGGGGAGGCAAGGTTTTTTTACGGAAGTTGTGAAAAATAAAAGAGAAAATGAAAATATCTAGTATTGTTTTTGACAATA
>JBDRBG010000132.1:0-6322 GCA_043823005.1 Candidatus Omnitrophota bacterium
ACAGGGTAATTTAGTCACATTTACTGATGTGGATAGTAATATAATAACATATCGGTTAAATGCGGATAATTTGGAAAGAAACAATTTTGTATTAGCAGGGCCTATAGACGATCTTGCATTTACTTATTATGACGGATCCGGTGATGAAACAGCTGTATTAGGAGATGTGCAGGCAGTAGAGATTGTAATGACAGCGGCGGATTCAGAGGATCAGGTCGATTCGTTGACTTTTAGTTCAATGGTATTTATGCGAAGTACTCTCGGATCAGGAGCTTCAGGTGAAGGATATAAATTCTCTAAAAACGCGGATTTTTCAACAGATGACACTGTTTTTTCTGATACAGATACGTTTTATATAAAAGTCTGGACAGATGAGGTAGATCATACAATTCTGGATTATGCGGAATACGAGTTTAAAAAAGGCAAGAACAGAATAACAGAAAGCCTTACTAATAACGGTGACGGGACATATACTGATTCCCGCAGTCTAAGCGGTTATAATTCCGGGACATGGACAGTTAATATAGATGTAATGGATAATGATGGAGGTAGGTATAAACCAACACCAGCGCCGACTATAACGATTAGTTAGCGCATAGCGCATAGCGGTTAGCGGATAGGGAAAAACCAGATTAACCATAGAGAATACAGAGGCGCAGAGGGGAAATTTAGTTGACCGTTGACGGTTAGTTCGTTGATAGTTATAAGAATAACAGTTGTGGATTGAACACCCGTCTCCAGATGGGGACAGGTACCTCTGTGGGGGAATAGTCCCTTGCAGGTACCAGTCCCCTTATTTTTGTTTTTAGTTTTTTAATGGCTCTGTGACTCAGAGACTCTGTGGTGAAAAAATCTGGAAGAAGTGTATATCAAAATGTTCACGACATACGCTATACGACATACGAATATAAGGGATAAACGATATGAATATAAAAAAAATAATAAAAAAATATTTTAGCAAACAAAACGGCGTTATATGCGTTTATTTGTTTGGATCCGCGGCAGTTGGAAAACAAAATAAATTCAGCGATATTGATATTGCCGTACTTTTTTCTCGGAACATGGAAGTTGATTGCGCGGAAAAACAGTTGTTATTTATGAATGAATTAAGTTGTCTTTTAGACAGCAATGTGGATATTGTAATTTTGAATAGGGCAGTTTGTTTTATCAGGTTTCAGATCATGCGGAATGGATTAAGAATATACGAATCTTCTGACAGGATGGATCATGAGTTTGAAGTCAGGACGTTTATAGAATATTTTGATTTTCTCCCGGTTAAAAGAAAGTTAGAGAAAGCGTTAATAAGTAATATAAGGAGGACATAAAATATGGTTAACAGGGATGTCGTTATAGCAAAAATAACAAATATAAAGAAAAATTTAGACAGACTTTCAGAAAAACAAAGCCTGGATTTAAATGTTTTCTTGGAAGATAGAGACAGTCAGGATATTGTGCTCTTTAATATTCAAACAGCTATTCAGGGGTGTATTGATATTGCCGCGCATATTATTTCAGATAATGATTGGGGTGTTCCGGGCAGTTTGGCCGGTCTTTTTGATGTGATTCGGGCTAAAGGTGTAATAAAAGATTCAACCGCGGATATTATGCGGACAATGGTTGGGTTTAGGAACCTTATTGTGCATGAGTACGCGGGGTTAGACATGGATAAGGTTTATAGTATTTTGAAGAGTCGTTTAGGTGATTTTAATATTTTTTTGCGTGAAATAAGCGATTATATAAAAGTTTAGAACTATGAAACTAAAAAACGAAAAAGGTGCGGTACTATTAATCGCGGTATTTATAATTTTACTCGCGTCAATTCTAATTATAGGTTTTTTAGAAGTAGCGGCTACTGATATAGAAATATTGAGAAATCATAAGAATGATGTTATAACTATGTATATTGCTGACGCGGGAATCGAAGCGGCAATATATGATCTATTGAACGGAGGAGACGGAAACATCAGCCGAACCGAGTTTCCTGATACGGATGATGATAATAAATTTTATACAGTAACTCAAACCGATAAATCCGGGAATGTATATACTGTTGAATCATTGGGCGAATATGGAGATTTTCAGAAAACTGTTGAAGGAAGGATCCGAGTAACAGGTAATAGCGCTGAATTGCAATACTGGAAGGAAATATGACGTTTTCAAAATTAAATGAATCTATACTTAGTGTTGAGATCGGGTTTGCGCATGTCAGGATAATACATGGCGATACGGAAGTCTCCGCGGTTTTGCCTGAGAGGTCCGTAGTGGACGGAGTTATTACGGATATTGAAGGAGTTGCCGGTGTTATCAAAAATCTTTTAAAGAAAAACAAGATCAAAGCTAAAAACGCGGTTACAGCAGTCAGCGGTAAAGGACTTGTTTTTAGATTGATGGAGGTTCCTTTTATGACCCCGGAAGCGATAAAAGAACTTATCAAAGATGAAGCGTCAAAGTACATTGCTTTTTCCGGGAGTGATCTTTTAACTGATTTTTGGCCTGTAGAGGAATTCGAAGGAGAAGAAGGCAGGAGATTAAAAATCTTATCAGTTGTCGTAAAACGGGAAATAGTACATTCATATATTGAAACAATAAAACGGGCCGGCTTGAAAATACAATCTATTGATGTCGGGGCTTTAAATCTGGCCAGGTCGCTTTTGTTTGGCGAACCATTATATGAAGAGGCCACAATTCTGGTGTTGACAGAACATGACAGCGGTGTAATTTTCATTTTTCATGATAAAAAACTTTATTATCTGCACAAGATCGATTCTATTCAAGAACTTGATGCCGGGCTGGAAGCTGTCAGGTTTTATTGCGGAAACGAATTCGGGGAAGAAACCGGAATAAAAGAGATTTTTTCGTCCGGTTATGAAGATATATCCGTTGCGAAAGGGTTGATTTTAATGGAGGCAAAAGAGACTGATTTTAATATTAAGGTAAATCTTTTGCCAATAGAGGAACTAAAAATAGCTTTATTTAAACGCCAGTCTTTTCAGTTTTTAAGAGTACTGACCGCTGTTATAGCTGTGATAGTTTTTTGTTTTTTCGTTTTGCGTTTCCAAACATGGAACGCTTATAGGAATATAGGACATATTCAAAATATTTTACAAAAACCGACTCCGTTATTAGAGGTTTTGTTGTCTATTGAAAAAAAGATTAAAGTTTACGAGCTAGAGAAAAAGAGCCAGGACGATATATTTTTTACGGCGCAAAAACAGGATTGGACAGGGATCTTAAGTGAGATCAAGCGGAGCATCCCTAAGAATTTGTATCTTTTGGGCATTAATACTAATGAACACGGTATTGTTACTTTTAGAGGGATGGCTTTAGATCAGAACGCTGTATTTGATTTTGTGCGGTCATTAAAGGCCTCGGTTTTTTTTGATAACGTTAAATTGGCAGAGTCTAAAGATGAAATCAAAGACGGAAAAGTATATACATATTTTGCCATAAAATGCGGGATAAAAAGTCAAAATATACAGGATGAATAAAAGATGAAATTTCGTTTAAATGTTTTATATAATCTGAATTCGCGGGAGAAATTTATAATTGCCGGCGCGGTCCTGGTAATAGCCGGGTATTTGCTGTACAGTTTTATAATGCCGCCGGCATTGTATAGTTATCAACTTGCGGCGAAACAGTTTTTTGTGCAGGAAAAACTGATCGATTCCAGAAAGAAAAAGACAGAACAGCTTTTAACTGTAAAAGACGCTTTCAGCGAATTGCAAAAGGAAATGTCGGAAAGAAAAGATAGATTTTTTACGGATGATGAAGCGATCGATTTTTTGGATAATTTGCATAAGCTGGCGGAAGAAACCGGAAATAATCTGGAAAAGATAAAACCTCGTTTAGTAAAAATAATATGTGTTTCAGAAGAAGATAGCGAGTTGTTTTATAAGGACCATATTGTTGAGATATCTCTGAAAGGTAAATATAATAGTTTTTTGGATATTTTTAAACACTTCGCGGAATATGATAAATTATTGGGAGTTAACGGATTAAATGTAACGCCGACAAAAGACGATTCATTGATACTTAACGCTGTGTTTTATTTAAATATATACATCTTGGATAAAAAATGAAGAAATATTTTATTGTTTTAAGAACAATCGCGGTTATATTATTTTTTATTGTTCCGGTTTCGGAATTATGCGCTGAAGAAAAATCAGGATATGTTTTAAGCGGGCCGAAACGCGACGGAGCGTTTTTATCTCCGGGAAAATACGGCAGAGAAGACCCTTTTGATCCGGTTTTCGAAATTCAGGACAGAAAGGAATCATTGATTTTAAGCGGTATTGTCTGGCATACGGAAACTCCCAAAGCTATAATTAACAAACAGCTTTTAGCTATAGGAGATGAAATCGACGGATATATCATAGTCGGGATCAATCAAGAAGTTGTTATTCTTAATGACGGCACAAAGAATTTTGAGCTAAGGTTGTGGCGCGGTAATAACTAAAGTTTTTGTCATCAGAGCATTTTGTTTTGTTTTTCGCAATCAGGCTGTGTAGCAATATCATTGTGGGCGCGAACAAAGTAAGCGAAGGGAAGGAATGACCTTTCATTCGTCATTGCGAGGAGGCCAAAGGCTGACGCGGCAATCTCCCCACGTCTTTGCGAGGGAGCAAGAGCGACCGCGGCAATCTCAATAAAAGTTAAAGAGATTGTTGCGGTTGATACTGTTCCCGCCATCATACTGTTTACCAAAGCCTTCTTATGTAATCCGTACTGCTCCTATTGAAAAAAACACTTAACTAATGTAATATAAATGACATGGATGAGCTCTATATAAACATTATAGGAATAATTGCCGGGATTTGTACAACAGTATCTTTTGTGCCGCAGATGCTGAAGATATTGCAAACCGGCAAAACAAGGGATATTTCTCTTTATATGTATGTTGTACTTACAATAGGTATTTTTTTGTGGATGTTATACGGTATTTTGTTGAAAAGTGTTCCGATTATAGCGGCTAATAGTGTATCTCTGGTTTTATGTGCGGCGATTGTATATAAAAAGGTAAGTAATATGCTAGGGGGCGTGGAGTGAGGATACTTGTGACAGGCGCGACGGGTTTTATCGGTAAGGCTCTTGTCAAAGAACTTATCAAGGATAACCACGAAATAATCTGTTTTGTAAGAAAGACAAGTAAAATAGATTTTTTAGAACACGCAGGCATACAAACTATTGTGGGTAATATAACGAATGCTTATTCGGTAGATGAAGTTTTTAGAAAAATAAGGCCGGAAAAAGTGTTTCATTGCGCGGCCGCTGTAATGCAGAAAAATAAAGAGCTGTTGGATAAGGCGAATATAACAGGAACTTTTAATGTTTGCGATGCCTGTTTGAAGTATTCGGTCAAAAGGTTAATATATCTAAGTTCGGTTTCTGTGATAAGTGGTAATCCGAGTGTACCGCTTAAAGACGGCCTTCCATACAGCGCTACTAATAATTACGGAACATCAAAAATAGAGGCAGAACGTATAGCTATTGATTTTAGAAACAAAGGCCTTAAAACAGCGATAATACGGCCTTGTATTGTTTATGGAGAAGAAGAACCTCATGCGTTAGATAAGATCCTGACTTTGATGTCACGTCGGAGAATACCTGTTTTGAATGTAGCTGGCATGGATTCCAAACTTAATATAGTGTATATAGATAATGTGGTCGAGATATTGTTGTTAGCTTCTGAAAAAGACGAAGCGCTTGAAGGCACTTTTGTTGTTGCGGACAGGGACATTATAACCTTGAGAAAATTTCTTGAATTTGTGTATCATGAACTTGGAATATCACGCTTTCCCATAATTCCCGGATGGATAGTAAGGCTAGGTATGTTAGTGCCGCCTTTTCGTAAAATAATTGATAGGATATGCAAGGACAGGGTATATGATATTACCAGAGCTGAAAGTGTATTGGGATATGATCCTAAAGTTACAACTCAAGAGGGGTTAAAGCGTACTGTCAAATGGTGGCTGGCAAAATAGTAAACAGTGATCAGTGGACGGTGATCAGTTAATTGGTTGATGGCTATAAGGTAGAATGTTTTTGGTATTAGGGGGTACGAAATAAACGAGTAAAGTGTTGTAGGGTTCAGGCCTGCCTGAACCTGTATGATTGATGAATTTTTATTTGTATGATTATTAGAGGAACGGGCAGGCCCGTTCCCTACAGAATTATTGATTCGAATTTAATGTACACGACATACGAGACAAAAGGAACAAATGTCAAAAATAACAATAACCATGCTGGGAACAAGCGCGGGTATGCCTACGAAGGAAAGGTCTCATCCTGCTGTATATTTTGATCATAATGACGAAGAAAAGTT
>JBDRBG010000133.1:0-4744 GCA_043823005.1 Candidatus Omnitrophota bacterium
AAACCCTATATCCACCTGTCCGTACATTACAAAAGTATACGTCGTCGTAGGACATCCTACTCCACCGTAATAAAACCCGCTGCTTTTTATGGTTATATCTCCGTATGTCTGCGGTAGATTAGCTATGTTATATCTATAAGAACCTGCTTTTGACGGTCCCGGCAAATACACCGCCACTGTATATGTCTGACCTGCCGTTACCTGCACCGGATTTATATTCACATAACTCCAATTATTATTTGAAGTAATTTCCGCACTGGTTATCAGATTCTTATTGGCATCCCATAAATATACTGTTTTCGCTCCATTAAAATATCCGCCTAATTTAGTGATTTTTCCGTTTTTATTCGGAGTAAATCTGTATCCCATGGTATAGGATCCCCAATATTGATTTGTATATAATGTCCCATTTTCATTATTCTTCCACGGAGTTTGAGTTATTTTCTTTTTAACAATATATCCTGTACCGGGTATGAATGTTGTAAAATTATAGGGATAGTACAATCTATTTTCCATCGTATCTTCGGCACTTCCGGGTATTAATGTGTATATTTCTTCTATATCCTCTAAATCCAAAACATCTGTTATTTGTTTTTCCAGCAAAGCTGTCAACCCAACCCAATTATACCCCTCTGATAAAACAGGGACTTGCAAATCAGGCAAATCTCCCCTAATAGTCAAAGTTGCCGGTTCAGTCATAAATATTTTATATCCCTGTCCCGCGTGAAGCTTGTGTAAAGTATTACTAATCGGGGGCAATGAAGGTGAATACAGCCCCGTCCCTTCTTCGGAAGTAAATGATATCACTCTGTCATATTTACCGGATATCGGCGCGAGAACGGATTCTATCTCTGAGTCCAGCGGTTCTATAGGTAAAGATATAAAATTCCAGCCCGCTGTTAAAGAAATATCAAAAGAATCATGCGCTTGAGGCAAACATACCAGATAGGTTTTAGAAACAAGTTCGTCATTTTCAAATCCACGTTCTACCCACGCAATTTTATCACCATTTATAACAAGATTCATTTTTTCTATCGCTGTATTGGTAACCTGCATCTCTTCGTGGTCCAGTAAATTATACGCGTAAATATTATACCCGCCATCTCTTTCATCTATCCAAACAATATTATCTCCGTAAATAACAGGGTTTCTTACAATCGCGCCATTAGTAAGCTGTACTTTCGGGTCTGATAAATTACCGTACATATAAAGTTCCTTTAATTTAACAACCATGGTATTTTTATAAATATCAGGGCACATACCCCCCTGCCCATCTTCGGCGTTAACCCGGCTCTTAGTGTTTGACAAAAGATTATACAGCCAGATATTCCCGCTATAATCCGACATCGCGATATTATTCAAGTAAATAACCGGGTCATAAATATCCAGGTCACTTATTAGTTTTGTTTCCTGCGCTGAAGGAATATCATATTTCCATAGTTTACGAACATCATCTCTCCAAACAATTGTATTCTCATGTATATCCACATTAACGACCATACCATATGTTTGATGAACTGTTATTTGAGATTTGGCGGAAAAATTATAAAGGTACATATATCCGTTTCTGCCAGTACTCCCCCATACCATATCATTCCAGATAACATTATCTCCGTCAACAACAAGTTCCAAAACCCGGCCTTGCTTAGCGCTGACAATCCATTCCTCAGTTCCCGAAGAAAGATCATATACCCCTAAAGAATAATAATTATCTCCATCCCACCAACATTTTGTAAAAACAACCTTTTCTCCTGAAATGTCAACCCGCTGATCCGCGTCATACGCAACCTCACTTAAGCAAAGTCTATCCGCAACAACAATATTCACTTTTTGTGTTACCGAATTTTCTCCATCTGTTATATCGAAAAACATCGTATAAGTTTCCCCAATATCTGAAATCTGCGGAATCCAAGAATAAACTTGTGTCTCAGAATCAAACAACATACCTTCGAGCAAATTTCTAGCCGTATAAGTTATATCATTAGCAAATGGGCCGTCAGGATCATCAATATCCACAAAATTGCATTTTATGCCCACCGGAATGCCGGCCATAGCAATTTTGGTAACTTCTTCATTCAATACAGGTAAACTGTTCTCATTATCTACAAATACATCATGAATATACACATTTTCTTCTCTGCCCTGTTGATCTAAAACGCAAAGCCCCAAACAGTAAATACCGTCTTCATAAATAGCAGTATTCCATCTGAACAACACTCCGTCTTCATTAACAGGTACCGTATAAATACCCAAGCAATAATCTGGTATATTTAATTTGTTGTTCAAATTTTCTTTCCAACAATACCCCTCATATTTATCAAACTCACCATAAGTACCGGCTGTACCATTAATATTTATTTCCCCCTTCACATAATCGCCTTCACCAGGGGAATTAATATAACCGAATAAAGATAAATATATGCCGTGTTTATTATAAAAAGCATCTACTATTTCCTGCTTGTGAGGAGTACCGTTAAAAACATCACCGTCATCGTCATCGACAATCAATATCTGCAGACAATATTCCGAAAATGTCAGCGGATATCCAAAACGCGCGCAATGAATTAATTCATCCGCCAACGTTTTGCCCTGCGCCTCCCCATACACTTGAATCAGGTTTTTTCTTAAATCCCAGAAAGCGCCGCTTATGATCATTCCGTCATAATGAACTTCACCTGCCCAATCATCCGGATATCTTAACTCATTATCCAGATTTCTTTCATCGTCATAAACAATAAATAGTCCTCCATCTCCTTGAATAGAATCTTCATTAATCGTACAGGCAAAATAATCTGATAGCCCCTCATGTATCGCGCCCGACTCTCCGCTATAAGGAACATCAACTCCTCCATCGGTATATATAAAATCGGTCACTCCATGCGTGTATTCATGATAAATAACATCTGAAAATAAGCCGAAATTCCGGTAAACTCCGGCACCGTCTCCAAACGCCAATTCATTATTTATTTCATCCCAATAAGCATTCGCGTAATAACTCTTATTGACCAGCGCGTTAAGACACACATCCATTCCATCATAATTTAAAATATTTTTAACATAATCGTGAATACGATTAATATGATAGAAAACATTCATTTCCGCTTGTGTAGCAATCGAAGCATTCCAGCTGATATTATTAGGAGAAGATAAATTACCTGCCAGATAAGAAGCGGTGCTTTCCTCATCGTTGATTACGTTAATCCATGGGCCTGTTAATGAAGTCGACAAAGTATAATTTTCGCCAAAAGAATAAAAAGTATAATCTCCAGTCACATCCGTGGTTGTTTGCGTATTGGTTTCGACAATTTTCAAGTATTCGTCCTGAAAAGGCACTGTATGAGGTATTTCATCATAATATTCAGGAAGCATTTCTCCTGTAACTTTTCCAGACAACTCGTCGTACTTTATATCATTATATTTAACTAAAATTTCTTTAGTGCGCGCGTCTATAAAAAATATCCATGCCGCGGGAAGCTTCTTTTGAAAAACGCCTATTTTATACGCCAAATGATAACTGTAGCTATTTCCTTCATTTAACGGTAAAACAAATAAACCATTTATTGCTATTGTATCGTCTTCCGAATTAAAGTTTATGTCTTCTTTAGCGATTTCCATAGCTTGATTTTCTGTTATATTTGGGATGATATTCAGATTTATATCTTTATGATAATCCGAACCACAGGAAGGGATACTGCCTTCTTCGTTTATAATTACATTTACCACTGCTCCGAAAACAGGTATATCGCGGTAATATTGTTGATAATTTATATATGCCTTATTTCTGACTTTTTGTATCCTTAATAATTTTAAATTTATTTCTTCTGCTTTCAATATATCTTTATTTTCTTCTATAAAGCTTCTCGCGGTTTCATCAATAATTTTCTGTTGTTCTGTTAAACATAGGTCCTTCTTTCTTATCTTCTGTTTACTCTCTCTAACAACTATGCTTTTGAAAACTTTCATAGCTTCTTTTACTTTATTTTTATCTTTTTGAATAATTTTTAATCCCCCGCCTATTATTCTATGAGGAGTTCCCGTAAGTTTATTCTTTTCAACTAAAACCTTATTTTTACCTGTCTTATGTTTTATTTTGGAAGAAATCGTTTCATTCTTTCCGTTTTTAGATCTCGCAACCATACCGTTGTTCATTTCCTCATTCTCATAACATAATTCCGGCAAAAGTTTTTTTACATCAACAGTATCTTCATTTTTCGCGTCCCAACCTGAAGTTTCTGCCGATAAATAGGAACAAAAACTTCCCACTAAAAGCACTACTATACCTGCCATCAACAATACTCTACGCATAGTAAATATCCCTCCTTTAAAATTAAAACTAACTCTTTTCTTGTGAAATAATTATATGTTTTTAGAAAAAATCCACGGACTTGTTTTGTGATTTGATAAAAAGATTTTTTTTTAACGAAATTCTTATTTTTAGCTTTTTTAGACATAAACAAACACCTTTTTGGGAGAAAGGAGGGGCAATAGTATAAGAAAGCCCTTTCTCGAAATAAACTACTATATTAATTTTAACATATATAATTGAAAAATCAATAAAAATCTTTTGTTTTTATAGGGGTTTATTTTGCTCTGTGGTATTTTCGGGTTCATTCGTTTAAAGTGTAAAGGAATTACTGTAAGAGCTTGATACGTAAGGGGAAATAAAAAAACATCGATTGCCAATGAAAAACTGATAGAATTTGTTTGAGACAAAAAACCTATCAGGAGGCAATCGATGCGAGAA
>JBDRBG010000134.1:0-4834 GCA_043823005.1 Candidatus Omnitrophota bacterium
AGAAGCTGTGGAAACAGTGGTAAACTCCGGTTTTAGAGTTTTCCACTGTTTCCACAGCTCAAGTATCAATGTTCAAAAACAGGTACCACAGTTCGCGATGTCCTGATACTTTCGGGTTCGCGATGTATAGATATATGTCAATTGACTGTTAGGGGACAGGTCTGAGATTGATTTTGGGACAGGTGTAAGCTCAATTTCAGAACCGTCCCTAATTTCGTCCCTCTGGACTAACGACGAACAACCAACGACTAACGACTATTTATTAAAGAGCAATTGCTGTCTTTCGTATTGCGTCAATATACGCTTTTATTTCTACATCTATATTAAGGCGAGATATTCGAGTTAAGACAATATTCTTCAAAAGATTTATGCTTGTCCAGAATTCGTCCGTACAACCAAGAAGAGTAACGCTTCCTTCCCCATCTTTCGTTACAAGCCCCTTAGCCAGGTTCATAACTGAAAGCGCGGGTATTAACCGGCAAATATTTTCGCGTTCTTCTTTTTCTGCGAGCATATCTTTTCCTATAACAACAAAATTAAGGTTTCCGCCATAATTAGGGCTTTTTAAATATTCAGCTATTCCCTTATCAGCCATTTCAGGTTCTAACGCGCATATTGAAACAGCTTTTGGCGCTATATCTAATTCTCTGAGCTTTTCTTTAACAGAATCTGCTGTTCTTTCCATATTTTCATCCCAGTTAAAATCAAGATCTATTCGTATGCTATTCGCAAGTTTTTCTACGTCCGGCGGAATACTACGATTTTCCGGTCCGGTTATGATTCCTACATATAAATTCTTATTCGCAAGGCGTTTAAGCGAAACTGCCATAACATTCAGATCAATATCAGGCAGTCTTGCATCAATAACAACGGCTTGTTTTTGTAAAGATTGTTCTGTATCTGAAACTGCTGAGACACTTTCTTTTAAAGCTGATAAAACAGCGGATTCAAGGACTACTTGAGCTTCAGTAACTACAAGAACATCTTGCGGAATTATGGGCTCAACACTTCTTTCTTTAACAAGTTTCTCCTGTTCTTCCAAGATTTCGATAAAATGTTCCAGTGTTTTTTTGTATAATAATCGTTTAATAAAGATATTTTTGTCTTCATCAGCATAGTAGTTTAGACCGCTACTGGCTGACCACTCATCTATTGCATTCATTTCCTGCTGATTTACCGTGATTTTCGCAAAAATAGCTTGTTTCGGAACATCATCGGCGTTATGCGCGCCTTCTTCCTCAAAAATACGGTAATCCAATAACTCTCCGGTACGCAGATCCATAATATGAGTCTTCTTTCCTGCTTTATCATTAATAAGTGTAGTTGTTAATTCAAAATTTTTGTCAGGTTGATCCGTTAATAAGTACAATTCAGGATTTGTCCCGCTATAATTAGATGTAAAGCTTACCGTGCCCATTAAACGTTCCAAAAATTCGGTAGGACGAATAACCATATTATCAGGCCCAAACGAATCAACAACAAAATACCAGAACTCCCCTTCGGGTTTATGCCCGGCTTGTTCTCCGTGAAACCCTATACGCGGTAATTTCCCAAGATCTTTAGTAGTCAAATATTTTTCCAGCATCCAAATATCTTGTTCAAGTGAGGTGTTATCTGTATAAACTTTATCCTGAATCCGAGACATTGCCTGTTTTGCCGCGATGTTCCTGTGTTGTAAAAGCAGTCCATCAAGCGAAACATCCGGGTTTACAGTTAAATAGTCTGTTAATCGTTTGGTCATGGACAATAATTGACTTGAATCTCCGGCATTTACGCATGTATCCATTGCTTGTGTATATTCCATTGTCCATGATTCATATTCAGAAACGTCTGGAATAGACTCGGCAGACGTAGGCTCCGGCAAAGAAATGCCTCTGTTCCTTGACATAAAATATCCGCGTAATGCGGATTCCATCACGTCTATCCTGTTTTCAACGGGTACTGCGTTTCGAAGTATGGTGAATATTTCCAGTCTTGTTTTGCCTTGAATTTCTTTTACGCAGTTATTCCAATCACCATTAAGATACGGATGCACCAAATACGGATAAACACGCGTGAATGCCTGGATCTCCGCCATTTTTATGGCATCCGGGATAGCCTCGATTATTTCCTCATCTTTTTCGAGTTCTATTAAGATATACGGGCAGATTTCTTCATCATCTTTGGCTTGTTCTGTAAAGATCTGCTTATCGCTTACTCTGACAAATCGAATATGCGGATATTGTTTAATTAATGGAAATTGTTGTGTTAATAGCTCTTTCGTAGTCGTCTCCTGACGGCGAACTGATCCGGTGATCCCAATAACCGCGATTTTTTCCTTTTCAGCCGGCGCGAGAACCGGACGAATACCGGGTTCTAATTTTCGAGAAATTTCTATTGTACCATATGGAACAATTTTTGCGCCTTTACGTTCATTTATACGTATGGCTATAAAATTTATTACTGAATGCATTGTAATAGCTGTAGTCATAAGTCCCATTGGCGAGATATTAAGCAAAAACGGCAATAAAATATTCGCGCCTGAAATAAGAGATGCTGTGGACCATTCTTTTTGGTCATGATAATGATAATAAATAAAAGCACTACTAAAGAAGATCTGCAGAATCGCCAGAATGCTCGCAAAAGACAAATACGGGTATCCTGAAGAAGTAATACTTACAGCCATTATAAGCGGCATTCCAAAGAATACACCGCGTTCCCATAAAGGCGCCCATAATAAATGCTTTGCATAAATCCGCAAAGTTTCCCAAAAAACCGATTTTGTTCGTTTAAAACCGATCTCTTCTCGTGCATCTTTAGTCAAAGTCGAATTCGGAGATTCTTTGTCCATTGCCTGGAACACAAGCCATTCCCCTGTTTTGTCCCCTATTTTATGATACGCATACGCAAGTAGCCTCTGTGCCTGCTGTCTGTATTCCGAGTTTAAGCTTTTCATAAGATACGGAATAGCTTTTTGGTAACGTTTTACACTTATATTCATGATCCCAAAAGAGAAATTAATTGAATCGCTGATCTTGCTGTCAATCAAAACATTTCTTTCGGACATTACATTTAAAAATTCAGTTACTTGTTGAACTAGAAGAATCCGGTTTTTTGAGGGAGGCATATTTGGCAGAAATATTATACTGTCATCATAACGGCTTTTCTCTAGATGTTCAATAAACAGAGAAGAAAATCTTTCAAGAAAGTATGAGCCTACTGTTTCTACAAACATTGCATCCTGCCATTTAGTTCTGGAAAGCATATTCGCGATTGACGCGTGAAACGCACCTTCCGTTAAAAAGAAAAGATCAATAATCTGTTTCGCGATATCTTTATTGAACGTATTTTTGCCCGGTCTTTTCAGACTATTTAGAAGATTTTCATCTTTAACGATTCTGTTTTTCCAGTATTTTTTGTTTTCCGGTTTACGATTAATGTCTTCCATCAAAAAACTGTTAATCTTTTTCAAACAAAAAGACATAAGTTCTTCTGATTCACTCGAAAATCGAATCGCTTTTAGGCTTTTCACGCAAAGTTTAAATATTTCCGAGTCCCTGTCTTTTTTTATAGCGGCGAAAAATGCTTTTAATTTATAACTATCTACAGCGTCCTTTTCATTAACAGTTTTTTTGCCCTTATAGTCGTTTTCATTTTGTTCTTTCCATAGAGAAATTGTCGTTTCACAAACATTTTCCCAGGTTTGAATTGTTTGAATGCCAAGCTGGTTTAAAAAGGAAAACATTTTCTGAAGTTCTGCAGGCAATTGTTTTTGAATGCTCCTAATTCTCTCCGGCGTAAGGTCTTTCAGAAAAATAAACATATTCGCGTAATTGTACGCAAGGTCTTTGTCCAGAGTTTCCTTATTTGTTTTTCTTTGATCTTCTCTTTTTTTAGCGTCTTTTTCATTTTCGCTTGTTTTAGATTTGATGCTGTATAGTTTCCGGTTACACTGCACGCATCCCGCATAACCCTCAAGATTGAGCTCAGGGGAAGAATCCTCGCCGATTATACCGCCGTATTCCGCAAGCAGATCGTCGACTTCAGGTTTCTCGCCTTTTTGGAATCTAATTAAACGTAATAATTCTTTACATCTAGCGATATAGGTAGCGTTATTTTCGACATGCTGAGCAATTTCTTCCGCTTGTATAAGCAGTTTTTTTGCAAGTATTAGTTCTTTTTTGTTCAAACGGATTTCAACTTCACGAAGCAGGCAGTTCAACACAATAGATCTATCCGTAGACTCGAATACAATACTGCTCTTTTTAGCTCGGGCTACCGCAACATTCTTCTCTAAATTGGCTTTTCGTTGTTCTAGCAGACCTGCTACCTGTACCCACCGCTTTTTTCTTTCGTTGATCTTTTTTTTCTCTTTATCCTCAGTTGTTTTTGCTGCACCTTCGCGTTCTTTTTTCATATAAGAACTTTCTAATATGCGTTTTTCACCCGGACCGATCAATGTTTCAAATCGATCATTTAATGACGCTATTTCTGTATCTATTGCTTTTTTTCTAGAATCTTGTTTTGTTTCAGCTTTTTCTTTTTTAAAAGCCGCTATTTTTTTGTTGATTTCGTCTCTTGTATTTTTAAACTTATCTAAACGCGCCTGAACACGGGCAAATGTAGTTGTCCACAAAAGAATATCTTTTTTTATTTTGTTTATTCTTTCAAGCCTTTTCTTTATATCATCTTTTTCCGTGTCCTTGAGCTTATCGTCTTTATCCATTTCGACCAGCAAATTTTCAGAGCTTTCAATTTGGCCTGATTCGAGATATAAATCACAAAGCCCTAGTTTTGTCTCTGTCAGATCATTCAAAGCAATAGCCTTTTTTGTATACTCTATTTTTTTAGTTAT
>JBDRBG010000135.1:0-10494 GCA_043823005.1 Candidatus Omnitrophota bacterium
AATTATTTTTTTATTATTCATATGAACAAGTATGAATCAAAAAAGAACGAATGATAAGAAAAATAAAAGGAATGATTAATATCGGAATTAAACCAATTTCATTATTCAGGATGGAATTAAAAAGGAATTAAATGGGTGGTATGACCGACTATTCGTCGATATTGGTATGTTTTCAGAGCGTCGTTCACATTCCCCCCAATTATTTTAATTTTATGTTGTTGTGGTTTTTGCAGTATATGGCAGTGTGTGCAAAAAAACACTTGACAAATTTACAATTATGCAGTATCTTCATCGTATGCAAAATAAAAAGAAGTTAAAAGACATTGCTGATGTGATTGCTGGTTATACTTTTCGAGGAGCAATAAAAGAAAATTCAGATTCTTCGTTGCATGTTTTGCAGGCGAAAAATATTAAGGAGGATTTATTTGTTAACGATGATTTGTTAGCAAGAACAGCGATAGATACATCGCATACTAAAGCATTTGCAAAAGATGGGGATGTTGTTATCGGTGCACGTGGACTTTTTCGTTCAGCAATAGTGAGGTCTACTAAAAAGATTTTGGCGTCTTCTTCTGTGTATTTATTGCGGGTAAAACAAGAAAGCAGTGTTTTGCCAGAGTATTTGGTGATATATTTCAATTCTTCTTTTGGGAGAAAAAATATAGCACAAGTAGTGACAGGCGCGGCAATTAAATTAATTTTGAAAAAAGATTTAGAAAACATTGAGATTCCTATTTTGCCGATTATGAAACAACAGCAGATGAGAGCTCTTTATCAAAATCTAAGGAAGCAGGAAAAACTGTTGATAAGAAAAAATAAACTTCAAAAAAATATTATGGACGCAACAATTAAAAACATAGCGAGGGGTTAAGTATGACTAAAAAAAGCAAATACACACAAGAAGTATTGAATAAGGTTTTGTGGGAAGCCGCTGATTCATCACGCACATCGGTGGATGGCGGTGTTTATAAGGATTATGTTTTGGCAATGCTGTTTTTTAAATATCTAAGTGATTTATCAAAAAAACAGCACGAAAAGTATAAACAAAGATTTGGAAATGATGAGAAGCGTATTGCTGAAAAGATGAAGCTAGACCGCTTTTACCTGCCGCCTAAAACATCATTTGATCATATCTATAGTATTCATGAACAGGATAATATCGGGGAAGAACTCAATAAGGTTTTACATAGGATTGAGGATATTAATAAAAATAAACTCGAAGGCGTTTTTAGCGTAGATTTTAATTCTGAGGCTATACTCGGGCGTCAAGAACAGCGGAATAAGATGTTGCGCCATTTGATTAATGATTTTCATAAAATAGATTTAAGCGACATAGATGAAGATATTATTGGGAATTCATATATGTACATGATAGAAAAATTCGGAGCTGACGCCGGCAAAAAGGCTGGCGAGTTTTTCACCGCAAAGACAGTTGCTGAACTTGTTGCTATGTTGTCGCAACCGAAAGAGGGGGATCGCATATGTGACGTAGCATGCGGCAGTGGAGGCTTATTGTTGTTAGCTGGAAAAGAAGTTGAAAAGCAGGGGTCGAAAAATTATGCGTTATACGGACAAGAGTCTACAGGTAGTACCTATCAACTCGCGCGAATGAATATGTTTTTACATGGTAAAGATTCAGCGAGGCTTGAGTGGGGCGATACTCTTAATAATCCTCTATTAGTTGAAAATGATAAATTAATGAAGTTTGATGTTATTGTTGCAAACCCTCCTTTTAGCCTGAAAAAATGGGGCGCTGAGAATGCTGAACATGACAGATATAAAAGATTTTTCAGGGGTGTTCCTCCTAAGGACAAGGGTGATTATGCTTTTGTTTCTCATATGATAGAAGTCGCGAAGCCAAAAACGGGACGCGTAGCGGTTATTGTTCCTCATGGGGTACTTTTTCGGGGCGGCGCTGAGGGTAAGATTCGGGAGAAATTGATTGATGAGAATATTATTGATGCTGTAATCGGCTTACCCGCGGGGCTGTTTCAGACTACAGGAATACCGGTTGCTATACTTATTATAGATCGTTCTCGAGAAGAAGGCGCTAGTAATGAAAAAAGGAAAGATGTTCTTTTTATCGAAGCCTCAAAAGAGTTTAAGCCGGGTAAAGCTCAAAATACACTAACGCAGGAGAACATAAATAAAATTTATGACACTTATGTAAAGCGTAAAGCTATAGAGAAGTTCTCCCGCAACGTTGGTTTTGATGAGATCAAAGAGAATGATTTTAATCTTAATATTACAAGGTATGTAGATACTTTTGAGGAAGAAGAAGAGATTGACATATCAGCTAATTTAAAAGAGCTTGCAAAGCTTGAACCTAAGCTGGAGAAGTTAGGAAAAGAAATGGCGTTTTATTTGAAGGAGTTAGGGATAAAATAGGGAGGCAGACATGGGAAACGAGATACAGAAAAAACATCATTCTACGTTTGAAGA
Organism: Candidatus Omnitrophota bacterium; assembly: GCA_043823005.1. Taxonomy (GTDB): domain Bacteria; phylum Omnitrophota; class Gorgyraeia; order Tantalellales; family Tantalellaceae; genus JBDRBG01. The sequence continues at coordinate 2,443 of JBDRBG010000135.1, forward strand.
AATTAAACAAATAAAGAGTGAAGGGCAAGAATTTTGGATGGCTCGAAAATTAGCCAAGATTCTAGAATATTCGGAATATCGTCATTTTATGCCGGTTTTAAATAAGGCAAAAGAAGCGTGTCGTAATAGCGGGCATGTTGCGGAAGACCATTTCGAGGATATCCTCGTAATGGTTCAAATTGGATCAGGAGCCAAGCGGGAAGTTGCGGATGTATTGCTTTCTCGATATGCTTGTTATTTAATTGTACAAAATGGCGACCCGGCTAAACCAGTCATAGCGAATGGACAAACATATTTTGCTATGCAAACTCGCCGGCAAGAACTTGTTGATGACCAAAAGTTTCAAAAATTAAGCGAAGATAAAAAAAGAGTTTTTTTGCGCGATGAATTAAAAGAGCATAACAAACAGTTGGTTGAGGCCGCTCAACAATCTGGAGTTGAAACTCGTTTAGATTTTGCTATTTTTCAAAACCATGGATACAAGGGGCTTTATGGAGGACTGGACGCTAAAGGAATCCACGGCAAAAAGGGTTTAAAAAAGTCTCAGCAAATTTTGGATCATATGGGCAGTACTGAGTTGGCGGCAAATCTTTTCCGCGCAACGCAGGCAGAAGAAAAATTAAAGAGAGATCAAGTAAAAGGAAAAAATAAAGCTAATCAAACGCATTATGAAGTTGAAAAAAAAGTTCGTAAAACAATTAAAGAATTAGGCGGTACAATGCCGGAAAATTTGCCGACACCGGATAAAAGTATTAAGCAGATTGAAGGGAAAACGAAAAGGCAAATTATTTAAAGAAATTGAGAAATGAGTAGAATAGGTAAGACTTAATGGAGGATTTTAATTATGGGCGACACAAACAAGACTTATGTGGCATTTGATGCAGATAACGATATTCATTATTATCGCCTAATGCAGGCATGGAAAAAAAACGATAATACATCTTTCAATTTTTATGATGCACATGATTTGAATAATTTGATGCCTTATTCGTCAGAAGAAACAATAAAACAGAAATTAAGAGAGAGGCTTGCAAGTACTGAAGTTTTTGTTCTTTTGATAGGGAGTAATACAAGATATTTGTATAAATTTGTTAAATGGGAAATAGAACAGGCGATTAAAAGAGATATTCCAATAATTGGGGTTAATCTTAATAATAAGCGTAGTGTGGATGCTGAATTGTGTCCTGCTGTACTTGACAATCGACTTGCTGTCTATATAAGTTTTCAACAAAAAATCATAGAACATGCAATAACTAATTGGTACGATAGCCATGTATCTTTACGTCGTGAAAAGAAAATGGGTCCGTATTATTATAATGATCAAACATACAAAGGTTTGGGGCTATGAGTAGTATCGGGCGTTGGATATGTATATGAAAGAATATCTTTATTGATTTTGTATCTGGTTTAGGTTTGTTTTGGCTGATAGTTGATATGGCGAGTTATTCGACTAACGGTGATGCTGACAAATTTTTTAAAAAGGTTTCTGTTTTTGTTATTGTTATTGTTTTGTTGTTTCTTCTGGCATTAATGAAAAATAAACCGAAAACCGTGTTTGGATATAAATTGAGAAATAAAGACAATTATATTGAAGTTCGAGTTGGTGATGCATTCAATAATAGGGGTGCGTTAATTGTCCCAATAAATGATCATTTTGATGTTTCTTTAGGCGGGAATGTAAAAAAGGCCAAAAGTGTTCTTAATAAACTGATTTCCGAATATTACGCAGGAAAAGATCAACATTTGGTGAAGGATATATCGGAAAAAGTGAAGATAGGCAAAGCGCATGATATAGGGACTACTGTTGAGGTAGAGCAAAAAGATAAAAAGTTTTATTTGTTAGTTAATAGTAAAAAAAGGAGAATAATCGAGTTGAATCAACAGTAGATGATTTTTTGCTTTGCTTGGGGAAAGTATGGGAATATATAGCGTTAGAGTCGGGTAGAGATGATTCCGTAACAGTTCCACTTATAAGTACTAGGCATGGGAGAATTGCTGATTTGAATAGAACAACCGCAATTAAGGAAATTATTCGGAGTTATATTGAGACTTCAAAAGTATTGAATATTGCTGATAAGCTAGTAATTGGTATATTCCCTAGTGATATTAAAAAAGGTAATATTGATTTGGATGAGATAGATGATTATTTAAAATTTTCATGTTTGCATTATAGAGAAGTACAGCTTGATTCTAAGGCAGAAGGACAAGAGATTACATCTTCTGCGGTTAAAAGTATTGAAGGATAAAATGGATAAAATAAAACAAAAAAATATACCAGATGGTTGGCAAGTAAAGAGTTTGGCTAAATTGGGTTCTTTTTTTAAAGGAATGGGCATTTCTAAAGCGGACTTGTCGGAATCTGGTTGTTATGCTGTTCGGTATGGCGAGCTCTATACAAAACATAATTATAAAATTAAAAAGATTTACTCTTTTATTAAGAAAGATGTAATTTCTTATGCAAAGAAAATACGGAAAGGAGATATACTATTTGCAGGATCGGGTGAAACTATAGATGAAATAGGTAAATCTGCTGTATATTTATTTGATGAGATTTGTTATGCAGGCGGCGATACTATAGTTTTTACACCCAAAGAAGATGATGGTTTATATTTAGCTTATAAGCTAAATATTGGTCATTGTCGCAAAGAGTTGAGACGTAAAGGTCAAGGGCAGTCGGTTGTTCATATTTATAAAAGTGATATTGAAAAAATCTCCTTGTCTTTACCCCCTCTCCCCGAACAAAAACGAATAGTGGCTGTATTGGAAACATGGGATGAATATATTGAGGGGTTGGATCGAAAGATTGAAATTAAGAAGAATATTAAAAAAGGGTTGATGCAGCAGCTTTTGACGGGTAAAAAACGGTTGAAGGGGTTTTCTGGGGAATGGAAAAAAAACATTCTTGCAAAAATCGGTTCTTTTAGTAAGGGGGCGGACATAACTAAAGCTGATTTGAAAGAGTCTGGATGTAATGCTGTTAGATATGGAGAGCTTTACACAGATCATGATGTTTATATTAAAAAAATACGATCATTTATAAGTGAAGAAGTCGCCGGTAAAGCAAAGCTTATTTCTGAGGGGGATATTCTTTTTGCTGGGTCTGGTGAAACGATAGATGAGATTGGCAAATCAGCAGTTTATCTATTTGTTGAAAAGTGCTATGCGGGTGGTGATATTATAGTGTTCACTCCTAGAGAGTGTGACAGTATTTTTCTTGCGTATACTTTAAATATGGGGGGTTGTCGTAAGGCAATAAGACGTATTGGGCAAGGACAATCAGTTGTGCATGTTTATAAGAAAGATTTAGAGAAAATAGCAGTCGATATCCCTAGCGTTAAAGAACAACAAGCAATTGCCGACATTCTAACCAAAGCAGATGATGAAATTGAAGCTCTCTCAAAGAAGAAAACACTGATTACAGCGCAGAAGAAGTATTTATTAAATAATTTAATCGGGGGAAATATTCGTACTCCTGAAAATTTATTAACAAGGGATCAAAAGCATGAAAAAAATTAAAAGTACATTAGAGTATACGGCGTTTATTGGTGAAATTAAGGAACGGATTCATCAAGCGCAGTACCAGGCTTTCAAGAAGGTAAATAAAGAGCTTATTAACTTGTATTGGGATATCGGAGCAATGATTGTCTCGCGGCAAAAAAAGCATGGATGGGGTAAGGCTATTGTTGAAAATTTGTCAAAAGATTTGCAGGTTGAATTCAACGGGGTTTCCGGGTTTTCATCATCCGGGCTTTGGAGAATGCGCAATTTTTATTTGGCTTATAGCAGAAGTGAAAAACTCGCACCAATGGTGCGAGAAATTAGTTGGTCGCATAATATTGTGATTTTTGAGCGATGTAAGAATGATTTAGAACGTGAATTTTATATTCGGATGACCAAGCGAATGGGGTGGACAAAGAGTGTATTAATCCATCAGATTGAGAACCAAAGTTATGAAAAAATGGTTATAAATCAAACTAATTTCAAAAAAACATTACCGGCTAGGATTCGCAATCAGGCAAAACTTGCGGTAAAAGATGAGTACGCGTTTGATTTTTTAGAATTGGCGCAAGAACATAATGAAAAAGAGCTTGAACGCGCGCTTATGCTTAAGATAAATCGGTTTTTAATTGAAATGGGCGGAGCGCTGACTTTTGTTGGTAATCAATTTCGGGTACAGGTAGCTGAACAGGAATATTTTATAGATATTTTGTTGTATCACAGGCATCTTAAAAGTCTCATAGCAATTGAGTTGAAGATTGGAGAGTTCAAGCCTGAATTTGCTGGTAAGATGCAGTTTTATCTTGCGGTTTTAGATGATGTTGCCCGGCAGAAAGATGAGAATCCGTCTATTGGGATAATTTTATGTAAAAGCAAAAAGAGGATGATAGTTGAATACGCGTTGAAGGAAAGTAACAAGCCAATCGCGGTTGCTAAATATATAGTGACTAAGACATTGCCGGAGAAATTCAAAAAAGAGTTACCCGCTCCTGAACAGATTATAAAACTTTTTGAATCGATAGATGACAATTAAAGGTTAATTATGGAGCAAATTAAAGCTGATTTCGATGAAATAAGGCAGTCTCAACTTCCTTTTGTAGAGGTTTTGATTAATATGGGGTATACATATCTTCCCGCCGCAGAGGTTACGCGTCAGAGGGGAGAAGATACATCAAAGTTTATACTTAAAGAAATCGCCGCGCAGGCGCTTATGGATATAAACGAGTATGAACATCATGGAAAACAGTACAAGTTTACTGAAAAAAATGTATGTGACGCGATAGATGAACTTGAAAATCTTCCGCTGGAGGGTTTAATAGATACTTCAAAAACTGTATATAACATGATAATGCCTACTTTAGGCGGTAAAACAATAAAGGTTTTCCATGAGGGCAAGAACAGGTCTAAAAGTTTTAGATTTATTGATTTTTATCATCCTGAAAAAAATACTTATCATGTGACGGTTGAATATCCGGCAAGCGGTAGATCTAATATTCGGCCGGATATTGTTTGTTTTATAAACGGTATACCTTTTGTGGTTATTGAAAATAAAAAGGCCAGTGTTGAAATAGGAGAAGCCATTTCTCAGATGTCGCGTAATCAGCGGGCAGAATATTGTCCAAAGTTTTTCGCTTATCCGCAGTTATTAATCGCGGCTAATGGTACGGAATTGCGGTACGGGACAACAATGACGCCGGATAAGTTTTATTCTGTATGGAAAGAAAAAGGCGTGTCTTCGGAAGATGTGGGGAAGCATACGGATAGTTATGTCAATAAGGTGATTGGGAGAGATATTTATTCTCAGGTATGTGAAGATTTGAAAATAGGGGATAATTACAAACAGACAATAGATAGGTTAGTTACAGAACAAGATAAAGGGATTGTTTGTTTGCTTGATCCAGCAAGGTTACTTGATATCGCAAAAAATTATATTATTTATGACGCGGGCATTAAAAAGGTTATGAGATATCAGCAGTATTTTGCTGTTAATAAGACGTTAAAGCGTATTGAAGAATATCAAAAGGGTGTTGATGGTGACAAGAGGAGAGGCGGGCTTTTATGGCATACTCAGGGTAGCGGGAAATCTCTTGCTATGGTTATGTTTGTTAAAGCGTTAATTGAGGATCCACGCATAGTAAATCCGCGTGTTATTATTGTGACAGACAGGAAAAATTTAGACAAACAAATCGCGGAAACATTTAAAAATTGCGGATTAAAGAAGGGTGTAATAAGAGCTACTAGCGGACAACATCTTGTGGATTTGTTAGAAGAGAAAAACCTTAATGTTATTACAACGCTTGTTCACAAATTCGATACTGCGTCAAATAAACGGGCATATAATCTTGATAAAAATATATTTGTTCTTATTGATGAAGCGCATCGAACGCAAAGCGGTATTGCTAACCTTGAAATGAATCGCATAATGCCTAATGCTTGTTATATTGGGTTTACGGGGACTCCTTTGCTGAAAAAAGAACGAGAAAGCTGGAAAAAATTTGGAGGATATATTGATAAGTATACAATTGATGATGCCCTGAAAGACAATATTATTTTGCCGCTTATTTATGAAGGGCGTTATGTTGATCTTATTGAAAACAGGGAACAAATCGACAGGCGTGTTGAGGCGCTGACAAAAGATTTAGATAACAAGGCCAAAAAAGAACTTCAGAAGTTGATAGGCACAAAAATCATTAAAGACAATCCACAGCGTATTGCTGATATTGCTGTTGATATTGAATTGCATTATTGTGATCAATTTCAAAATACCGGATTGAAGGCTCAAATTGTCGCGCCATCTAAGTTTTCCGCGGTATTGATGCAGAAGGCATTTGAATATAGTGGAACGATAAATACAGCTCTTATTATTTCCGGGGAAAATGGAATTGTTGATGATGAAGACGCTCATAAAAAAGAAGTTATTGAATATTTGGAAAAATCAAAAGAGCGATACAGAAGTTTGGAATCATACGAGAAAGACGTCATTGAGAGTTTTAAGTATAACAGAGATGGTATTGAAGTTTTGATTGTAGTTGACAAATTGCTTACAGGGTTTGATGCGCCGTGTAATACAGTATTGTATTTAGCTAAAGATTTAAGAGATCACAATTTATTGCAAGCGATTGCGCGTGTTAACAGGCTGTTTGAGAATCGTGAATTACCAAAGACTGCGGGTTATATAATAGATTATTCTGAGAACGCTAAAAATATTGATACTGCAATGAAATTATTTGGTAATTATGACGAGGAAGATGTGAAGCGCACTTTGATTGACGTTAAGGAGAAGATAAACGAACTTGAGCAAAGTTATGCTGAAGTTCATGATTTGTTTAAGGAAATTGAGAATAAAAGTGATAGTGAAGAGTATTTGGAGAATTTGGGCGGCGTTAGTTCTGAAGATGGGGAGCAAAAAAGGCAAGTTTTTTACGAAGCACTTAATAAGTTTTTAAGAAATTTTAATGAGTGTCTGGTGTTGCAGGATTTTTGTAAAGAATTTAAGCATATTGATGTTTATAAAAAAGAGATTAAGAAGCTTATTGAAATTCGCAAGTCAGCAAGTTTGAGGTATGCTGATAAGGTCGATTTAACGAAGTATAAGCGGTCCTTAGTTAGCATTCTGGATATATATGTTGACGCGCAGGGTGTAGAGCTTTTAACGAAGCAGATTAATATAACAGATAGTGAACAGTTCGAAAAAGCTATTGAAACTTTAGGATCTGATAAATCAAAAGCAGAAGCAATAGCGGCTCAGACAGAGAGGACTATTACCGAAAAAATGGATACAGATCCGGAATTTTATCATAGATTTTCGGAAAAGATTCACGAAATTTTGGAAAAGATGCGTCAAGAGAAGATGGCAGATGTCGCGGCTTTGAACGAATTGAAAGAAATTAAGGATAATGTTGTTGAAAAGAAAGATGAGCGGTTGCCGGCAAGAATTAAAGCAAAGACAGGGGCGGACATTTTTTATCGTAATTTGCAAAGCAGTTTCGGCGCGTATAACCTAAACAACGAAGAGTTTGAACAAATTATATTTGATGTGCATGATGTTTTGCAAAAGGAAAGTATCGTGGATTGGTATAAAAATGATGAGGTTAAGCGAATAATGAGGAATAAAATAGATGATTATTTGTATGATGTTGTTAAAGGGGAACGTGGCATAGAGTTGACTGATGAGGAAATGAGAGAGATTTTAGACAAGACAATGATGTTAGCTGAAAATAATCACGAAATATTTTAATGTTATGAGAGAATTTATTTACGGGCAGTATAAATACAAATATGAATTTTTACGGCAGGAAAGAAAAACATTGAGTTTGACTGTCTGTCCTGACATGGGGATCATATTACGGTGTCCACTGCATGCCGATGATGATCGGGTGGACGCTTTTTTAAAGAAAAAATGGAAGTGGTTAAATAAACAGTTACAGTTTTTTAAACAGTTTCAGAAAAAATCCTACAATAAAGAATATGTTTCTGGTGAAGGGTTTATCTATCTTGGCCGCCAGTATAAGCTGATTGTAAGGCGGGCAAAGGAAAATGATGTAACTCTTTCAA